>CALAJP010000153.1 GCA_937922815.1 uncultured Saprospiraceae bacterium
GAATCTTTGGGAGATGAAAAGAAAAGAATTATGCTCAAATTTGCTAAGCTTCAGATTTTGAATGATTAGTAAAGAGCTTATAAAACGAAAAATTTCTACTCAAGCAAAAGAACTTGGCTTTTTAGATATTCGTTTTGCCAAGGCTGAATTTATGGAGCCTGAAGCGAAACGGTTAGAACAGTGGTTATCGGAAAAACGAAATGGGCAAATGTCTTATTTGGAAAATCATTTCGATAAACGACTTGACCCAACTTTGTTAGTACCAGGTGCGAAAACGGTAATTAGTCTTAGTTTTAATTATTTCAACCCTGAAAGTCAAAAAGACGAATCCGCTCCCAAAATAGCTAAATATGCTTATGGGAAAGATTATCATAAATTTATAAAAAAGAAACTTCATCGTTTACTCAATTATATCAATGAAGAAGTTGGAGAGGTTTCGGGAAGAGCATTTGTGGATTCTGCACCTGTTTTGGAGCGAGATTGGGCAAAAAGAGCAGGTTTAGGTTGGATAGGGAAACATACTTTGTTGTTGACAAAAGGAGTAGGCAGTTACTTTTTTCTAGCTGAATTAATCATTGATTTAGAATTGGAATATGATACGCCTGTTTCTGAGCATTGTGGTTCTTGTCGAAAATGTATTGATGCTTGCCCCACTGAAGCGATTGATGAACAAGGTTTAGTAATGGATGGAAGTAAATGTATTTCTTACCTGACCATTGAATTAAAAGACGCTATGCCTAAGGAGTTTGATGGCAAAATGGACAACTGGATGTTTGGTTGTGATGTTTGCCAACAAGTCTGCCCTTGGAATCGCTTTGCTACTCCTCATACCGAAGAACGATTAAATCCACATCCTGATTTATTAGGAATGGAAAAGAAAGATTGGCAAAATTTAGAAGAGTCAATTTTTGAAAAACTATTCTCTGGCTCAGCTGTCCGAAGAACTAAATATTTGGGATTGAAGAGGAATATTGCTTTTTTGAAGGAGAAGTAAGCTATTGTTGTTTTTTACTTTATATCAATACAAAAATATGGAAGAGAAAATAGACAAAAACTATATCGAAAAAGTTGTTAACCTACTTGAAAAATCAAGAAGGAAGTTAGTTTCGAGTGTTAATCACATAATGGTATTAACGTATTATGAAATTGGTAGAATTTTGGTAGAAGAGGAACAAGAAGGGAGTGAAAAAGCAGAATATGCTAAAAGTACAATAAAAAACCTATCTAAAAGACTATTAGAGGAATATGGACGTGGATTTTCTGTTAGAAACTTAGAGCAAATGAGAAAGTTTTATCTTGTTTACTCAAAAACGCAGACAGCGTCTGCGTTTTTGAGTAAACAAGATTTAAGATTAAGTTGGTCACATTATTTAATTCTTTTAAGAATCAAAAATGAAGACGAAAGAAAATTTTATGAAATTGAAAGTGTTAGTGGAAATTGGTCTGTTAGAGAATTAAAAAGACAATTTGATACTTCATTGTATGAAAGATTATTACTGAGTACGGATAAGAATGAAGTGAAAAAAATGAGTAAGGAGGGACAATTACTAAATGCACCAAAAGATGTCATTAAAGAACCTTATGTATTGGAGTTTTTGGGACTTGACGAAAAAGTAAAGTATTCAGAGAATGATCTTGAAAATGCCATTATCAATAAACTTGAATATTTTTTATTAGAACTTGGGAAAGGTTTTGCGTTTATAGCAAGACAAAAGAGAATTTCCTTTGATGAAAGACATTTTTATATTGATTTAGTTTTCTATAATAGAATCTTAAATTGTTTTGTACTTATTGACTTAAAAATAGGCGATTTAAAACATCAAGATATTGGTCAAATGCAGATGTATGTCAATTATTATGATCGTGAGATGAAACTTGAAAGTGAAAACCAAACAATTGGTCTAATTTTGTGTAAGGAAAAAAGTGAGTTACTAGTAAAATACACATTACCAGAATCTAATAATCAAATTTTTGCTAGTAGGTATGAAACAGTTTTACCTAGTAAAACTGACCTGCAAAAATTGTTAAATAATAATGATTGATAATTTAATACGTTCTTTTTTAATTTGAATTAATCCATAAGTTATTTCAAGCCATAAACTTTTTTCGCACATTCGATTTGTTCTGCCTCTGTAGTTTCTGGATAAAGAAAATATTTTGGAGCAATGATAGCTTTTGAAGATTCTATATTAATACAAGTTATAGTAGAAAAAGGAAATTTTCCGCCGGTCATTTCTAATAAAACTTTTTCCATGGATTTGAAAATAGGGTTTGAAGAATCAACTATTTCTGCTTTTCCTTTTAATTGAAAACCCTTTTGTATCAAAATATCTATAAAGCTAATGCAAACATTTTTATTCTGTTTGATATTTTTAATGCTTTGAGGAGATGCGATATTGGCGATAATGATTTGATTTTCATCGTAAATGTTGAAAATTTCCTTAGGAGATACATTTGGTATTCCTTCTGAAGAAACGGTAGCCAACCAACACAAAACACTTCTATCGATTGATGTTTTTATTTCATTATTGAATTCCATAATATTTTTTAAAACAAAAAAGCATAACATTTGAAATCCAAACATTATGCTTTTTGTATGCTATATTTTCAAAAGAAATTATAAATCCAATAACAATTGTGTAGGATCTTCTAATAGTTCTTTCACTTTTACTAAGAAAGTAACTGAGCTACTTCCATCAATAACTCTGTGGTCATAAGAAAGAGCCAAGTACATCATTGGGCGAATTTTTACTTCACCGTTTACAGCCATTGGTCTTTGTTGGATAGTGTGCATTCCTAAGATTGCCGATTGTGGCTCATTTAGAATTGGTGTACTCATCATAGAACCAAAAACACCACCGTTAGTGATAGTGAATGTACCACCACTCATTTCGTCAAGCGTCAAAGAACCGTTTCTCGCTTTTGCAGCCAACCCTTTCAAGTTCTTTTCAATATCTGCAAAAGATAATGATTCACAGTTTCTGATTGGAGGAACAACTAAACCCGTAGGGGTAGAAATTGCGAAAGAAATATCTACAAAATCGTGGTGAATGATATTGTTTCCATCCAATTGAGCATTTACATCAGGCATTTCCATTAAAACTTTAGCACAAGCTTTAGCAAAAAGAGACATGAAACCTAGCTTAACGCCATTTTTCTCAACAAATTTCTCTTGATATTTTTTTCTAAGCGCCATTACATTTGTTAAATCTACTTCGTTGAAAGTAGTTAACATGGCAGTATTATTTTTAGCAGAAACCAAACGCTTAGCGATGGTTCTTCTCATTCTG
>CALAJP010000154.1 GCA_937922815.1 uncultured Saprospiraceae bacterium
AAACCCTTGCAATAAAAAAATGAGTCCTAAAACCAATCTAAGAACAAGTGTTCCAACTATTTTATTTAAATCTGTCATATTCATAATATTATGACCACCAAATTACAATAATTTTATTCACATTTAGTATTTCATCGAAAATAGATTGCTTTTCGTATCGTCATTAATTAAGTTTAAAAGAGAGAAAGAGGTGATATAAAATAGGCTTCAAACTAAGGGATATTCTAAATAAAAAACTGCTCAATAATCGACAAGGCAATTACTGAACAGTCCTTTTTATTAATATTGAATAAGAAGTATCTTTTATTTTTTTTAAATCATAAATGCTTCATAATCTGTATTGTTTCCAGCATCTACATCATTCACAATTACTTCACAGCTACCTCCCAAAAATTGATTATCAGAATCATTTAAGTTGCAATACTAATATTGAATAACGCTTTTTTGTTCAGGCTTGGGGTTTGGTTTCGTTTCAGAAGTCTCTCTTTCTTCATTTTTTGACCTCAAAAAAGCTTCCGAATCAGAGTTATTCCTGACGTTAATGTCTTTATTTACAATTACACGATAATTTCCTCCAAAAGATTGAATTTCTAAATCTCCCGTAATCAATTGCAAGCCTAAAGCTATATCTGAATTAGCAGTTAGTTCTTCATTCTTTAATTTAAAAATATATTCATTGTTTTTCTTTTCTAAAAACTCCCATTGGCTATTTTGCACATCAAAAATTCCAACTTTATTTTTGTTCTCATCAAAATCAAAAGATAAACCTCCATTTAGAGTCACTCCAATTTTAATTTCACCCTTGTATGTCGTCTGAGTCAATTCTTTAATATTAAAAATAGTGTAATACGGTTTTTCATCACCTTTGAAAATAGATGGATACGCTATTGCTCTAATTGAAATATCGTATGTTGGAGCATTTAACTCTCCGTACAAACTATCATCTCCGTCAATTGAATCATCAATCCCATCGCTATCTTTATCTGTAGTTTCGTTAATCATACCATCATCATCGGTATCTAAATTACCGTTTCCTGACTCTTCGATATCATCGTTTCCATCACCGATTACATTATTAGGGTCATTACTGTCCAAATCTATATAATTAGGTTTATTGTCATTGTCTTCATCTTTAAGGCTTGGGTAACCATCTACCCCATGGCTATCATTATCTATAACGTCTTGGACTCCATCTTTGTCGTTATCATTTCCATCATCAATAACTCCATTATCGTCTTTATCTACTACCGAAACATCTCTACCCGATTCGTACAAGTCCGATAACCCATCATTATCAGAATCTAGATCTTGAAAATCTGGTGCACCTACTCCATCTGTATTAATAGGAGAAAAGCCGCTTGCTCCTGCACTAGATGGTATTCCTTGTTCATTAGGAGTACCGTCTGCGATACCGTCAAAATTTAAATCTATACCATTAACTTCCACAACATCTAAAATTCCATCGTTATCTGAATCTAAATCTAGGTGATCAGGAATGCCATCATTGTCAGTATCTCCACCATTAGAGGCTGTCAACATTTCTATAACATCAAGGATTCCATCGTCATCCGAGTCCAAATCATCCTCTTCTACACAAGTATTACCAGTAACAGTGATAGAAGGAGATGTAGAAAATGTATTTTTATTGCTACTAGAACTTAAAGAACGGACAGTTATTGCTTTCACTAAAGCTTCATAAGTCTCGCTACTTGCATCGCCTTCAAAAAATAATTTAGTTGAATTTCTTCCTGTTATTTTTACTCCAGTAGAAACACCGTTTTTAAATATTTCATCCGAAGTCACCGTGTAACCTCCACTTAGGTTTAGTCTATAAGTATTAGATACGCTTATGGTTAGTGAACTAAGTTCATCATGAGTATTTGACAACCTAACAGAGCGGACGAGGTATTGTGTATTTACTCTGTAAGTGTATGTTCTCCTAACACCATAAAACCAAAATCGAAAATCACTTTCATTGGTACCCCAAGTCCAACCACCGTCTTCAAACTCAACATTTCCATTTGCATGTTTAAAATATCCACCTCCACAAGCATTGGCGTTAAATGAAAAAGAAGATCTATTATTTGTATTAAAGGTTCTATACCCAATATACCCTTGACCACTATTTCCTATATGAGAACCATCAAAATACAAATTAGAAGTACAACTACTATTAACATGATTTAACCCATCAAAGTGAACTTTTACTTGATAATATCCAGTAGTATTGATGCTACCATTTCTTCCACTAATGTTGTAACCTAACTTATTTTCAGACTCCGTATAACTCTCGTATATAGAAATAGTATTCTTAGTGATATAAGAGCCTAAGTTTGCATCACAATTTTGTGCATAGCTACTTTTCATGGTACCTAAGACGAGAAGTGTCATAGGAAATAGCTTCATGTAAATCTTCATAGTATATTATATTTGACTGTGTTCTTATAAACATTCCAAATCTATGCCACAATTATATTACGTAAAAAAATAGACAGTTTTCTATTACTAATTAGAGGCTAATTATCGCTATACATAGCTAATTAATAAGCATTTTTGATCGACTACACGATTAAGTATTTTACTTAACAATTAGACAAAACCGTTTCTTAATAATAGAAACTTTTCTAATATTTAGACGCGAGATCAAATATATAGGCTGCACTAATTGATTTTGTGTTCTAAAAACATTTCATAAAATCAAAAAAGGCACACTTCTTTTTTTGATTGCTTTCTTTTCTACCTTTTCTATTCCTAAGCAGACCTCATATAAATACGAGTAAAAAGGGACTACTACTCTAGCATAACTATAGCTTTGATGACAGTAATCTTGATAAAGATTTATAATATAAGATTTTATGTGATTTTCAAGAAGATTTTAATACATTTATATAACTTTTAATATAAAAAATTAATAATGGAGTCAAAGCTCAATAAAATTATTGATATCGCATTAGAATATTCTCCTAGTGTCATGAAAGCAGTTATAGTGCTTTTGGTTGGCTTATGGATTATCTCTCAAATTGCAAAGGTTATCAAAACCATCATGTTAAAAAATGAAGTAAGTAAGGACTTAACGCCTTTCATTAGTTCAATGGTTTCGGTCTTATTAAAAGTGTTACTGATTTTCTCAGTTGCTGAAATGGTAGGAATCAAAACGACCTCCTTTATTGCGATGTTGGGTGCTGTAGGTTTTGCCATTGGAATGGCACTTCAGGGTAGTCTATCCAACTTTGCATCAGGCGTACTTATTTTACTTTTCAAACCATACAAAACCGATGATTTAGTCGAAATTGATGGACAAAAAGGTTGGGTAAAAGCTATCGAAATTTTTAATACCACTCTCAGAACAGAAACTAACCAAAATATTATCATCCCCAATAGTAAGGTGACTAGTGACAGCGTCATTAATCATTCTTCTAATGGACATATTAGGGTAGATTTGTTTTTTGCCATGCCTTATGAAGAAGACTACGAAAAAGTAGAAACCGCCATTCTTAAAGATATCGTTTTATTAGATGATGTCATGACAACGCCCTCTCCTAGTGTCGGTATAGAATCTTTCGAAAGCCATAATATTAATGTAGGTGTTTTCTTGTTTTGTAAACCAGAAGCGTATTGGAAACTTTATTATGCTGCCAATAACCAAATCAAAGTTACATTAGGGCAAAACAATATTAAAATGGCTTATTCAGAAGGTATTGAATTAGGTAAAATTGGAATGAAGTAAACTTCAATTTTATCCGTTACAACAATAATGTTTCAATCATTTCTAGAATCTGTTTTTCTCTATCTTTTCTGTTCTGGACAGAAACAACATTGACCTTCCAGTTTTCATTAAACCAGTGCGTTAGTTTATCATTAGTAAAGACATATTTGGCATAAATTTGATCGCCATACCACACTTTTCTATTTTTTAAATAATAGCTATATGTCCCATCAAAATTCCCTGCATCATTAGTAACTCCGTACGAAACTTTAATAGGTTCTTTATCTAAAAATATAATTTCGACAGGAGTATTCGGGACGCCATCTATCGTCATTTTTTTAGATTCAGAGGTAAATTTAGAACTATTCTCATCTATTTCTTTGAGTGTATTCAATACCAAATTCTTAATTTCTTGTGGAGATTGAGCCTTACTGAAGTTAGGATAGTTAATATTAACTTTTTCTACCTTTTCTACTTTAGGGATAGGAGTATCTGCTGACTTTGAATCACTCTTTTCTGCGTTTTGACAATTAGAAAAACATATAATGATAAGTAGCAAATAAAAATAAATGGTTGGTGTTTTCATAATGATGATATTTTGTTTAAAAATAGTTCTTCAAAAAGGATTTCACAACAATGATTAATCCTTATTTATTTGTTTTTCGATTCTGTAATGAGCAAAATTCCAAGAAAGAAACGTTCGATTAGAATAATGTTTAAAAGACCTGATTTTAGTGTTCAATCGCTCATCAAATGATTCATAATATTTTCTTTCTTCGAACCATCTTGGATCCTCAGTCGTTTTTTGATGTTTTAATAGTCGAATGAGTGCATTATCAGAAAGACGCAATAAATACGAATAATCAACTGTATTTGATTTCATATATTTTAGGTTGTAATTTACAATACACGCATCCCAATTGATTAAGCTCATAGAAATCAGTAGAAAATACACAGCCCATCCATTTCTATAAACTAAATAATGAATCGTTTTTTTGTCCTTTATTTTAATGTACAAATGATACAATCCTATTATTGTTAAACTCAGAAAAACAAAGATTCCAATCCTTTTATACGTCAAACCAAATTCAGAAATATAATTCAAATTTCTAATCACTACCGAAATAACTAAAATCACATTTTGGACTATCCAAGCATAAGCAAACTTCTTTAATCTTAAATTAGGTTTATAAAAATTTTGATTCTTTCTGAACACAAAAAGCATTATCATCATCGACAACAACACGCTTGCAATCAATAAGTATGTCCCCTCGTGAAGTACTTTTGATAAGTTTTCACTTTGCTGACTTGCTTTGTTAAACCAAACAAAAATTATATCGATTCCATTAACTATCAACAACAGGAAATTGATAAATCCAAATGTTAGTATGACCGAAAATCTTTCGTTTTTTAGTGCAATTGGGTTCGTATTTTTTGCAATCTTTAATAATTCAATGATCGGATTTCTATTCCCTTTCTCTCTTTTCAAATTGAATTTCTTAGAGATGTCTTTGTTAACGAAATACTTTTTCGAACTTTTAACAAGCATCGCAGAAGTAATCATCAATCCAAATATAAAAAAGATAAATCTAGTAATTGAAATGCGTTCGAACACACTAGATATTTCAAAACTAAATATAGAAGTAAAACTGGTGAATAAATCATCAAAAATGGGATTAGCACTTCTAAATATAATTACAAAAACAGTCAATAAAATGAAGGGCAGAACGAAAACTTTAAACCTTCTCTTCCATTTCCAAGTATCAAAATTATCATAGATACCTATTTTTTGAAATTTGAATTTTCGAAAATGAAAGCAACTCATAAAGATTGTTAAAAAACTATTCGATATAGACTTTAACTCTTTGTGGTGCATAAACCCTATAAATACAAAAAGACTAACAAAGACAGACAAAGCACTGAGATCGGAATGAATACAAAATAAGGCACCCAAGGACAAAATTGTTCCTATCAAGGTTAATGTCGAATTCTTATTCCATTCAACTTTATTCATTAGTTTATTGCAAATAATAATAAAAGCAGAAAAAATAATCATGTTAAGACCAAGTCCTTCTTCCCAAAAGATGGTATTAAATAACACTGCTCCTATCACTGTAAAAATAATATTCTTGTTTTTCATTATTTAATTTTTAAAAGTACTTTGAGCTTCAAAGTTCATAAATAAAAAAATATATTATAGTTTCAAAAACCGTTCTAAAGCAGACAAATGTGCTTTAAAAGCTAACCTTCCTACTTCGGTAGCATTATAAGTTGTTTTGGTTTTCTTACCAACAAATCCTTTTCTAATCTCTATATATTGGTTCTTTTCCAATGCTTTGATATGACTGGCAAGATTGCCATCGGTTAATGAAAGTTGTTCTTTCAAGGTATTAAAATCGACCCAATCATTGACCATTAATACAGACATAACTCCCAATCGAATTCTGCTTTCAAAATGTTTATTTAATCCCTCTAACATATTATTCTTTTTCGTACTTTAGGTACATTAAAGTACCGTAAATAATATGTAAAAAACCAAATCCTAATACCCAAAATAATAAGCCATAGCCCAGAAAAAATACATTTAACAAGCCTAAGAGAATATTAAAATATCCAATGGCACCTATTTCTGAATGGGTATATGTACTTGCGTTTATACAAGATAACCCATAAAAAATCAACGTTATAGGAGCTACTAATACAAACAAACCTTGATTAATAAGCAGTAAACATAAAATACCTCCCGATATCAAAGGAGCCAATAAACTCAATAGCATTTTTTTAGAAGCAACCGTCCATAATTGTCGATTTTCTTTTTTTGCTTTTTGATGTGTAAAATAGAACCCTGCTCCTAGAGATAACACTAAAACTCCAATCGCAATTGATATCAATTGAATATGAATAGCATGGTTTCCAGAAAGAAGTATTTTACTATCAAAATACTCCATTCCATTTATAAAATTATCCTTATCTAGAACTTGATATGCTAAATAAGCTCCAATCAAGGCAAAAGTTCCTGCGAAGACTCCTGCCAAACCACTCAAGGATAAGAAACGAGTAGACCGTTCCATTATCCGTTTTATCTCATTTAAATTTTCTAAATGTTTTTGTGCATCCATCATTAAAAGTACTTTGAATTACAAAGTTAATGTTTTTTAGCATATTTTACAAATAAATATTAGAATCAGGGGTTATACAAAAATCATTTTCTTATTAAAAGGTAGCGACCCGAATCTAAAAAGTGATTTGATAAACTAAAAAGGCAATGGTTAAATATCCAGAATAAAAATTAAAATGAACCTATTTAACTACTTCAAACATGCTTATAACGTCGTAAAACAACACTAAAGCTAACAACTAACCATTAAACATAATAGCAGCATTCCAATCTTTTAAGAATTGACAAATTAGTGTTATATTCTTGCGTATTCCTAACATATTTAAATGGTTAAAGAATGAGTTTTGCACGATTAATTTCCCTTTTCGAAGAATCCCGTTTTATGGATTACATCGCCTATATATTTCTTTTCAATCTGGCGATTATTGTTTTAGAAATTGTATTTGATGCATTTACATCAAAAGAAAGAAGATGGAAAGATTCTATAGCGAATTTTTTGATTTTTTTCATCAACCAACTTTTAGAAAAAACAATTGTAGGGAGTTTAGGAATCATTGCTCTCATGCCATTTCATTACCTAACACCATTAGCAATTCCAATGAACGCTTGGACATGGATACTCGCAGTAATTGCGGCAGATTTCACTTACTATTGGATGCATCGTATCGAACACGAACATCGAATTTTATGGGCAAACCATAGCATTCATCACTCATCCGAGGATTATAATTTAACCATTTCATGGCGATTAAGTTTGGTTGAGCCCATGATTGAATGGATATTTTTAGTCCCGATGATACTGATTGGTTTTTCACCATTTCAAGCAATTATAGGCTTAGTATTTGTCGCACAATTCCAAACGTGGATACACACCGAACGAATTGGAAAATTAGGTTGGTTAGATTTAATATTTAATACCCCGTCGGTTCATCGAGTGCATCATGGCTCTAACACAAAATATTTAGATAAAAACTATGGAGGTATTACCATGATTTGGGATCACCTATTTGGTACCTATCAAAAAGAAGAAGAAAAAGTTATTTATGGATTGACCAAGCCCATTAAGACTAATAATATTTTTAAAATTAATTTTATAGAATACCAGAATATTTGGAACGATGTCAAAAAGTGTAGAACGTGGAAAGACCGATTTAAAATAGTTTTTGGAGGATTATCATGGCGACCTGACTATTTTAGAGAAGAAAGAGACTAATCCAAAAAACGATTGCATAAAATAAACCTCAAAAAATTGCCCTATTTTCTATTCTACCTTTTTATCTTTGGTAAAAAAACGATGATAACAGCTATTTCTCCTATCGATGGTCGATATGCTTCCAAAACTCAAGAGTTACAAGAGTATTTTTCTGAGTATGCATTAATTAAATACCGAGTGATTGTAGAAATTGCTTATTTCTTAAAGTTGGCGGAAGGTAATTTTTTTGAAATCAACAATATAGACAAAGTCAATATTCAAAAAATTGCAGATAATTTTTCTCTTGAAAATGCAAAAAGAATAAAAGAAATAGAATCCGTTACCAACCACGATGTAAAAGCTGTTGAATATTTCATCAAAGAAGAATTTGAAAAAATTGGATTGACGGACGTTCAAGAATTTATTCACTTTGGATTGACTTCTCAAGACATAAATAACACTGCTATTCCTTTGTCTTTGAAGGAATCTATTCAAGAAAATATTATTCCCAGTTGGGAAGGTTTAGTAGCTAAACTAAAAACGCTTGCCGAAGAGTGGAATGCCGTTCCTATGTTGGCACGTACGCACGGACAACCTGCCAGCCCTACCTTATTGGGCAGAGAATTTTTGGTCTATATTGAGCGTTTCGAAAGACAATTAAATATACTAAAACAAAGTCCTTTTTACGGAAAATTTGGTGGAGCGACAGGTAATTTTAACGCCCACTACGTTTGTTATCCTGCTATTGATTGGCACCAATGGGCAGAAAAATTATTAAAAAATGATTTGGGGTTGGAACGATTAAGATACACCACTCAAATTGCTCATTACGATAATTTAGGCGTTATTTTCGATACGTTGGCGAGGATGAACACCATTTTAGTTGATTTTTGTAGAGATATTTGGACGTATATATCGATGGATTATTTCAAACAAAAAACTAAAAAAGGAGAAGTAGGTTCTTCTGCCATGCCACACAAAGTAAATCCGATTGATTTTGAAAATGCCGAAGGTAATTTAGGCATTGCAAATGCCTTATTAAATCATTTTACCGCAAAACTTCCTATATCTAGGTTGCAAAGAGACCTGACAGACAGTACAGTGCTGAGGAATATTGGCGTTCCTTTAGGACATATTCTAATTGCCTTGCAATCTACTCAAAAAGGATTGGGTAAATTAATTCTGAACAATAACCAAATAGCGGCAGACTTAGACGATAATTGGATTATTCTTGCCGAAGCCATCCAAAACAAACTTAGAGCGATTGGTTATCCTCAACCTTATGAAAAATTGAAGGATCTAACCCGTGGCAAATCCGCTATCAATCAAGCAGATTTACACCGTTTTGTTGATAATCTAGCCGTTAGTGACGACATGAAATCTGAGTTGAAACAATTAACACCTCATTCTTATACGGGACCTGTTTTGTGAATAGTTTAAATAGCTTTTTCAGGACTTTTATCATTCAAGGCAAATCCTAATAGAAAAGCATTGTAAAAAAAGACAAACAATTTTCTAATAGGTTTAATCTCTGATTATTACGTTGAAGATAATCCTAATACTGTTGTGTATGTATTTCAGACGATGTTTATTTGTTGTGAGACAGGTGTATATGTAGGGTTCTTTTATTGGTATGTTATTTGACATTTTATTGTTGATATAAATCACCACTGGTGCTTAGGTTATTAAACTTAGGGACTAAAATAAACATGAAGTCATGAAGAAAATATTTTTTGTTTTACTCGCTATTTCTATGACGATTTTATCGTTTGGACAAACATTTGAAGAATACAAGAAAGATTCAGAACAAGGAGATGCCACTGCACAGTACAATCTCGGAGCAATGTATTATAATGGAAAAGATGTATCAAAAGACTATAAACAAGCTTTCTATTGGTTCAATAAAAGTGCCCAACAAGGACTTGTTTTCGCTCAATTCAACCTTGGTCTTATGTATTACGAAGGTAAAGGAACATTAAAAGACTATAAACAAGCCTTCTATTGGTATCAGAAAAGTGCAGAACAAGGAAACTACGAAGCACAATTCAACCTTGGATATATGTATCAGCATGGAGTAGGGACATTGAAAGACTATAAACAAGCTTCATATTGGTTTAAAAAAAGTGCAGATCAAGGATATAGTGCCGCACAATATAATCTTGGATATATGTACAAGCATGGAAAAGGGACATTGGAAGATTATAAACAAGCTCTCTATTGGTTCAAGAAAAGTGCCCAACAAGGAGACGCTGATGCACAGTATTTACTTGGAGGAATGTATGAAAATGGTCATGGGACATTGAAAGACTACAAACAAGCTATGTATTGGTATGAGAAAAGTGCAGAACAAGGAGACGCTAATGCACAATTCAGACTTGGGATTATGTATCATTTTGGTTATGGGACATTGGAAGATTATAAACAAGCTTTCTATTGGTTCAATAAAAGTGCCCAACAAGGAGATGGTGCCGCACAATCCTGCCTTGGTCTTATGTATTACGAAGGTAAAGGAACATTGAGAGATTATAAACAAGCAGCTTATTGGGTGAGAAAAAGCTATGAAAATGGATTTGAGAACGCCAAGAAGACTTGGAATGACTTAGAACTGTACAATTATTAATGCTAACCACAACTATTACTTTATACTTAATACAGAGACGATTATAAAATTGGCTGTCAGAATAATTAATAATCTAAGGCTTTCTATAATAGAAAGTCATTGTAATAAAAGACAAACAATTATCTAATGGGTTTAATCTCTGATTATTACGCTGATAATAATCCTAATGCTGTTGTATTCATTTCTCAGACGATGTTTATTCGTTGTGAGACAGGTGTATATGTAAGGTTGTTTTTTGGTATGTTATTTGACATTTTATTGTTGATATAATCACCATTGGTGCTTAGGTTATTAAACTTAGGGACTAAAATAAACATGAAGTCATGAAGAAAGTATTTTTTGTTTTACTTACCATTTGTATGACGATTTTATCGTTTGGACAAACATTTGAAGATAACAAGAAAAGTGCAGATCAAGGAAATGCAATAGCACAGTATAACCTTGGACTTATGTATCTCGTAGGAGAAGGAACATTGAAAGACAATAATCAAGCTTTCTATTGGATTAAGAAAAGTGCAGATCAAGGAAATTCTAGTGCACAATACAATCTAGGAATATTGTATAGCTTTGGCTTAGGTACATTGAAAGATTATAAACAGGCTTTCCATTGGTATGAGAAAAGTGCAGATCAGGGAGAAGCTGATGCACAATACAGTCTAGGAATGTTGTATCATTTTGGCTTAGGTACATTGAAAGATTATAAAAAGGCTATGTATTGGTATGAGAAAAGTGCAGAACAAGGAGTGGCTGAAGCACAATACAACCTTGGACTTATGTACTATTATGGACAAGGGACATTGAAAGACTATGGGAAAGCAGCTTATTGGATAAGAAAAAGTTATGAAAACGGATATGATGAAGCCAAGAAGGCTTGGAGTGACTTAGAGCTGTATAATTATTAATGTGAATATTGACATATACAAAAATAAAACAATACCAACCTAAACCCCATAATACACCTCCTGCCCAATCCTAAAAGTATTCGCATGAGCATCAATGATGTCCGCCAATCGTTTGGAATATCCGCCACCCATGCTGACTGCCATCGGAATACTCCTTTGGTAGGCAGTTTCAAAAACGATACGGT
>CALAJP010000155.1 GCA_937922815.1 uncultured Saprospiraceae bacterium
TTTTGCAATAGACCCAACTTCATTTTCTAAGCCCATTGCAAAAGCAGCATTAATCGTAGCTGCATTAATAGATTCTTCAGGTGTCATTTTCATTTTAATACAAGCCGTAGATACCACAAAGTTCATATTTCCAGAAGGGCAAGAACCTGGATTGTAATCTGTTGCCAATGCCAATCCTATATTTTTATCCAGTAATTTTCGAGCAGGTGTGTAAGGAATCCCTAAGAAAAACGAACAGCCTGGCAAGGCAACAGGAATCGTTTTTGAATGGCTTAGGTTTTCAATATCTGTGTCTGTCATCACTTCTAAATGGTCGATTGAAAGTGCTTCATTTTCAGTAGCCATTTGGACACCACCGATAGAAGTAAATTGATTGACATGAATTTTTGGTATTAAACCTACTTTTTTACCAGCACTGATTATTCTTTGCGTTTCTTCAACCGAAAAATAACCCGTTTCACAAAATACATCAATATAAGTTGCCAATTCCTCAGCTGCTATTTGAGGAATCATTTCATTGCAAATCAATTCAATATAACCTGCTTTGTTGTTTTTATATTCCTTAGGAAAAGCATGAGCCCCCAAAAAAGTTGCTCGAATAGGAATTGGATAATTGTTAACTAATTTTTTGATAACACGAAGCATTTTCATTTCGGCTTCGAGCGTCAATCCATAGCCTGATTTTATTTCCACAGCTCCCGTCCCCATCATGATAACTTTCTCCAAACGAGCCTTACTTTGTTCGTAAAGTTCTTCTTCGGAGGTGTTTTGAAGCAAAATGGCTGAATTTAAAATACCTCCACCTTGTTTGGCTATTTCTTCATATGACATTCCATTAATTCTCGACACAAACTCCCCTTCCCTATTTCCTGCATACACAATATGCGTATGTGAATCTACCCAAGATGGGAAAACCATCTTTCCTGTTAAATCTATTTTTTCATCAAAATTAGTAGTCGGACATGCATCCATATTACCAAAATCAATAATTTTTTCATCTTCAATCAGTAAAAAAGCATCCTTTATGGTAGGAAGTGTTTTCATAGCATTCCCATCCAAAAATTGAGATTTCCCTTCTCTAACTTGAACTAATTCTTTTATGTTTACAAATAATTTTCTCATTCGAAAAGGTCTTTTAAAATGTCATCAGAAACAAGGTTCGGTAAAGTAACTTCTAAGTTTGGAATTCGCTCCATTTCTCTTTTGATGGCAAAAATAGCCTCTTCATTTCTCGCCCAACTTCTTCTCGCAATTCCATTATTTACATCAAAAAATAACATCTCCTCCAAATTTTGTTGAGCAGACACCGAACCATCTAAGAGCATCCCAAAACCACCGTTAATCACTTCTCCCCAACCAACACCACCTCCATTATGAATAGAAACCCAACTCGCTCCTCTAAATCCATTACCAATAACCGTATGAATAGACATATCAGCCGTAAAACGGCTACCATCATAAATATTAGAAGTTTCTCTAAAAGGAGAATCCGTACCACTTACATCATGATGGTCTCTACCCAAAACAACAGGTCCAATTTCTCCCAATGCAACCGCTCGGTTAAAAGCACTGGCAATATTTATTCTACCTGCGGCATCCGCGTATAAAATACGAGCTTTAGAACCAACAACTAAATTGTTCTCTTTGGCTTCTGAAATCCAAGTGATATTATCTTGCATTTGCAATTGAATTTCTTCAGGAGCTTCTTTTTTCATTTCTTCCAAAACCTTTCGAGCAATTTCATCAGTTTTATCCAAATCTTCTTGTTTACCTGATGTGCAAACCCACCTAAAAGGACCAAATCCATAATCAAAACACATAGGCCCTAAAATATCTTGTACATAGGAAGAGTATTTGAAATCAATCCCATTTTCAGCCATGACATCGGCACCTGCTCTTGACGCTTCTAATAAAAAGGCATTTCCATAATCAAAGAAATAAGTCCCTTTGACAGTATGTTTATTAATTGCTTCTGCATGCCTTCTCAAACTTTTCTGAACTTCTTCCTTAAATCGTTCAGGTTTCTCTCTTATCAATACATTAGATTCTTCGTAAGATTTCCCCACTGGATAATATCCACCCGTCCACGGAATGTGTAAAGAAGTCTGGTCAGAACCTACATGAATAAAAATTTCTTTTTCATAAAATTGTTCCCAAACATCAACTACATTTCCAATAAAAGCAATCGAAACTATCTCTTTATTCTTTTGTGCCTTTTTGACCCTATCAACCAATTCGTCCATATTGTCAATCAACTCATCTACCCAGCCTTGACTATGTCTTTTTTTTGCCGCATTAGGATTAACTTCAGCACAAATGGAAATACATTTTGCAATATTCCCTGCTTTAGGTTGAGCTCCACTCATTCCACCAAGTCCCGCCGTTAAGAAAATTTTTCCTTCTGGCGAATCATTTTTTTCTAATATTTTCCTAAATGCATTCATCACCGTTATCGTAGTGCCATGAACTATTCCTTGAGGACCAATATACATGAACGAGCCTGCGGTCATCTGACCATATTGCGTTACGCCCAATGCATTAAATTTTTCCCAATCATCAGGTTTAGAATAATTAGGAATCATCATACCATTGGTCACAACCACTCGAGGAGCTTTTTGATGTGATGGAAAAAGTCCCATCGGATGCCCCGAATATAAATGTAACGTTTGCATATCTGTCATCGAAGAAAGATATTTCATCACCAAAAGGTATTGAGCCCAATTCTGAAAAACCGCTCCATTTCCACCATAAGTAATCAATTCCATCGGATGTTGAGCCACTGCTGGGTCAAGGTTATTCTGAATCATCAACATAATCGCTGCAGCTTGCTGAGATTCGGCAGGATATTCTTCTATAGGTCTGGCGAATATCTCGTAATCAGGTTTGAAACGGTACATATAAATTCGACCGAAAGATTGTAATTCCTTTGCAAATTCAACGGACAATTCTGAATGCCATTCTTTAGGAAAATACCTTAATGCGTTTTTGATAGCCAGTTTTTTCTCTTCGATAGATAAAATATCTTTTCTTCGAGGAGCTGGGTTAGTATCTTTTGGATAAGCTTTTATGGGTGGCAATTCGGTAGGAATACCCATTTTTATTTGGTCTTGGAAAGTCATATTTGTAGTTATTATATCATGTTATTGAACTAAAAATAGTTGCTGTTTTACCATTTTAATCAGTGCATTTATATCATCTTTGAGCAATCGGTCTTCTTCTAATTTGGGTACTTTGGAACGAACCAAATCGAAGTTGTATTCTAATATTTTGGAAAAACGGTTTGGTCGTCTAAATTCCATAGCCTGCGTAGCATACATAATTTCAATCGCTAATATTTTTTCTAAATTGATTAAAATATAATTGAATTTT
>CALAJP010000156.1 GCA_937922815.1 uncultured Saprospiraceae bacterium
TAAAACTGCGCGAAGTCGGAAACTCGACGGATCGATAAATGATTCGCCTTGATCAGCAATTACTATGGAGAAAGGTCCGCCGCTATCTACTGCTTCTGTATGTTTGTAACAGTAGCTACGTCTTATAATAGCTTTCTCTTCCGGTTCGTCATTAAAAAAATCTGCCGCTGAAGTATAGGCTGAAGTAGTGGGAGGTGGGGAAGCTATTTCTTCCAACTCACCTTCCATGTGTCCAGCATAGTTAGTAGTCGGCATTGTGCTTTCTTTTTTCTTTGCTTTCTCGTTCTTATCGGTTTCTTAAATACTAGTTTTACTTTGAGCAAATCAGTTTTGCAGAAGTACTCAAACTGTAAAGACATCTGAAAAAAGACATCTGAAAATGTTTCAGATGTACTTTCTTTTTCTTGCCCTGTGCATTTTGTCGTCAGCTAAGGCATCAACAGATTGGGGTCGATTAAGCACAATTTCATCCAACGACAAAATTACGACAGATGAACTACGGGAACTACTCAAGGATTATGCTACCCAATCAAAGAATATCAGCGATGTAAGTAATATATTTAGTGTCTTATAATACATTTATTTATACTATCTTTGTACAATGTTTTGCAAGGTTGGCGACAGAATGGTATCCGCGTTTCAAAAACATCTGAATTCTCTTCGGGAGGTTGACGATATCAAAAATGCAATTTCTGATTTTGCTGACCAAATCAAGGACCTGTGGAACGACCAGGAAGCTCTTCAGTCAACTTATTTCCAAAAAATGAATTCGGTAAGAACTATATTTTTGTCTTATTATTTTCAATAGTTTTTTTATCTGTCATATTTATCACAATTATAGTTCAACATTAACTTGACATCTACAACAAAGGAACTAGGGAAAAATGTGACAGACCAAATTGCGGCAGTTATAGGAAATAACATAACGAGTCATCTCAATCAACTTTCGGATCGCACGATACAAATCCAATTGGAAATGTCAAATACAAGTGATGTTAGCAGAGAGATTGATTCGTTTTTGAAGGACGATATCTCGCCGGAAGTAAAATTACTTAATAGCCAGGTGATGGCTATAAACAACACACTCCAGAGAAATACGCAGGTATTTGAATCTGAAATGAGATAATTAGATAATATCATTTTTGGTCATAAATTGTCGCATTTTCATTTTAGGAAATGGTGAAGATAAATCACACCCTCATCCAACTACATAACGACTTGAATATCTCATCGACCGCGGCATATAATACAACACAGTATCGTCTTTTTGCCGTAAGTACTTTAAACGTATTTATGATTACCTCAACATATGTTTGTATTAATACTATTTGATTTTTTTTCAGATTGAAGACAAAATTTCTGCAAGTAGAATCTCGCTTGAAAATTCTACAGCTGAAGTTATGCGTTCTTACCTGAAGTTAATGGAAAATGCTGTCATTGACCATTTTCAATTAGGCAACCAAGGCATCGTTGAAATGACAGTGAATGAAACCAATCTACAATTTGAAAAAATGTTTGGATTGATGAAGGTATGTTATTCAAGTTTAAAAAGTAAAAAACATTACTTCTTTTCCTCTCTCTAATTCCTTTTTCCTCTCTCTCTCTCTCTCTCTCTCTCTCTCTCTTTCTTTCTAGGAAAGTAACGAAACCGAAGAAAAAGTACTGGAAATTGTGGGCAAAGTTTGGGCGAAAGCAGCAATGTTGGATCAGATCTGGAATCAAACTGCGGACAAAGTTTGGGCGAAAGCAGAAATGTTGGATCAAATCTGGAATCAAACTGCGGACAAAGTTTGGGCGAAAGCAGCAATGTTGGATCAAATCTTAAACAAAACTGCAGTTTTAGCATTGAAACAGGAACAGGTACAGAAATTCATATATATATATATACATTTCACGTAATTATCTCTAAAAAACTTTTTTTCCTTTCTAGAGTCAAACAAACGTGACAGACCTGATTTTGGCACTGGACAAGAAAGCTGATGTTGCTGCAACCAATCGTTTTAAATCTGTAAGTATAGCACTGAAATGAATATTAAAACTGTGGTTCATTTTAGTGTTTTACTTTTAGGTTTCCTCACTTCTCGTAGAACAAATGACTGCAACAGCTCAATACTTTTCAGCAATCAACGATACACTAATTTCTGAACAAAGCCAAGTAAGTACTTTCTATAGTTCTTTAAAATTGTGAGCTGAACAAAGACATAGTGTGTATTTTTCTTTTTTTTTAGTTCGAGTCGCATTTAAGTACAAGCTTCAAGGAAATTGCAAACGTGTTGCTAAAAACTGATGCGAATTTAAAACTCGAAACAGACAGCTTAAGACTGGAAACAATTAATGCAACCCAGAGTATGAAAGACTTGGTTAGAGTCGTTAACGAATCGATGCACAGTAAACTAGATCATTTTTCGACGGATTTCTATTTTAACGTTTCTCAACTGCATACTCAAAACAATAGTACGCAAACCAGACTAGCTATGCTTTTCAGCGCATTGGCCACAGAGTTCGTTCGAATGAACGATCAGATTATTTCAATTAACAGAACTCAAAATAAACAATCTTCGAATGTTGAGCTAGCTATGCAAAACATGATTTTTTCTTTGGACAACTTGAATGGAGCTCAAAATAAAACGAACTTAAGCATTGCCGAAGTTAAAGCTTTTCTAGAAAAACAGAACTTGGAAAGTCAATACCTGTTTTGGGTAGTATGTTTGATTGCGTGCCTTTTAATCCTTATCTGCTTCGTCAATATTTTTTTTGTGAGTAAATGCATCTGTCAGAAATGTAGTAAATCAGTCCAATTAGCTCACAGCTCGTCTGACTCTACACCGACCTTAACGGAAGCTAAAAAGAAAATAAGTGTTGCTACTACACACGAGCTTCAACACGCCGCAGCCGGTGCAGAGTCAGACGAAAGAAATGCTGACGTTGCTGATGAGAGTAGAAATACAGATGAGGAAACAAATTTCTAATTTATTAACTGTCTGTTTAGAGTATAAATTTGTTTCATTTTTAAACACACAGTACGCATTCTTCTCCTTCTTCTGATCCGTGAGGTAAGCTATGAATTCCACAAGGCAACAAATATCGTTTATCATCCGAACTTGAGAGTGCAATTTTCGTGATTTTTTGTGTATATATTTCTCTATGTTTTGATTGAATTGAATATATATCAGAGTATATATTTTGCGATCCTTTTACTACGTTTCG
This sequence comes from uncultured Saprospiraceae bacterium, assembly GCA_937922815.1. Taxonomy (GTDB): domain Bacteria; phylum Bacteroidota; class Bacteroidia; order Chitinophagales; family Saprospiraceae; genus CALAJP01. The sequence continues at coordinate 3,208 of CALAJP010000156.1, forward strand.
AAATGTTTCTAATGACAGTTTCGCACGTGCTGGTTTAGTAATGCCTTTACAAACCACATTATCTTTATGTGTATAATTAGTGTATGATTTTACACGTGTAATATAACACTTCGATCGTAGTCCAATTATTTCAATGAGATAGTTGCCTTTTGATTCGTCTTTGAAATATCCTGGTTTAGCTTTATTTTCTTCATTGTATCGAGGATGGTTTTCTGGATAATTACTGAAATCCATACACGGAGTTAGTGCGTCTAGAATTTCATTGCGAGACATTTTTTTAATATGAAGTACAAATGAATCTGTGTCAGTTAAAACAATATTAACATTTTCTTTACCTAACTGCGGTTGAATAAATTCATACCAAGATCGAAACATATGCAATTTTGAAATTTCTAAGATTGAAAATCCGGTAGCGTATAGTCTATCTAATTTTACCTTTTTTTTGTTTTGGAAAACAGCAACTACATTTTCACTTAAAATGTTGTGTGCTTTGTAAAATGGTGAACTAAAATATTTATCAAACCCGCGCTGAAATGTACATATATTTACTTCAAAATGTTTACGTGCATTCTGTAGAAATTTTCCGTAAACTGCATTCATTGCTAATTTCCATAAAAGTGCGGTAAAGCTATCTCCTTTCTCGACTGCTTTCACTCTTTGTTCAGTACAATAATCAATATATGGACATAAATATCGTCGTTGTTCGAATTTGATTGCCCTATGCACTCTTTTTAATTTGAGCCCCATTTTGAGATACATTTGTAAAGTACGATAGTGAAGAACATATTTTATTTTGTCAGTAACATCAGTCACTAATTTTTTAGATTTATATTGTTTCAATTCTTGCTTTGTTTTTATTTTTTGGAACATTTTTTGCGAATGCGGTGAAAGGTCATTAAAAGTAATTGTTTTATGGTATGGCAGTGGCGGTAATGATGCAAAATCTGAATGCTTTTCAGGCGGACAAACTAAATCTGCCTCTAAAATAAAACCTTGCGGGTAGTCAATAGGTATTTCATGTATATGTTTACTTATGTGATCAATTTCTTCGTCTGTGCACCATGCATACGAACCAAAAGGCATAGGGCTTGATTGACCAACACTGTATAAATTATTAGCATCAATATAAAGTAAATGATTTTGAATTTTACTGTCGATATTTTCATTTTCTTTTGTTTTGGTGTAATTTGGTGTTCTTACATGTCTTTCATTGATAAATGACACACCGCCGCGAATATTTTGTTCCATCATAAGAATCATATCTGGGTCGTGCATTAATTGAATGGGTGAAGTTAGTGTTTTCAAACAACAATCAAAAGCCAATTGCGGAAATGAAATATAGGCAGTACAGTCTAACTCGAAATGGTTGTACATTTGCTTTCTAAATGCTATCATTACTTCTGCTAAAAGAATGGTATCTAGTCTGCAATAAAGATGACAATAATCAAGCATGTTTTCACATTTAAAGTTTTTAAAAACTGCTAATCCGCGACAATAGTCTTCTTGGGTTACATTTTCTTGTTTTAAAATGCTATAAAAATCATTATGTGAAGGAAATATTTTTGTGGTTTTAAGTTTGCGAATACTGGAAGCCCATTCGTATGGGTATATTCCTTTTTGAAGAAGGTCCCCTTTAAAACCTCCAGCTGATTTGAAAAAAGGATGCTTGTCTAGCAAAGGAAAAGTATGGCCTGATTTTTTTAAAGTACTCACTAAAGCGTCTAAAGAAGCTGTCAACATTGCAATAGAGTCTACAAATGTTATTTGACCGATGGTTAATGTTCGAAATTTTTTTTCATTATACGGTATACCGTGAATGTCTTGTTTATTAGATACATATTTTAGTCCTTGAAGTATAAATTGTGAGTCATAATTTTTAAAATTATGAATGTATATTGGTATACGTCGGTTAGCTACTCTTTTCCAGTTGCAGTTTGCATGCGCCGCACCCAAAAAAATATTTGAGTAATGACAATGGTCACGCACTTTGTTTTCTCCCTGATACTCATAATTAAATGGTTTTTTACATAAATAACATTTAGTGCTTTGTTTATACCTTTGCTCCTCTTCGTCAGTATATTTTGCTCGAATTTTATGTTTTTGTAATAAAGGAATGAATTTTTTAGTAATATAATCTAAGGTAGAAAAAAATTTTTTCATGACATTCACTTCGTCAGATTCAGTTTTTTCAAAAATTATATTACTTTCATTATCAAATAATGCAATGCAATATGTTGTGGGTATTTGGTGATTTAAAGTTGCAGTTTTATGGTCGCAATATTTTTCATCTCCATTAATTTCACAATTCTTACAGTTGTATTTATCTGCATTTTCTTTTCTTGTTACAGGTTTTAATGAGGCCTCAAAGTCACAACACCCAAAAATAGGTTGCAGGACCTGTTTTTCGAAGCTTTTGAAAGCTACTGTCGCACCTGCTTCGGGATACTCAATGCATGCTTCATCTTCTCTTTCACACAAAATTGAATGGTTTTCTAAAGCTTCTTTACTTGAAAAAGAATTCAGGCACGTAACACAATGAAAGCATTTAGAGTCTTCCGTCCTTAAAAATTTCTGGATGTTTGAGATATATATATAATGATGATTCAAACCATTGCGTCTTTGCTGTAAAAAAAGGTTTGCTGTTTTTTCTGCTTTCTTATTTTCACTTTTATGTACCGGAACCATAGATCCATCCAAAACCGTAAATATATTTATTCTTAAATTAAGATGCTTGTTTTTGCGTTCGAATTTTTTAACATGTTGTAGGTTTAGTGGCAACATTATTTTTTTCATATTAAAGTTCTGTTTTGTGTATGCACGTGCTAGTATCCCAAGCTTTTTTGGTCCTAGTCTTAGAGTCTCTTCATTGAAAAAAGTAAGCGCGACACTGTTAGAAAAACATTCGTCTTTGTTTGTCTCAGCATCAATCAAATACTTCTTTTTATGACTAGGAACATTTATTCTAGTTTCATTACATCCGCCAGCAAGTGACACTTTTCCCAGCTCAATATTAGTCTTATGGATTTGATTCAAAACCCACCCAGACCCAGCACCCAAAAAATTTTCATTTCGTTCTTCTATTTCATTGATGCATTGATTCACTTTCGATGGTATAGCATTAAGATCAGAAAGCAAGATAGTTTTTGAAGATGACCGTAAATGAAAGATAGAAATACTACTGTCATCAATTTTTCCCAATTCATCATACTTCACATATTCTGCTACCATTATAATAGAGAAACGAATAATGTGATGCAAATTTAACTGATGCTTCAGTAGTCCCACAGATGATCGTTGAATTTGCTTTCCAATCATTTCAACACTAGTAATGCCTTTATCTGGAAAGTTGCAAGAGAAGGTCGACACGCGTCTATTAAACGCTGTCTCTACCTCTTCAAAGTCATTATTCACAGGTGTCGCATGTTTGCGAATATAGTGATGCTTTATATCTCGCTCTGTAGTAAATCGATCACTGCAGCGGTTACATTTAAAAGAATAGGATATATGCTTTCTTACGGCGTGTGTATTTAAATTTGATATTTTTTCTTCACAAAATAAACATTCATCTTCTATGGTATGTTTAAGGTTGAAGTGATGTTTAATCGATGCCAGAGTTTTGCCCTCGTGCTCACAAATAGTGCAAAGATAGGTTTTCTTAGGTTTACGTAAACCAAACATTTTTCTACAAAAACAATAAGGAGTACAGGAGTAGTTGTAAAAGATTCGCTTAACACAGGTTAATGCGTTCTGTTTGAATCTTAAAATACAACTGAGGTATTAATTCACTTCCTTGCCTTTATATACTTAAAAATATTGATGCATTTCTATGCATTTTTTATTCAAATGAAACAAAACTGGCAACATACGTCAATTATATTTATTTATTATTTCAACAACCTCGTCACACACTTTACTTGGGGTACTGTGAATATTTACGACATAATTACAAGATTTTTCGAATTCAAGACTTTGATTATATACATATTGATGATATTTTTCTACTGTCAATGAATCTGGCCCGCCTCGTTTTCTGGACTGTTGAAATACTCTCTCAAAACTGCAAGTTAATGCAATGTAGTAAAATCTTTGATCTGCAGTATTCGTTTCCCATGTTTTTATGAAGTCTTCATATAACTCCACCACGTCTTTCCATTCAGCATGAGGACTTAATAATTCATTTACACGAGTAAAAACCTCTAAGCCAGAGCGTAGACTTCGTTCCATAATGACGCAATCATGAGAGGAAGCTCGAATTTGCTCAGCTCGTTGGACAATAGTACCCCCAATTTGTTTTTGAAGAAAAATCGAGTTCTCAGCACTCTGGTCTGACATATAAAACCGTTTCAACCACGGCTCCCACTCTTCAATTGGTTCAGGATAAATAGGATATCCTCTTTCTTTCAATAAGTTCAATAAAGTAGATTTTCCTACGCCAATAGGACCTTCAATGGAAAATATTTTTTTCATTGTCTTCAAGTTCTTCTCAATACCGACTATGACATAGTTACTAAAAATGGAGTTCTTTATATACCCACTAAAAAATAAAAAAGACAAGTGCATACTTTCATGCACTCGTTTTTATTGCATTCTATTTTTACGAGCGGATGCGGACTTTTGCAATTGATCAGTTTTTTCTTTTATATGTCGTCCTTGCTTCTTAGCAGACCGGTTAAACGAAGGCAATTCTTCCTCGTTACGTACTGCAGCTAATTTAGATCTAGTATTTGTAGCAATAGGCCGTGAGTTGTTTGGGTTTGGATTTCTTGGGTTTCTAGCTTTAGGCGGCGTTCTTTGCACAGTTGACCGATTAGATACTGCAGATATATTCGCAGCAATAAAATCTTTAGTAGCTCGCGGTGCGGAAATATCTTTGAGATTTTTTTCTACTTGTTTCAATGCACGGTCTGGAGTAATGGGGCTAGAAATTGTACTCCTGCCGCGTTTTCTAGATGTGTGAAATAAATTCTCTTCTTTATTTATGATACCGACCGTTCCTTTCTCAGTATTCTCCTTAGGTGAATAAAAAACCGGATTGCTATCAGTTGATTGATTTATGTTTTCATTATCGTCATTATTAAGTGTACTACTTAATCTTGGCGGCGGTATAGGAGCTTGTAAAAAAGTGGATTGACTTTGTTTGACTATATTTGGATCCCATGCAGCATTATCGCGCATGTCATTTAATCTTTTTATATCATCTGCTGTAAGTTGATTTTGCAGTACGTCATTTGGCGGATTAATGTCACTCACATCTAAATTACTCCCCGATTCTTCATTATTTGCTGATTGGTTTAAATCTGGTCCGCTGTTATTCCCAGATTGATTTAGATTGGGATCTACATTACTTGCTTCACCTAACCTTTGACCTGTTCCAATATTTGCATTAGCAGTATTTTGGTTACCTGCCAAAGCAACTCCTGGTTGATTAGAAACTTTGGTCGTGACATTTAATTGCTTGTAATCCGCACCGGGTTTCTGCGCTGTCGCTGTATGACTTTGAAAAGTATTCAGTTTTTTAGCTTCGTTAAAATTTAGCTGTTGAACTTTTAAATTTCGGACATTAGGAAAGTTACCTAGCCGATATTTAATATACTTATTAAAACTATCTTTTGGAACAGCATACAATTCAGAATACTCAGATGAAGAAGACATAATGGAATATATAATTACTTTTTCAAAGTATAATATGTCTTTAAATATTATTTTTTTCGTTTCCCTATCAATCGTCTTACCAGCGAGGTAATTAACGGAATAACAGCCGCTAAAATGCTCGTAAAAACTCCGCCGCCTCTTTGTCTGTACATTTTTTTTATAATAGACCTATGTTTTTTTGTTGATGACAAATCAAGCACTTGTTTTTTATAAGGCTCTAGAAGTTTTCTTAACGTTTTCCGTTGCTTTGGGTTTAGTTTCAAATGTTTTTGAAATCGTATAATATCAGTTAAACATCTTAATGAGAATTGTACTGCATCAGATGATGCGCCGGAGCAATCATTTTTACAGAAATGTTTTTGTTCTTTCAATAGAATTGGTCCGATTTTTTTTATTTCCGGTCGTGACAGATTTTCATGTGCACGGTAGCCTAATTCGCCTACAGCAAAAGGGTTAGATTTTTGCATTCTTCTATTATCAACTTCTGTCTGTGTACTAGCATTCTGAGAAGTACTAGTACTAGCTGTATTAGATACTTCATGACTCATATTTTCTTCTTGACTAGTCATGATGCTAAGGTTCCTTTAATAACCAAATTTGCACAGGATATCCGTCTTCTTTTAAATAGTTTGATAGTATACGATGGTCGTCTAATGTCTTTTGGTGGTTATCTAAGAGAATATACGAGTGCGGATTTTTAGTTGCCTTCTGAAATAAGCCTAAAAAAGCTTTGTTTTTACCTGGCGCAAATTGCTTAGCGAAGTTCGTTATTTGCAATTTGTCACGTACATTTTTAAATAGTACTATATATGTAGAGTTTAATGAAATATCTCTAAAATATTGATTTTTAGTAAACAAGTTTTGACATAAAAAGATAATGTTGACATTATAATGATGCGACCCGATTGAAAATAATTTCGCAGTATCCTCAGTAGCTTCCAATGCCATATCATCTATTACAATGGTTGAATTTGGCGGAAGTTCATTTTCTTCTAGCCAACTCATTGTAACCATTTTATTTTCAAAATGAGCTGGAATACTAAGATTTTTTTCGAAGTGTTCTTGCTTAACTTTGTAAAACCAAAATATTTCTCCACTGTGTGAATTAAACAAAGAATGCCGTTTTTCAAGTAATTTGGTGACAAATGTCGTTTTACCGCAGCTTGACGGTCCGCTTACTAACATAGTAAACGGACATTTCAGACGGAGATCTATATTTTGCATGATGCTATCTGCCTATCTCATATTTCCTATGCATACGTTTAAATAATACACCTAGCTATTTGCATTTTTCACATAAATAGAAAGCAGAAGCAGAGGTAGCACACAGTTTTTTGCACTACTTCACAATGGCAAGACATTTTGAGGATATAAGAGACTTTGAAAGAAGACTAGGAAGAATCACTTCAACGCTAACAAATTTATTACTTGCAGATATTCATCTACCTCCTCGTACATTTCAAATCGGCATACCAGGCCAATCACTTCCGGAAAAACTTTTATACGCTGAGGAACGGTTGAAGTAAGACCAAAATAATTCAGAATATATTTAGTTCCTTATAATCTTTCTTTTTTTATAGTACTATACTAAGGGTAAAATTCGTTCTTGGACTTGGAGTACAAATAATTGCACGAGCTGAAACACAATTTATTCCATGGAACGGCCAACAGCGTGCAGTCGTGGAAAGGGAGCGAAGAAGATTTATAAATATCCATTTTACTCAAGGAAGTCTATATGCGCAACGACTTGCTCGAGAAGTGGTGACAAACCTTCCCGACATTCATTTTGGACCTAGAAGTCGATACGTACTTCAATGTTGTACCTTTCAACCGCACCTAGATGCGCCGCTAAATATAGACATAAACTCAAGTGATGAGTAAAACAACTACTAAGTGTGTTTTTTAAGAGTTGTATAAATAGAAAACATTTAGAAAATAGTAAGTCATTCGTAGATCAAACATGGAAGGAGCAAGTATGAATTCAGAACTTTGTCAGTTTCGGTTTCGCGATGTGAATGATTTTCATGAACGCATGCAAGAGGCAAAATACAGAATTCAACAAGTCCTTTCTGACTACAAAACTTTACCTGAATTTTCTACAATTGACGGATCAACTCTGGCAGCTCGAAACTTTGCAAGCGGCAGAGTGAGGTAATATTGTCTACTATATAATCAAATAAAGGAACTAATACATATTTTTTACTTTCAAACTAGTGTGATGCGATCGCTAAGACGTCTGACAATTTATGGCATAGACCTACTTAGAAAGGCTCTTCAACAATTCACGCCTCAACAAAGAAACGGGAGGGCATTAGTTGAACGAGAAAAACGAAGATTCAGACTGCTTTATTACTCACAGGCAGAGCAATACCTCATCCAGCTTCGGCGAGAAATTCAAATAGCACTCAGTCGCGGAGAATATTTTTTTTGGGAAGCAATTATTTCCCGTTGTACCCTCCCTGTATTCAATTTATGAAAAATATAAAACCAAGTTTTTTTTGCATTTAAACATTAAACATCTTTGTATTTATCAAATAGTGGTATTTTTTGTACTACAATAGCAAATATGCCCACACAAATAATTTCCGGGCGTTCGAAATTTTTGCTTTTGGGATTTTTTTCCATGGCTAAGTTATTAAAATATCTCCACAACTTATGTGGAGATTTACCTAGCCATTTAATTCCATGAACTGATATGAAGTGGTTGAGGAAATTGAATTCCTCGTCAGAAAAATCGCGGTCTTCCTCCTCCACTTGACGATATAGTTCCACGGGGTTCATGAACCCGCGGATCTCCTCGAAGCCTACATCTCCGATGATTTGTATGACATTTAAAATGTCATACGCCTCCCCCATGAGCTCACTATGAGCTCTGACCAACGGAGTATCTTCAAAGACTGAAAAAAATACACATTTTTTAAAAATTCAGCTTTGTTATTTTTTAAAAGTATATAAGTGACTTACTGTAGGGTCTACGGTTGACAAGTGTACGGTTTACTTGAACTGGATTAGGAAGTTGGCACCGGGAAAACTCTCTCTCAGCATCACTGGGACCGAAACGCCACCTTTCCGGAGCAGGCATAATCCAGTTAAACTTCCGAATATCCTTCCCATCCCACTGCGGCAACAAATACGTAGGATGTAGGAAATGCCTTTCCCAGTCCTCTACATATTCATATTTCGTGAGACGCCATCTTGAGTAGGAAAAAAGAATATGTCTGTAATATACATATATTTATATGCACTAGGTAAATAAAACTATACCTTGTTCGAACCGTGTCGTTGCCGTCTTTGTAGATTGGCAGTGGTTTGGTATTGCACTTGGAAATGGGAACAACGGGGTAGGAGAAAGCCATGGTATTTTTTGATCTGATTTGTTCGAGTGAAGAAACTGAACTAAAAAGAGTCGGAAGAGCTGAATCTAACCTACCCTCAGAAACTCACCAGATAACCTACCAGTACCGTTAGATTAATAATAGAAAGAGTAAGCAACAGTATTGTTTTACGGGGCAACGGCAACAGGAAATCGACGTACGCCTTAGCACGCGCAGCTACTTCCGACTCTTAAAAAAGCCGCACATTTAAGCCAACAACCACCTTCAAACGTGTACGCGCAAAAAAAAAAGAAGCAGTGCAAAAAATAAAAAAGGAGGAATATAATTTTTTCGCACACGCAAAGTATCAATCAATATAACCAAACCTCGTACAAAAATAGTATATATTGAGATTGAAAAAATAGATAGACATCATTCGACAATCAGGTTTGTCAACGAAAGCATCATGCCAATGTTTGAAACCTTACAAGAATTTTTAACACTGTTAGAAAAAGAAGAAGAAGGTATACAACTTGTAATGGAAAATCATTCGTCCTTACCTGAAGCTACATGGACTGAGGAAACTGGAACTGAACACGAAAGAGCAACCTACGGCGATAAACGACGGAAAATTATGATGATGCTAAAATGCCATGTTGTAACAGCAAAATACATACTGAATGAAGGTCGGAAAAAGTTCTTCCCAAATGGTGGAATGCAAAAAGACACAGTTATCAACGCAAGAAATAATTTTCTCCGTACTTTTGAGGAAGCGAAAGAACGTGTTGTTGACGTGGGCGAAGAACTATTGAAATACGGAAACATACCTATGACTCGTGCATTGAATGAAAGAATAGTCATTATGATTCTTTCGGATTTTACAATTTGAAATAAAAAGAGACGACTTATTATTTTTTTCACACAACACAACCTCGGTAAATACCTATATATGTTCGAGGTAAAGGATTATAAGGATCTTCACCGGTGAATAGGCCTTTTAAATGCCCTTCGGGGGGAGTAGGTGTTTTTTCATATCATAAAAATCTGGAAAAATACACAACAACTGCAAGACCTGCCTGGGCTGGAGCCTGCATGAAGAAAAAGAAAATAGACAATAGGAAACTTTGAGGTTTTCAGGCTTTTTTTTTTATTATTGCTACAATGGAGCTAGTACTAGGCCTACTAGTTAATTACCTACGTGAGGACAATTAAAACTCTTTATTGTCCATTGTTCAAAATGAAAAAGAAAAAGGGG
>CALAJP010000157.1 GCA_937922815.1 uncultured Saprospiraceae bacterium
ATGAAACAACAGCGTGGTAAGTATCGTTTACTTGTTTAGATTATTTTCATTATCTTCAATTAATATAAACGTGTTTGTAATATGCCAAAAATACTTATAGTAGACGACGAAGCGGTGAACCGTAAAACACTAACCGAAATATTAGAGTTTGAAAAATATACAGTTGTTGAGGCAACAGATGGTTTGAGCGCGTTGGCCAAGATTAAAAAAGAAAATTTTGATGTTGTTTTAATGGATATAAAAATGCCCAAAATGGATGGGCTTGAAGCATTAGAAAGAATTCAAATCATTAAACCTGAACTTCCTGTAGTTATGATTTCTGGTCACGGAACTATAGAGGCGGCGGTTCATTCTGTTAAATTAGGAGCGTTTGATTATATTTCTAAACCACCCGATTTGAATAGAATGCTTATTACTTTGCGTAATGCTATTGATAAATCTCAATTAATTGAAGAATCCAAAACACTTAAACGCCAAGTTAGTAAGTTTAAGACACAAGAAATAATTGGTGAATCTAACCCTATTAAGGCAATAAAAGCTCAGATAGATAAAGTTGCTCCTTCCGAAGCCCGAGTTTTAGTTACAGGGCAGAACGGTACTGGAAAAGAGTTGGTTGCTAGATGGCTTCATGAAAAAAGTAATCGTAATAAAGGGCCAATGGTAGAAGTTAACTGTGCTGCAATTCCTTCTGAATTGATTGAAAGTGAACTGTTTGGACACGAAAAAGGTTCGTTTACAGGTGCTCATAAGCAAAAAATTGGAAAAATAGAACAAGCTAATGGAGGAACTATTTTTCTGGATGAAATAGGAGATATGAGTTTGTCCGCTCAAGCGAAAGTATTAAGAGCGTTACAAGAAAACAGAATCAGTAGAGTAGGAGGCGATAAAGAAATCAGAGTCGATGTTAGGGTAGTAGCGGCAACAAATAAGAACCTTCGTCAGATGATTAATGAAGGTAAGTTTAGAGAAGATTTATATCATAGGCTTGCTGTTATTTTGATTCATGTTCCACCATTAAACCAAAGAAGAGATGATATTCCTCTGTTGGTAGAACATTTTGTGGAGAATATTTGCAAGGATTATGGTATTGCGAAGAAAAATGTGGCTGATAATGCAATAGAGATATTAAAAAATAATGATTGGACGGGTAATATTAGAGAATTGAGAAATGTAGTTGAAAGGCTAATCATTTTATCGGCTAAGGAAATTACGAAAGAAGATGTGGAAAATAATGTTAATAATGTAGGGCAAGATACCGTTAAAGACGAAAAATTAAGAGAATTAATAGATAAGTTTGAGGATATGGATGCTTTACAGCGTTATATTGATCAAGAATTTCCTAACTTTAGGACCCCCGTTAATAAATAGATGGGAAATAATATTAATTTTTTAATGAAATTAGGAAAATATGTTAGAAAAAAACACCCCTAAAACAACTCAAAAAGAGTGGTCGGATATTAAAGGCGAAAACTCTTGGACTATGTTTAAAGTTGTGTCTGAATTTGTAGAAAGTTTCGATCGAATGAATAAGATTGGACCGTGTATTTCTATTTTTGGTTCGGCAAGAACTAAACCCGAACACCCTTACTACCAATTAGGCGTAGACGTTGCCAAAAGAATGATTGATGACGGTTACGGTGTTATTACTGGAGGTGGACCAGGTATTATGGAAGCAGCTAATAAAGGAGCTTTCTTGAATGGAGGTGCTTCTGTTGGGTTGAGTATTAACTTACCTAAAGAACAAGGTTTTAATAAATATATTGACATGGACAAATTGTCTTCGTTCAATTATTTCTTTGTAAGAAAGGTGATCTTTGTAAAATATGCTCAGGCATTTGTTGTGCTACCAGGCGGTTTTGGTACTTTAGATGAACTTTTTGAAGTATTAACACTTATTCAAACTAAGAAAATTAGTCGATTCCCTGTTATCCTCGTAGGAAAGAAATATTGGGAAGGCATGATGGAATGGATCAAGAATGTTATGTTAGAAGAAGAGAGAAACGTGAATCCAGAAGATTTAGATTTGGTACAAATAGTAGAAACTCCTGACGAAGTTTCTAAATTAATCAGTGATTTCTATGGTAATCAAACTGATAATAAATTAGAACCTAACTTCAATTTATAAAATTGAATCAAAGATGTCCGCTAATCAAACAAAAAATGGTTTGATCTGCGGATATACTTTTTTATGTTTATCCAAAATGCAATAAAAAGGTAAATAATTAACGGAGAGCCTAATGCAAGAAATGATAAATAAAAAAAGTAAACCCTCACACGAGAAGTAGTTATTCCCATCTTTTCTCCTAAATAGGTGCAAACACCAAATAGTGATTTTTCAAGTATATTTTTTATTAATGTATTCATGCGTTAATTTTTAGAGTCTGTAAGTCAGATTAAACTTTTGTGTTGATGAAACTACCAAATCAACATTAATATACAAAAAAACTCATTTATTTAAAAACTCTTTATTTTTAATTTTAGCGTGGTTTCTACTTTTATTTTGACCACTGCTTTCTTGGCATTATGTTATTTGACAAAAGGAAATATCGCATAGAAATAATATCTCTATTGAAGACTTAACGTTTGAATGAATGAAATTTGAGTCTTTATTGTTATATTCAAGGGGAAATTTAGAGTTTTAATGTTCTATCATGTTAAATACAGATATTAAACAAGCAGTTCTTGATTATAGTAATGGTTTATTGGATTTATTCTTTCCTCCAATTTGTGTAGGTTGCGAAGAAAACTGGGTATTGAGAAAACATACTTTTTGTTTGACTTGCGAAAGCGAATTACCTCGACTTATTTATCATAAAAATAAAACAAATGAAGGCTATCAACGAGTTAGTTCAATTGTTGATGTTGAAAGTGTAGTTTCTTTTCTTTCTTATGAAAAACAAGAGTCATTAAAAGGTATTATTTACGCAATGAAGTACGGAGGACGTACCGATATTTGTTATGAATTAGGTTATATGTTCGGACAACAGATAGCAAACCACGTGGCATTAGATGCATTGATTCCTGTTCCTTTACATCATAAAAAACTTAAAAAGAGAGGCTATAACCAAGCTGAAATTATTGCTCAGGGAATCCAAAAAGCTACGAATATTCCTTTAGTAAAAGATGGCTTGGTGAGGGTGAAAAACACAGCAGCTCAAGCTCGTAAAAGTAAAAACGATAGACACAAAAATGTATCAAATGCATTTCTGAATATTAGCCCTAGGCAGCTAGATAGAATGCATATCGGTATCGTAGATGATGTATTGACCACAGGAAACACCATGATCGCTTGTGCGAATTCGATTTGGGAGAAAAGCCCCAATTGTAAAATTAGTTTTATTACGGTAGCCATAGCCAATCGTTAAAAGAGAATAGTTTTGGTCATAATAGCGTAAAAGCGAAACTTAAGGAGGTGACAAACCTGAAAATAAATACGTTATTCCTAATTTTTTCAGTAAATTTGAATAATTTAAATAGAGAAAGAATAACTTTTTAAGCTCAGAACGAGTTTAATATATGATAGTGGGCATAAAATGTTCATTATCAAATTAATTACCTAAATAAATCGTACTATATATAATATGGGTTGTGGAAGTTGTGGAACAAACGGTAAAGGATGTGGCGGTGGCGGATGTGCCTCTGGATCCTGCAATAAAATGAATACTTTTGATTGGCTTAGTAATTTAGATATTGAAGATAATAACGGTTATGATTTTATAGAAGTTAGCTTTAAGCAAGGAGCTCGGAAAGGTTTCTATAAAAAGCATGATTTTTTATCGGTCTATCCTGGAGATGTGGTAGTAGTAGAAGCTGAAAGCGGATATGATATCGGAGAAGTAAGCTTGATGGGCGAACTAGTGAGAGCTCAAATTAAGAAAAAGAAAAAAACATCGGACACTATTCTTCATAAAATACTTCGTATCGCTAACGATAGAGATGTAGAGAGACTGGAAGATGCGAGAAGCCAAGAACACGATGCTATGCTCAAGGCAAGAAATATTGCCAAAGACTTAGATTTAGAAATGAAGATTGGTGATGTTGAGTATCAAGGAGACAAAAGAAAGGCAACTTTTTTTTATACAGCTGACGGTAGAGTTGATTTTAGAGAGTTGATTCGCCAATTTGCTCGTACTTTTGGAGTTAAAATAGAGATGCGTCAGATAGGAGCTAGACAAGAGTCGGCTCGAATAGGAGGAATCGGGACTTGTGGGCGTGAATTATGTTGTTCTACATGGTTGTCTGATTTTAAAACCGTTAGTACTGCTGCCGCTAGATACCAAAATTTGGCGATTAATCAAGCTAAACTATCTGGAATGTGCGGTCGATTAAAGTGTTGTTTGAATTTTGAATTAGATGGTTATTTGGAAGCATTAGAAGATTTTCCTAAAAATGTAGATACTATAAGAACTGAAATTGGTACTACCCAACTGATGAAAGTCGATATTTTCAAAAGAATAATGTTTTATACTTATAGAGATAATGACCAAATGCGGGGTAAGTTTTTCGCTTTATCGGTAGAAAGCGTTAAGGAGTTGGTGGAAATGAAGAAAAATGGAAAAATGGTTCGTGACCTAAGCGAAATGACGATTGCGGCACCTCCTGTTTCTGAAGAAGATGAGTTGGACTATGAAAGTGTAAATGAGGTGATTACAGAACTACCTGAAGTAAAAAAGAAACGTAGAAATAATCGCTCTAAAAGAGGTAAAGGTAGACCAAACAATAATAATCGCTCTAAGTCTAATAATGAACAAGATGCTGCTAAAAAGCAAAACCCTAAGAGTGGGACAAGGCAGAATAATGAGAAAGGAGGGGTTAGAAAAGTTAGAAAACATCCACCTAAGAAAAAGCCTACTGAAAATACTTCTCAACAAGGTCAGGCAAAACCAAATGTAGACGCAAAACAAAATAATGCGGATAAAAAAAGTAATTCTCCAAAAAGAAATAATAAAAGAAGGAGACCTAATAATAAACGCAAACCAAATAATCCAAACAATAACAATAACAATAAAGAGGCAGATAAATAATAACTTAACTAACTATAATTTATAAAACAGATATGAAATACGATGTAATTGTGATTGGAGCTGGCCCTGGAGGTTATGTTGCTGCAATCAGAGCTGCTCAGCTGGGTAAAAAAACAGCTATCATTGACAAAAGAAAAACATTAGGAGGAACGTGTTTGAATGTTGGGTGTATTCCTTCGAAGGCATTATTGGATTCTTCTGAGCATTATCATAATGCTGCACATACTTTCAAAGCACATGGAATTGAATTGGATAATTTGAAAGTTGACATGAAACAAATGATTACTCGCAAAAACGAAGTTGTAGAACAAACTTGTGGCGGGATTGATTATTTGATGAAAAAGAATAAAATTGATGTTTTTACAGGATTAGGTTCTTTTGAAAGTACAAATCAAGTTTTAATTACCAAAGAAGATGGTTCTACGGAAACCATTGAAGGGCAAGATATTATTATTGCTACAGGGTCTGCACCTATTACACCTGCTGCTTTTAATTATGATAAAAATAGAGTAATTACGTCAACAGAGGCTTTGGATATTGATAAAGTTCCAGAATCGATGGTGGTTATCGGTGGTGGAGTTATTGGGCTTGAGTTGGGTTCTGTATATGCTCGTTTAGGAACTAAGGTAGATGTAATTGAGTTTCAAGATAGAATTATTGCAGGAATGGATAAAGACTGTAGTAAGGAACTATTGAGAAGTCTTAAAAAAATTGGAATTAAATTCCATTTAGGGCATGCGGTTACCGAAGTTGCAGGAGGTAAGGATTCTTGTGAAGTCAAATTTCAAAAGAAAGGAAAAGAAGAAGTATTGTCTATCGAAGCGGATTACTGCTTGTTAGCAATGGGACGTCACGCTTATACCGAAAAATTAGGCTTAGACAAAGTTGGAATCAAAACTGATGATAGAGGTAGAGTAGAAATTGATGATATGATGAGAACTAATGTTCCCAACATATATGCAATTGGAGATGTGGTAAAAGGTGCTATGTTGGCACACAAAGCTGAAGAGGAAGGTGTTTTTGTGGCTGAATTTATAGCAGGACAAAAGCCGCATATGGATCATCATTTGATACCAGGTGTTGTATATACTTGGCCCGAAGTAGCAGGCATCGGTTATACAGAAGAAGAGTTAAAAGGAAGTGGACGTAAATATAAGTCTGGAAAATTCCCTTTCAAGGCATTGGGGAGAGCAAGAGCAAGTATGGACATAGAGGGTATGATTAAGGTTTTGGCCGATGCTGAGACTGACGAAGTACTTGGAGTACATATGGTTGGTGCTCGTGTAGCGGATATTATTGCAGAAGCAGCGGCATTGATGACATTCAAAGCATCAGCAGAAGACATCGCTAGAATTTGTCATGCTCATCCTACTTATACAGAAGCATTCAAAGAAGCAGCATTAGCAGCTACAGATAACAGAGCTTTACATGTGTAAATGAATATAAGTTCAAATAAAAAGGGAGCATAATCGATAAATTATGCTCCCTTTTATTTTTTATTGAAAATTATAAGTTAGGATACAAAGAGAATTTCTCCATATACTTATTTACTTCTGCTCTTACAGTATTAATATTTTCCTCATTTTCAGGGGCATTTAAGACTCTATCAATCCATTTTACAACTTCTAAACAATCGGATTCTTTAAACCCTCTACTTGTTATTGCTGCAGTACCAACCCTGATACCCGAAGTAACGAAAGGAGATTGAGTATCGAAAGGAACCATATTTTTATTGATGGTAATATCAGCAGCAACTAATGCTTTTTCTGCCAATTTTCCTGTCAAACCTTTTGAACGTAGGTCTATCAACATCAAATGATTATCGGTACCTCCTGAAATAATATCATACCCTTTTGCGATTAGTTCTTTCGCCATGACTTGAGCATTTTTTATAACCTGTGCACCATATTCTTTGAATGAAGGGTCAAGAGCTTCTCCGAAAGCAATTGCTTTAGCAGCTATGATATGTTCCAATGGACCTCCTTGCATACCTGGAAAAACACCACTATTTAGAATAGAAGACATCATGATAGGGTTTCCTTTTTTTGTTTTTCTTCCCCATGGGTTTTCAAAATCTTTTCCCATCATTATAATTCCGCCTCTTGGACCTCTTAACGTTTTATGCGTAGTAGAAGTAACAATATGACAATCTTGAATTGGGTTTTTTAAATGGCCACTTGCGATTAATCCTGCTGGGTGAGCAATATCTGCTAGCAACAAAGCACCTACTTCATCCGCAATACTTCTAAACCTTTTATAGTCCCATTCTCTAGAATAGGCAGATGCCCCACAAACGATAAGTTTAGGCATGACTTCTTTTGCCTTGGCTTCAACTTTATCCATATCGATTAGCCCTGTTTCTTTTTCGACCCCGTAAAAATGAGGCGTGAAATGTTTACCCGAAAAATTAACAGAAGAACCGTGAGATAAATGACCTCCATGAGATAAATCAAAACCTAAAATATTATCTCCAGGTTTTAAAACAGCTAAAAAAACAGCAGCATTAGCCTGTGCTCCTGAATGAGGTTGAACATTGGCATATTCTGCACCAAATAGTTCTTTTAATCTATTGATTGCAATAGTTTCCACCTTATCGACTACTTCACAACCACCATAATACCTTTTGCTAGGGTAGCCTTCAGCATATTTGTTTGTAAGGCAAGAACCTGCCGCTTCAAGTACCTGGGCACTAGTGAAATTTTCAGAAGCGATTAATTCAATACCGTGTCGTTGTCGTTCTAATTCATCATTAATTAGATTAAAAACAAGAGAGTCTCTTTTCATAATTTTTTACTTAAAGTATAAATATCAAAAAATATCATCTATGCTAAAGTATAGAATACCCAAATGTAACCATTAATCTAAAGTTTTAATGTAATTTGAGCCCTTAAAATAAATGATAAATTGAGAGGTAGAAGGATAAAAAGGTGAAAATTTGAAATAAAATGAATTTTTTAAAATGCCGACCCAACCATTCAAACACAATCTTCGTGTATTATATTGAAAGCAAGAAAAAATGTTGTTCTAAATGAAAACTCAACAGAGTAAGTTCATGAAACCGATTACATAAAAGACTATTCTTTATTTTAGAGGATAGTCTTTTTTTATTTTTGGATGTATTGAGAACCTTACAAATATGAGCTTTAGCTATTTTAAATACTGTTTTTCGTTTTATTGGAATGCCAAAACGATCTATAAAATTCATTCTCCTCTTATCTTTAAATTAGTGGCTAATTCCGTCGAAAACAGAAAACACTATTATTGGTTCGATGAGTTAAAAGAAAAAAAAATTCAAAATAAAAGTTATTATCAATCTATTTTTTATTTGATGCTTCAATTAAATTCGGTAGATATTAAGATAGAGGGGGCTTTAGAAACTATTGAACTGATTACGATTTTAAAATCAAGTAAAAGTAAATTGTACTACCCTAAAATAACAAAAGAACAACTCGAAGTATTATCGATCTATAATTGGGAGAATCGCTTGTTGCAGAATGACAGTAGCGTGAAAGCAATATATTTTGGAAAAGGAATATATAATGCAGAATCGGGTTACGACCTACCTCCTCACTTTGAGTGGGCATTGATTAATGAATGTGATGTTAAGAGGTCGCATCGTTTTAAGAACAAATGGAAAGGAAATATTAATTTAGATTTCTTTCAATATTCATTGGTGTTGAATAGCTTGAATGAAAAAGCAATTAACCAATACATTTGTGTCATTGCTCATAAATTCAAACCATTTCAGTTAGGATTTTTTGGTTGAATTAAGTCTTATAAACAAAGTTGTCACTTGGTTCGCCGCTCGTACTGTACTATTGATTTCGATAATAGCATTTACTTTCCTTAAGCTACTTAGCAATGTCGGGTTAAGTGGATCTATATTAAGTTGATTCAAGTTTGCGTGTAGTCCCGTTAAGCTAATTATGGTTTCGCCACTTCTTTTCCGAAGGCAGTGTAACTGTAACTTGTTAGGAACATTTTCTTCAAACGTGAAGAAACCTATAAGCTGGGTTAATAATTTTTTTAATCCCTGCGATGGCATTTCTAAATAAGTGTCTCTACCTTGAATCATATCAATAGTAGGCAAATCTTCAGAAAGAGAATTAATCAAATTATGAAGTTTAAATGAATAGCTCTCACGAGGTATAGTTCTAGAAGAAGGTTCATTTTTAAAACTAGTAGCTTTAGAACTTATATTTTGAGCATATGATTTTGTATTCATAATAGTGGATTATAGTAGTTACTAATGATATGGAAACTAACTGTTCTATTAATTTAGACAGCTATATTTTTGGTTGGTCACTCGTTATCGGTTATACTATCTATTTTCAATAATCGTGCCAAATGTATTCTTTTAATATTTTTGTGTTTATTCTTGATAATCAATTAATTACATTGCTTTATTTTTTCTTAAAGTTGCTAACTACAAGTCTATGATTTAGAGGACAGGTTTTGTGATTAGACTGTTAAATTAGGTGTGTTGTAATATGTTTTTACGTTCGATAACGTTATCCAAAAAGTGTATCTTTGTTATTTTTAAAGCTATTACGCTTTATTTTATTTGTTAATATCTAAGATTATTTATGGTTGAAAATCAAACCAATATATTATCATTACTAAAAATATGGTATAGGTGGAAAAAACAAATAGTGAGTACTCTTGTTGGGACACTAATAATAAGTATCGTTGTTTTACTTTTAATACCTAATTATTATAAATCAACAGCAATATTTTATGTTGCTAGTCCAGACCAATCGATGCCCAATACGATTGGAGATAGAGAATTATCTAAAGATTTTTTTGGAAATGATGATGATATAGACAGAATTATAACCATTGCAGAATCCTCGGAATGGGCAAACCATATGATACAACAGTTTAGGTTGTACGAACATTTTGATATTGATAGTACCGCTGAAAAAGCTCCGCTGAAAGTAAGAGAAAAGTTCGATAAAATGTTTTCTATTATTCAAAATTCAAACAACGCCTTAGAGTTGAGTTTTGAAGATAAAAACAAGCGGATTGTTGCGGATATGGCGAACCATGGACGTTTTATGATAGAACAAATAGTACGGCGAGTTATAAAAACCAGTCAAAAAAAAGCTATTGAAAATTACGAATTAAGCATAGTTCGGTACGAAAACAATCTTAGTAAGTTAGGTACTGAGCTTAATGAAGTAAAGCAAGAATATAGTATTTATGATACAAACAATCAAACGGAATTTTTGAACAAAAATTTGATAGAATTAATTCAAAAAGAAAATACATTACTTGCACAAAAAAATAATGGTCAATTATCTACCGTTAGAAAAAATATAGAAAAAACGAAAGCATTATTAAAACGTTATAATGAAGGGCTTCCAACGGTAAAAAAACTAGAACAAGAGTATGAAGAGGCTACCGTACAAATGATTAAAGAAAAAGAAAGGTATAAATTACTCAAAAGTGCCTATAATGCGGAATCTCCTATTGTCATTATCGTTGAAGATGCTTTTGAGCCTATTCAGAAATCAAGACCCAAGCGAGCTATTTTATTATTTGGGATTATGGTATTTACATTAATTATGTCTCTGCTTGTTGTTTTAGTTTTAGACAAGGTAAAAACAATTGACTGGGATACTATCAAAACAGAATAGATGCTTGCAAAACCAAACATGGTTAAGCTTTTTTATGGCACAATGGCTTTTTGTGTTTTATGTTTACTGATTGCGATAGTTTTCAACCAGTTTTTGATTGCTTTATTGCCATTGGCAACTGTTTTTGGGTTATGGTCACTAGTAGATTATCGAGTATTGGTGATTTTGATGTGGACTTGTATTCCACTAACAACGGATTTACATTTCGGTACAATGACGATTGATGCTCCGACCGAACCATTGATGTTAATATTGACAGGTTTGGCAATTTTACATTTAATTATTGGTGTAGAAAAAGTGCCTTTAAAATTAATTAGACATCCTCTTATTTTTCTAATGTTAGCACAATTTATTTGGATGCTAATTCCTCTATTTTTTGCAAACTACCCATTAATTGCCACTAAGTTTTATGTCTCTAAAATATGGTATGTTGCATCTACTTTCTTTTGTACCGTTTGGATATGTTCTCAAAAAGAAAGCCTTCATTTGATAGTAAAGTGGAGTGCCATTAGTATTACCGTAGTCGGTTGTTTCATTTTATTTAAACATTCAAGAGTTGGGTTTTCATTTGAAGCGGTCAATGCAATGATGTTTCCTTTTTTTAGGAATCATGTTGATTATGCATCGATAGCAGTAATTTTGTTACCGTATTTTTTTTGGAAATCACGTTTATCTTCAGACAAGCTATTGTTTATTTTAGCCACTGTCGTTTGCTTATTAATGATACAGTTTTCTTATACACGAGCGGCTTATGTTACCCTTTTTACTACCATAATGAGTTATTTTGTACTTAAATGGAAACTAATTCGACCAATATTGCTAATAAGTAGTCTGTTTGCAATAGTCTTTGTTTGGAAAATGGTAAAAAATAATAATTACCTTAATTATGCCCCCAACTACAAAAACACAGTTTCTCATTACGATTTTGAAAACTTAATGGAAGCCACTAGTAAAGGAGAAGATATTTCTACCATGGAAAGAGTTTATCGGTGGGTTGCAGGAGGCTATATGGTCAAAGAAAATTGGATGCAAGGAGTTGGGTTAGGGAATTTTTATGAAACGTATCGAGCTTATACCGTTACTAATTTTAAAACATATGTGAGTGATAATCCAGAAAAGTCGGGTATTCACTGCTATTATTTGATGATTTTGGTAGAACAAGGAGTTGTTGGGTTTTTACTCTTTGTACTCTTTACTTTTTGGGCATTAGTCAAAGGCGAAAATCTATATCATATTTGTACCGACAAAGAAGATAAGTATTTACTTTTAGCCGCAGTTAGTTCTCTAGTTTCAATTTGTTTAATTCTTATTATTAATGATATGCTTGAACATATTAAGGTAGGGCCGTATTTTTATTTTGCATTAGCGATTATAGTTATTTTTGATTATAAATATTCACCACACTCTAAATGGATACGATGATTCGATTTTTATTATTTGTAGGACTTATTTTCTGTTTATCCTTGTCCGTAAAATCTCAGTTTGTTGGCGGTTTAGTTGCGGGCTTTAATGCCTCTCAGATTAATGGAGATGATTTAGCCGGTTATAACAAATTAGGTTTGAATACAGGAATTATAGGAGGATACCAATGGAAAGAAAAATTTGGAACACATATCGAATTCTTATATTCGCAAAAAGGTAGTCGTTCAACCATCAGCCAATCCGATATTACTCGTGGTTTTAGAATTAATTATATAGAAGTTCCTGTCTATGTAACTTTTTATGATTGGGAAAAGGGAGGTTTTTATAGAATTCAGGCAGAGGGCGGATTGTCTTTTGGGAGGCTAATCTCTACCTCCTCTATTGGCGATTTTGAAAATCCTATTTTAGATGGTATTAATAAAAATGAGATATCTTGGTTACTTGGAGCAACTTATTTTTTCAGAGAAAATACAGGAGTAAATTTAAGATATACGCACGGAATTAACCGTCTTCATAATGATTTTACGCAACGTTTTAGAAGTTTTTTACTTTCTCTTCGTTTGAAATATTACTTTTAGGAAGTACTTTTTTAGGATGGAAAACAAGGCAAGAAGTGGACCGATAGCTAAAATACTAAAAAGCCAAACTGATTCCGTCATATTTCTCATCATGTTTAATAATTGAATGCTGAGAATTGTAATTAAGAAACCTATTGAATTGACGATAGTTAAAGCGGTACCTTTAAGATAGACAGGAGCGTTTTTCGCAATCAAAGTTGAAAACAAAGGAGAATCAGCTATAACTACGGCTCCCCAAAAAAGGAGAAAGGCTATAAAAAGAACGCCAGAATTAATATATAAAATAGCTACTGGTACTACTATACAACAGCAAAATGACATGAATAAAATTATATAGGAAAGCTTTTTTTCTCCAACTTTTTGAGCTAAAAAACCCGAAGCAATACAAGAGATACTACCTATTGAGATAATAAAAAAGGAATAAAGAGACGAGTTAATATGAAAAGAGGGATGAAGCTCAGAATAAGTGTTTAATACGATAGGAATAAAAGCCCAAAAAGTATATAATTCCCACATATGACCAAAATATCCGTATGCAGCCTCTCTAAAATCTTGTTTTTTAAAAACCTGTCTAATTGCTTTTAATTGAATTTTTTGACTTGTTTTCCTATATGGCCCATCTGGAACAAAGAACCACATCATAAAACCACCCAATATTGCTAAGCAAGAAGTTGTTATAATTACAAATTCCCAAGAAAAGTTTCCTTTAAATTCTTTCAATAGATGTGGAAAAGCAGTACCTAAAACTAATGCTCCAACTAGAAAACCTAAGGATTTACCCAAACCTTTATCAAAATAATCAGCAGCTATTTTCATTCCAACAGGATATATGCCAGCTAAGAAAAAACCAGTAAAAAATCTAAAAGTGATTAAAGTAAACAGGGTATTAAACTCAAAAACAATCCCTAAATTTAAGGTTGCACCTAAAATAGCACACATCAAAAAAACTTTTGAAGGCGAATATCTATCAGAGATTGATAATATTGCAAAAAGAAGCGTTCCTATTATAAAGCCAAGTTGAACAGCAGAGGTAAGGTAACTAAAAGCATGAATAGGTATTTCAAACGATTTTATTAAATCTTGCATTACCCCATTGCTTGCAAACCATAAAGACGTGCACAAAAACTGAGAAGCAATAATAACAGGGAGAATGAAGGTAGGTTTATTCATGTTGGTTAATTTTTTTACATCAAATAGTAGTTTTGCTTGATATAGAATATTAACCTCTAGTTTATTTTGGTGATAAAACTAAGCAAAAGTAATCAGACTCTTTTGCTTAGTTCAATCTTTATATTGTAATCCGTTTTTTGTAGGTCTGACTAATTCAAACCTTATTTTTTAGTGAAAGAACACATGTCTTTCTTCGACCAATTTTCTCATATTTATCAAAGCATATCTCATTCTACCTAGAGCCGTATTGATAGAAACATTAGTTAACTGAGAAATTTCTTTGAAGCTCATATCAGCATAGTGTCTTAGAACAACAACCTCTTTTTGTTCAGGAGGTAACTCTTCTAATAACTCTCTGATTTTAGAATGTGTTTGGCTTTGAATGATATTTTGTTCAGCATTAATTTCTGAAGATTCTATCACATCAAAAATATCAAACTCATCAGACTTGCTGATGGTTGGTTTTCTTTTTCTTTTTCTAAATTGGTCAACACACATATTGTATGCAATTCTCATTGCCCACTGACTAAATTTACCCTCATGGTTATATTTACCTCGACGTAATGTGTCAATGATTTTAATAAACACGTCTTGAAAAATGTCTTGTGCTAAGCTGTTATCCTTTACGAATAAAAAGATAGTTGAGAAAATCTTTTGTTGATGGCGACTTAGAAGAATCTCGAACGAACGTTCATCACCTTTAAGATATTCTTTAATTAAATCTTGATCTGAAATAGATTGTAAACTCATAACTACAAAATTTTATGGTAATTAAAAACGGATTGTTAATTATTATGTATAAAAATTGTAGAGTTTGTATCTATAAAAAAAGTTTAATTAAAAAATGTAGTTTGCCTTTCGACTATACAATATTAATAAAATATATCCGTCAAGTCCAATCTATTTTCATTTTTTAACATAAGTTTTCATTCTTTAATACTTTGTTAAGCAATTATTTCATTTTTTTAAAATCTTATTTAAGTTGTCTAACTTATTGATAAGCAATATAGAAATATATATGTAATTATATAAACTACAATGCGTATACGGGTTTTTATATATTTTTTGTTATTTTTAATTTATTGCTAGGGCAATAATTTTTTAATGTAGTTTTTTCAATACACACATTCACTCAATGCTCATCAAAACATACGGCGGTGCCATTCAAGGCGTCGATGCAACAACCATAACCATCGAAGTTAATGCTGGGGGCATTTCTGCGGCTGGACAGAGTTATTATAATTTAGTAGGATTGCCTGATAATGCAGTCAAGGAAGGCTTTCATAGAATAGAGGCAGCTCTTGCTAATTGTGGATATAAAATTCCTCGATTGAAGATGACTATTAACTTAGCACCTGCTGATATTAGAAAAGAAGGCTCAGCCTATGATTTATCCATCGCAATGGGAATATTGGCTTCTACTAAACAAATCGATGGCTCGCATACAGAAGATTATATGATTATGGGAGAATTGAGTTTAGATGGTTCCGTCCGACCATTAAAAGGTGTGCTTCCATTGGCAATCCATGCTCGCAAGATGGGGCTTAAAGGTTTTATTGTTCCTGAACAAAACGCGAGAGAAGCAGCAATTGTCAACGACATTGATGTCTTTGGGGTGAAAAACTTGCAAGAGGCGATTGCAATTTTAACCAACGACCAACCTATAGCGCCAACAGTAGTGGACACAAGAGAAGAGTTTTCGTATAACCAAAATGAAAGTCTTTACGATTTTGCAGATGTAAAAGGACAGAATAATATTAAAAGGGCAATGGAAATTGCGGCAGCGGGTGGTCATAATGTTATTTTAATTGGGCCTCCAGGTGCAGGTAAAACGATGTTAGCTAAACGAATGCCTACCATTTTGCCTCCGCTAACTTTGCACGAAGCGTTAGAAACTACGAAAATTCATTCTGTTGCAGGTCGATTATCGGCAAATACTTCATTAATTCACCAACGTCCATTTAGAACCCCACATCATACCATTAGTGATGTTGCTTTGGTCGGAGGTGGTTCTTATCCCATGCCAGGAGAAATTTCTTTAGCACATAATGGAGTGTTATTTTTAGATGAATTACCCGAATTTAAACGAACAGTACTCGAGGTAATGCGACAACCTTTGGAAGAAAAAAGAGTAACGATTTCAAGAGCCAAAATTAGTGTGGATTACCCAGCTAGTTTTATGCTTATTGCCAGTATGAACCCTTGTCCTTGTGGTTATTACAATCACCCAACCAAGGAATGTGTTTGTGGAGCAGGGCAGGTAAAAAGGTATTTGAATAAAATTTCTGGACCTTTATTAGATAGAATTGATTTACATGTTGAAGTGACGCCCGTCTCTTTTGATGAATTAACAGACCATTCGGTGGAATTAGAGAAAAGTGATTCCATCAGAGAAAGAGTTATTAATGCTCGAAATATTCAAAAAGAAAGGTATGCCGACTCCAAACAAGTACATTCTAATGCTCTTTTGCCTTCAAATAGAGTAAAAGAAGTCTGTGAAATAAATCAAGCGGGTCAAATGTTATTAAAAACAGCTATTAAAAAATTAAAATTATCGGCAAGAGCCTATGACCGAATTTTGAAAGTATCGCGAACTATTGCAGATTTGGCGGATAGTAAAGAAATTAAAACAGAGCATTTGGCTGAAGCTATTCAATTTAGAAGTTTGGATAGAGAAGGCTGGATAGGGTAACGTTACTTTCCTTTGCCTTGGAGCATGACAATAATCGTGTAAAAAAGAATTTTTATATCAAGTGCCAAAGACATATTTTCGATATAAAGAAGGTCAAACTTCAACCTGTCGAGCATTTCCTCTACCGTAGAAGCATATCCATATTTTACTTGGCCCCAAGAGGTTATACCAGGTCTGATTTGTAACAAATGGTTAAAATGAGGATTCACTTTGGTAATTTGATCAATATAAAACTGTCTTTCGGGACGAGGC
Source organism: uncultured Saprospiraceae bacterium (assembly GCA_937922815.1). Lineage (GTDB taxonomy): Bacteria > Bacteroidota > Bacteroidia > Chitinophagales > Saprospiraceae > CALAJP01. The sequence continues at coordinate 16,778 of CALAJP010000157.1, forward strand.
CCCACCAAAGACATATCCCCTTTGAGTACATTCCAAAACTGTGGCAATTCATCTAACCGCCATTTACGCATTATTTTGCCCCAATCTGTTACCCTAGAATCTTCGTCTGATGATAATTGAGGACCAGAATCTTCGGCATCCACATACATGGACCTAAATTTAATTATATCAAATGTTTTTCCATGTTGACCGACACGTTCTTGAAGGTAAAAAATAGAACCGTTAGAACTCCATTTTACTCGAAAAGCAATGATTATTAAAAGAGGAAATAATAATAAAATTGCCAAGAAACTAATACTCAAATCCATAAATCGTTTAATGGTTTTTTGCCATTTAGGGATAATATCTTGTTTGATTTCAATTAAAATAGCACCATAAAGTTGATTCATTTTGACTTTTCCTAACATAATATCGTACATGTCGGGAGTTATTTTTATGAGTATTTTGTCTTTGAACTCAAAAAGTATTTTAAGAATATTAGTAAAATCTTTATGTTCAGAAGCAATGAGAACTTCTTCAATGTTTTTATTGATAAGAACCGTTCGTAATTCTTTGATAGAACCTAAATGCTGTAAATCCCAATTTAAACTCAATGACTCTTTGAGTGGAATATATCCAATGAAACGATGCCCTGAACGAGGGTGTTGGCTTTGAAGTTCTTTGTATAAGTTTTTGGCAATTTGTCCATTTCCGATAAGTAAAGTATTATAGGCAACCTTTCCTGTTTTTAATCTTCTACTGGCTCGGGTCAGCCAAATCATTCTTAGGATTGTGGTTAGAATAAAATGGACAAAAAGTAAGAATAAAAAACTATGTAGGTAGGTGTATTCACTGGTTTTTATATCATCAATAATTAATGAGAAAAATAAACAAAGGCAACCAATGAATGAGATTATAAACGCACTTCCAAACTCTCGAAGTCGAGACATTCGGTATAAGTCCGTATAATTATCAAAAAAAACATAAAGAGATAACCAGAAAAAAGGAATAATTCCGATTCCTTTTAGAAAATTATCATCACTTAATATGGCTAAAACTTCGTTAGAACCTTCATTCCATTTGCGAAAATAAAAAAATAGTGCCCACGAAAGTATTGCCATCAGATAGTCACTGACAATATATATAATTAAATCCCACTTCCTTTGGTTATAATCTGGCATTCTTCGAAGATAATAACATTTCTAATATTCAATAAGTCTCAAGAAGACAATGGCTAAGAAATTATTTTCTGAACTATCCATTTTTAAATAAACTTGAAACTCATTTTGACTTAAAAGACTACCTATATTCGAAAAATCAAAATAAATAGGTTGAAATTCGCTAGAGGCAAAAGAACCGTATAAAGGGAATTGTTGTTGAGTGAAAACATCAATAATCCCGACTTCTAGGTTTTGGCTTTGCTTACTAGACAATTCGAGTACATATTTTTTGTCTATATTAAAACGAAAAACACTTTCTTCTGCTAAGTGCAAAATTTCGTTATCGTCATTCCAATTAGCAACCCCTGTTTCTGAAAAAGTAGCGGACGTTTTGTTTTCGCTAATGTCTATTGCAAAGCATTCTTTGTTAAGAAAATCTTCTTCGAATAATACTTTTGAGGGGGTAGCGAAATTCAATTGACCAATATATCCATTCTCGGTTGTTACAGCATCGGAAGCTTCATAATATGGGACAGGGATTAGTTGGTCTTTCTGCCCATTTAATGAATATGCAGCTTGAAAGCGAGCGTTTATAAGGTTGTCTGAAAGGAGTGGTAATGCTTTTTGTATAGGAAAAAACGCCTGTTCTCCTTCATTGTCTATAATAAAGTGTTGATAAGGAAGCCGAACACTTGTTGTTACTTCCCGAAAATGACTAACAAATATGGTTTGCTCATTTTTAGGGGCTTCGGTAGTACAAGCAAGTAAGTTCAAAAGAAAGAATAAGAAGATTCCTTTTTTTAGTAACATCTGACGAATTTTGAATATTACGATTGCATATTTTTATTTCTTTCCTCAATCTGATTAACAATTTGATGTGCCACTTCTAAGGCATTTAGACCTTCTTCTATCGAAACTTTGGGTACGTGCCCTGCTTTAATGCTATTCAGAAAACTTTCTAATTCCATTTTTATAGCATTGACAGACTCAATATCAGGCATTTCGACAGTGATTATTTTGTCTCCTTTAGCGGTACTTAATTCCATTCCCGATAAGCCTTTTTTCTCTGCATCTTCTTTATCATAAAGCTTTATGACTTGAGTCTCTTTCTCTAAAAAGTCTAGACTAACGTAGGCGTCGGACTGGAATAGTCGAACTTTTCTCATTTGTTTTAATGAAATTCTACTTGCCGTAATATTGGCAACGCAACCATTTTCAAACGCTAAACGAACATTTGCAATATCAGGAGTAGGAGAGACGATAGAAACACCACTGGCCGATACGTCAATAACTTTGCTTTTTACTATGCTAAGAATAATGTCAATATCATGAATCATTAAGTCTAAAACCACAGAAACGTCCGTCCCTCTGGGATTGAAAGTTGCTAAACGGTGTGCCTCAATGAATTTTGGACTCCAATGAAATCCATCCAACGCTAAAATGGCGGGATTAAACCTTTCAACATGACCGACTTGAACCCATACGTTATTATCTTCGGCTAATTTGAGTAACTCTCTACCCTGTTCAACTGTTTGGGTTAAGGGTTTTTCAATAAAAACATGTTTTTTGGCCTCAAGGCATTGCTTTGCTAAATCGTAATGATATATAGTTGGGCTAACAATATCTAAAATATCACAAGCTTCTATTAGATCTGATAAATGTAAAAACCTTTTAATTCCAAAAGTTTCTTCAACAGCAGCAGCATTTTCATCATCTGGATCAAAAAAACCAACAAATTTATATGCTTCAATGAGTTTGATGCATTTTAAATGAATTTTGCCTAAATGACCAGCACCTAAAAGACCTATTTTCATTTTAAATTATTTTCTTTTTGGGTTAGAAAAAGCGGATAGCGTTAACGATGGTTTAGCTTTTAGGCCCTTTTAACCAATCAAACATCTGTTGTGCTTCTGTTTGGGTTAAGGACTCAGCCATTCCTGGTTGAAAAACATATTCTTTATCTCCAACTACTTTTACCAACCTAAAATTGTATGTCGTTAGTGTAGAATCTATTTTTTTGGCATATAAAAAACCGTTCTCATCTTCGTTTACGATTTTATCAAAATAAGCTTCTCCTTGAATTAATGATTTATAGCTTTTTTTTAATTGAGTAGGGTCTTTAGTCTCTGCATTAGAAACATTAAGCTCTACCGAAAAGTTATTTCCTTTGATAGTATAGTTTTCTATTATGCTACCAAAAGCTTCTTTTTTTACATCAATAGAATCTGGTCCATAAATAGTTAGAGGAATACCATGTTTCATTAGGTCATGTTTGGTGGAGTTGTCGCTACTACAGGCAAACGCTAAAAAAACTATGGCTAAAAGTGTGGTTGCTAATTTAAAATTCATTTTGTTAATATTTTTATCAAGAAGCATTTTATGTTATAATGCTTATTTGATGGATAAACAAGGATAATTAAAACTGATAAGGCAAAAATAAGTTTAAATGAGATAGGAACAGCTATTTTTTGGTAATTAATAACTAGGAGTAAGAAAACTTGAAACGGCTTATTATTTAATTTCCTGTGAGGGGTAGAAAAAATAAATTAAAAAAAAATAGTATTTGAAGCAGCGAATTATTTAGTAGTTTCGTTTATAAATAAAAAAGGCCTCGAAATTTGGATTAGGAAGCCTTTAAACATAACAGATAAGTATGAAACGATTTTTCTTTTCTTGCATTCTATATTGTTGATATAATAATGTTCGGATTGGAAACTTTATTTTATATTTTATACAAAAAAAAACATTAAAAGTTACTTTTTTAGTCACTTTTTTTCTGCTTTCTAACAAAAAGAGCACTATTTTCTAGAAATAGTTGCTTTTTACTATAAAATCATCTTTTTTATGGTAAAAAAACATCTTGAATAAATATAAGTCACTTACTAGTTTAGGATTAATGTCTGGAACCTCTTTAGATGGTTTAGACCTCGTTGTTTCCAATTTTTCGTACACTAACAAATGGCAATATCGAATATGTGCTGCGGAAACGATTCCGTACCCACCATGTATTTCAGAACAATTAAAAAAAGCTCATAATTTGCCTGCTAATGAATTGTTGAAACTTGACTTAGACTATGGTCTTTGGTTAGGAAAACAAATCAATTTATTCTTAGAAAAGGTGAAGCAGAAAGTAGATTTTATTAGCTCGCACGGACATACTGTTTTTCATCAACCACAAAACGGATACACCTTGCAAATCGGAGATTTGCAAACTATCGCTAATACTACCCAAATTGCTACTATTGGGGATTTTAGGCAAATGGATATAAACTTAGGTGGGCAAGGAGCTCCTTTGGTGCCTATTGGAGATCAATTGTTGTTTGCAAATCATCCAATATGTCTGAATTTAGGAGGAATAATGAATATTTCTCACCTACATGAGGACCGGATGATTGCTTATGATATAGGAGCATTCAATTTAATATTTAACTATTTTGCTCAGCAAAAAGGAATGGAATATGATAAAAATGGAGATTTAACGGCTCAAGGAAACCTACATTTGGAACTTTACCAAGCACTGCAACAATTAGATTTTTATAAAATATTACCACCCAAATCTACAGGTAGGGAGTGGGTGGAAAGTGTTCTTGTGCCTTTACTTGAGGGCTTTTCTATTTCGATTGAGGATAAAATGTACACTTTCTGCCAACATATGGTTGAACAATTGAGTGTTGTAATTGAAAATATAGCCTTAAATAATAAAGTTTTGATAACTGGAGGAGGAGCATTTCATCAATTCTTTATTGACGAACTTAAGAAAAAAGTTAATGCTAATGTTGAAATTGTCATTCCTGAACCAGCGTTGATTATGTTTAAAGAAGCAATTGTTTTTGCTTTCTTAGGCGTATTAAAAAAGCTTAATCTGCCTAACTGTTTGGCAAGTGTAACAGGAGCAAAAGAGAACCATTCTTCGGGTAGAATATACGAACCTCAGAAATAATAAAAGCCACAAATTAGTGTTAATAATTTGTGGCTTGAGACTTAGGTTATTGGGATGATATTTAAACCTTAGTAACTACAACTTCATCAATTTCTTCTTGATTGATAAACTGAATTTTATAGTTGCCAGGCGCTTGGTTTTTTAAACTAATAATATATTCATTCTCGCCTTTGTCTGAGAGGATTGAATCTTCTGCAATAATGTTCCCATTCATATCTGTAACTTTATACTGAATAGTAATTGACTTAGCACTAGAATATTGAACAGTAAATAAATCATATACCGTTAAGCTAGAAAACGACTCAAAAGTAATATCATTGTCTATTTGACGAATGCTTGTAAATACCTTAGAATAAGTATTACTAGTAGTAGTTCCGATATATTTTAATCTGTAAAAGGTAGTGCCTTTGGGTGCCATTAAGTCCACAAAAGAATAATCAGCTCCGCTACCTTTTGCTTCGATTTGGTCGCCTATAGCTTTGAAGTTTTCTCCGTCAAAAGATCTTTCAACCACAAAATTTGTTAAATTTAATTCAGTGTGCGTTTCCCACTGAAGTAAATTTCCGATTTGTAATTCAAAGCCTTCATTAATTGCTACTTCTTTATTGAAGGTAACTTCTACTGAACAAAAAACAGTTGTTGTGAATAATGTAGAAACAAAAAGCGTTAACAATAATGTGTGAAAATTTCTCATCGGTTATGATTTCATTAATTGATATGTCTCAAATATAGAAACCAAAGTGGCATACTTATCGACACGAAATGAATAACCGTGACAGAGTAAAAATAATTGAATTGTAATTTTATTTTTCTAAAACATTTATTTTTAGCTTGTTAATATTTAACCTGATTTACTTTTCAAGGTTTGTGGGACTAAATAAATATAGGCTAAGAGATTTTTTCTTTCAAATATTGCCCTGTAAATGACCTTTTTTCTTTGATTAATTCTTCTGGAGTGCCTTGAAAAATAAGTTCACCACCATTTTTTCCTCCTCCAGGGCCTAAATCAATTATGTAATCTGCACATTTAATAACATCTAAGTTGTGTTCCACGACCAATACGGTATGTCCTTTCTCTACTAATGCGTTTAACGATTTTAATAATTTTAGAATATCGTGAAAATGTAAACCCGTTGTAGGTTCATCAAAAATAAAGAAAATATGCCCTGAACTATCTTTACTCAGAAAAGAAGCCAGTTTTACCCGTTGAGCTTCACCTCCAGAAAGGCTACTTGATGATTGTCCTAAACAAACATAACCCAAACCCACATCTTGAAGCGGTTGAAGTTTCTTTAAAATATCTTTGTGTCCTTCAAAAAAAACGATGGCTTCGTCAACGGTCATGTCGAGAATGTCAGCAATATTTTTTTCGTTATGCTTAACCAATAAGGTTTCTTTTTTAAATCTTTTGCCTTTGCAAACTTCACATTCTAACCTAATGTCAGCCAAAAACTGCATTTCTACTACTTGTTCGCCTTCTCCTTTGCAAGCATCACAACGCCCACCATCTACATTAAAAGAAAAATGTTTGGGTTGATAGCCTCTAATTTTTGATAATTGTTTATTTGCCATAAGGCTACGAATTGCATCATAGGCCTTGACGTAAGTAACAGGATTAGAACGAGAAGATTTTCCAATAGGAGATTGGTTAACCATTTCAACCCCAGTTATTAATTTTGTGTCACCGCTCAACCCATCACTTTCTCCAATAGATTCTTTACCATTTTGTCCCAAATGTTTTTGTAATTCAGGATAAAGCACCTTTTTGATTAAGGTGGTTTTGCCCGACCCACTGACACCCGTTACTACGGTAAGAATATTGATAGGAATAGTTACATTTATATTCTTTAAGTTGAATTGATGAACATTTTTTAGGAATAATTTATGTCGAATAACTCTTCTCATCGAAGGAACAACAATCTCCTTAATGTTGGTTAGGTATTGAGTCGTAAGACTTCTACCGTTTTTACTAAATTCAATCGCATTAAAATCCCCTGCATAAACAATTTCTCCTCCATGAACTCCAGCTTCTGGTCCTACGTCAATCAAATAATCCGAATTTCGAATAACATCTTCTTCGTGTTCCACTACGATAACCGTATTTCCTAAATCTCGTAAAGATTTTAATACTTTAATTAATCTATTGGTGTCTTTGGGGTGCAATCCAATACTCGGTTCATCAAGAATGTACATAGAACTTGTCAAATTACTACCCAAAGTTCTTGTGAGATTGATTCTTTGAGTTTCTCCACCCGATAAAGTGCCTGAAACTCGATTCAAATTCAGATACCCCAAACCAACATCCATCATAAATAGTAAACGATTCTCTATTTCTAATAGTAACCGTTTTGCTATTTCAGTATCGGTTTCGTCTAAAATTAATTCCTTGAAGAAGGTTTGAAGTTCATTGATTGGTAAATCAAGCAACTCAGCGATATGTACGTCATTTATTTTTACGTAAAGTGCTTCGGGACGTAAACGAGAACCTTCACAATTATTACAATCTGTACGTCCTCGGAATCGAGAAAGGAGTACACGGTATTGAATTTTATAAATTTGTGCTTCAGCTTCTTTGAAAAAGGCATCTATTCCTAAAAAGTACTTATTGCCTTTCCAAAGTAATTTTTGTTCAGCTTTACTTAGCTCACAATAAGGTTTGTGAATTGGAAAATCAAAATGATGGGCATTCTTGATAAGGGTTTGAAGCCATTGACCATGCTTTTCACCTGTCCAACAAGAAATAGCACCTTCATAAACAGATAAACTTTTATTGGGAATAACCTTATTTTTATCTAATCCGATTATTTTTCCATAACCTTCGCAAGTAGGGCAGGCTCCGTAAGAATTGTTATGATTAAACATTTGAGTAGATGGCTCTAAAAAAGTCATTCCATCTAATTCGAAACGATTATTGAATTTTAACTCAATATCAGTTCCTATATTTAGCCAACAATCACCACCACTTTCGTAAAAAGCGACTGAAACAGAATCGGCAATTCGTTTCCAATTTTCTTCATCGTCATTAATGACAAAACGGTCAATGAGGATTCTAATATCGTGTGGATTGTCTGCAATCGTAATGCTTAAATCATAATCTTCTTCGAGAATATTTTCTATCCTTTCTAATTTTCCATTCCACAACACACGATTATAGCCACGTTGGAGTAGTAAGTCTAATTCTGTTTGTAGCGTTCGGTCAGAATATTTAGTTTGGATAGGAATATAAACAGCTACTTTTTGTTCGATGTGTTTTTTCAATTCATCTATAACGTCACTTACTTGATGTTTGCTCACTAAATTTCCCGAAATAGGAGAGTAGGTTTTCCCTATTCTAGCAAAAAGCAATCGCAAATAATCTTGAATTTCTGTTAAAGAACCAACCGTAGAACGATTATTGGATGAAGTAACTTTTTGTTCGATGGCAATGGCAGGACAAATGCCATGAATCATATCCACCTCAGGTTTTTTCATCCGCATCAAAAATTGTCGAGCATAAGAAGAAAGACTTTCTACATATCTTCTTTGTCCATCAGCATAAAGCGTATCCATGGTTAATGAAGACTTTCCTGAACCCGAAACGCCTGTTACTACAACCAATTTGTTTTTGGGTATAGTTACGCTAATATTTTTCAGATTATTAGAACGAGCACCTTTGATTTCTATTTGATCGATATTCTTCATGCTGGAAGTAAAACTGTTTTATGTTCTTTCAATTCGAACAAATATAAATATTAAATGCTACTTTCTGATTACC
>CALAJP010000158.1 GCA_937922815.1 uncultured Saprospiraceae bacterium
TATACAAGCTTGAGCAACGATTTTACGTCCCTCTTTTATATTATAAGGCTCATATTTAGTAAACCTTTTTATTCCCATCAACATCGTTTTAAGCAAATCTCCTTCAGCAAAGGACATTAAAGCATCTGATCCATTTTTAAGTATTCTGCTATTCACATCCGTGAAGAACACTTTTAATGCTGCTTCATAAACTTCATCAGCCTCTGGCTTCTCCTCAATCTCCTTTAACTTATGAACTCTTAACAACATAGATTCAGCAGCGTAAAGGTCAATCAACATATCAGAAATATTAGTCAATATTTGCTGTTCATGTTTTAAGTTTATTTCTCCATCCATTTGCATTTTTGCAGCTGCACCAGCAACCATCAAAACTGCTTTTTTGAATTCACTTACTTTTTTATATTCTTTAGCAAACTCTCCTTGAGGTTGTGCAAAGCTTGGCATCGAAGCCAATTCTTTTTGCACTTCCCATGCTGGACCTACTAAATCAATTTTACCTTTCATCGCTCTTTTGATAAGCATATCTACAATCAACAAACGATTGATTTCATTGGTACCCTCATAAATTCTTGTTATCCTTGCATCTCTATAAGCTCTAGCCGCAGTTCCTTCTTCAGAAAAACCCATACCACCATGTATTTGTACATTTTCATCAGCACAATATGACAATACTTCAGAACCTAACACTTTCAAAATAGAACACTCGATAGCATATTCTTCCGCAGCTTTTAATTTAGCCTCATGAAAAGGAACATCTTCTGACTTCAATCTAGAAATCATAGCATTCATCATCTCAGAAGTTCTATACATGGCACTTTCAGTAGCGAACGACTGAATCGCCATTTCGGCAATTTTATATTGAATAGCTCCAAATTTAGCAATTGGAGTTTTAAACTGGTGTCGTTCGTTGGCGTAAGTAACCGCATCATTAATCAACCTTTTGGCACCACCAATACTCATCACGCACAACTTGTACCTTCCTATATTTAAAACATTAAAAGCAATCAAATGTCCTTTTCCTATTTCTCCCAAAATAGCAGACTTAGGAACTTTCATGTTTTCAAAATAAACTTGCCTTGTCGAAGAACCTTTAATCCCCATCTTATCTTCTTCCGCACCTAAACTCAACCCTTCGGTACCACTTTCTACAATAAACCCTGTGAATTTATCCCCATCTACTTGAGCAAAAACAATAAATACTTCGGCAAAACCTGCGTTAGAAATCCAAATTTTCTGCCCATTCAATATATAATGTTCTCCATCCTCACTTAACATAGCCATAGTCTTACTAGACAAGGCATCTGAACCTGCATTCGGTTCGGTCAAGCAATAGGCAGCAGCTTTAGTACCAGCTATTAATTCTGGTAAATACTTCTCTTTTTGTTCTTGTGTTCCAAAATACAAAATAGGCAAACAGCCAATTCCTGTATGAGCAGCCAAAGTTGTGTTAAAAGATCCCGCAGGCCCAATATTATCTAAAATAAGTGTTGATTGATTAACTGTCATTCCCATTCCCCCAAATTCCTCAGGGAAATCGCAACCAATAATTCCCAATTCACCTGCTTGAGCAAGTAATTTTTGAGACAAATCACCTTCTTGTTTTTCAATCTGAATACGTTTGGGTTCAATTTCATTATTTAAAAAATCTTGAACCATTCCACGTATCATATTCGATTCTTCATCTACCTGAAATTCGGGAATAAAGACCTGATCCTTATTCGTGTCTTCAATTAAGAATTCTCCACCTTTGATGTGTTTTTCATTTAGGTTTAAGTGAGGATTTTTTGTCATTTTTTATTGGGATTTTAAGGTTTAAAAAATAAAACAGTAACTCATAGCTCTAACGAGTCTCAACCTTTCATTCGATATATTTTCCTTATAATGAAGTTTTTAGTTGTTAAAAGAATAATATTCTAGCGAATTTTCGCTTAAAAATAATGCAATTTATTCAACTAGTCAAGAAATAGATAGCGAATTTTCGCTTTTGTTCATTTTTTAACTAAAAAAATCATATAAAGCTTATCAAACTAAATTGTATTATAGCTTACAAGTCGAATGAGTCATATGGTAAAACTTAATCATTAGAGTAAAAAAAGTTGTATATTTGTGCTTTACCAAAAGCGATATTTCATCGTTAGGTTTGAATATAGTTTTTTAAGAATACGTATTACGCCTATAAATTAAAATCTTGTAAAGCCTAACACACTACGAAATTACATCCATGATTATGCCAAAAATTTATTTTCCTATTTTATTTATTTTCTTTGCAATGAATAAATTAGGGTTAAAATATTTATTTTTGCATCCTATAAATTTAAAGAACCTTTAAACATCTAGATATTAAAACATGAGTGAATTGACAAATGAGAATGAGAAGATGAACAATGACTATGGTGCGAGTAATATTACCGCATTAGAAGGTTTAGAAGCAGTTAGGAAAAGACCAGGTATGTACATCGGTAGCACCGACGACAAAGGGCTACACCATTTAGTATGGGAGGTTGTTGATAATTCTATTGATGAACACCTTGCTGGTCACTGTACTACAATCGACATTACCATTCATGAAAATAATTCCATATCAGTCATTGATGACGGTAGAGGTATTCCTGTAGGAATGCACCAAAAACTACAAAAATCTGCTTTAGAAGTTGTAATGACTGTTCTCCATGCCGGTGGGAAATTCGATAAAGATACCTATAAAGTATCTGGTGGTCTTCATGGGGTGGGTGTTTCTTGTGTTAATGCACTTTCAACAGAATTGATTGCAGAGGTTTATCGTGATGGAAAAATTTACACTCAAACGTACAACCAAGGAAAACCTATTAACGAAGTTAAAGAAATAGGTACTACAGAATATAGAGGTACTAAAATTACCTTTACTCCTGATGCTGAAATTTTCACAGAACTCGTTTATAGTTTCAAAACGTTAGCCAGTCGTATGAAAGAACTTTCTTACCTTAACAAAGGTTTGAAATTAAGCTTGACAGACGAAAGAGTAAAATCAGAAGATGGTTTTTTAAGAGAAGATTTCCATTCCGAAGGAGGATTGAAAGAGTTCGTTAAGTTCTTGGACGAAGGGAAACAGGCTTTCTTAGAACAACCTATTCATGTTATTGGAAAAGAAGAAAATGTAGAAATAGAAGTTGCCATATCTTATAACACTTCTTATTCTGAAAACATTTATTCTTTTGTAAATAATATTAATACTCGTGAAGGTGGAACCCATGTAAATGGTTTCAGAAGAGCCGTTAACAGAGAGTTTACTAAGTATGGTGAAGAAAGTGGCATGTTTAGTAAATTAAAATTCAAAGTTTCTGGGGAAGATTTCAGAGAGGGGCTTACTGCCGTTGTTTCTGTAAAAGTTCCTGAACCGCAATTCAAAGGACAAACAAAAGGAGAGTTAGGAAACTCAGAAGTTACGGGTATTGTATCTAGAGCTGTTGGTCACCAATTGAAATTATTTTTAGAAGAAAATCCTCTTGAAGCTAAAAGAATTGTTGAAAAGGTAATTCTTGCTGCCACCGCACGTCATGCTGCTCGTAAAGCACGTGAAATGGTACAACGTAAAAATGTACTTACAGGAGGTGGTTTGCCAGGAAAACTAGCAGATTGTTCATCAAAAGACCCTAACGAATGTGAAATCTACTTGGTAGAGGGAGATTCGGCAGGAGGTACTGCCAAACAAGGAAGAGATAGAGGTTTTCAAGCTATTCTACCATTAAGAGGTAAGATTTTGAATGTCGAAAAAGCTCTTGAACATAAAATTTACGAAAACGAAGAGATAAAAAATATATTCACTGCTTTAGGTGTCTCTATCGAAGAGGGTGAACATGGTCAAAGAATATTGAATGTTGAGAAATTAAGATACCACAAAGTAATTATCATGTGTGATGCTGATGTAGATGGTAGCCATATCGTTACTTTAATCTTAACTTTCTTCTTTAGATACATGAAGCCATTAATTGAAAATGGTCATTTATATATTGCTGCTCCTCCTTTATATTTGGTTAAAAAAGGAAAAGATTTCCAATACTGTTGGGATGATGATGAGCGTAACGAGGCTGTAACCAGAATTGCAGGAAAAGGAAAAGAAGATGCTGTAGATATTACTCGATACAAAGGTCTTGGAGAGATGAACGCTGAGCAATTGTGGGATACTACGATGGACCCTTCTACAAGATTATTGCGTTTAGTAACCATGGAAGATGCCGTAGAAGTAGACAGAGTATTCTCTATGTTAATGGGCGATGAAGTGCCGCCACGTAGAGCGTTTATTGAAGAAAATGCGAAATACGCTAACGTAGATATATAAACGGATGAGTTCTTACCAATTGAAAGAAATTAGGTCTTACAACTCAGAGTTAGAAGCTCAATATTTTCGAGACGGGGTAGCCGAACATGGCTATTTTGTAGAATTACTAAATCAATCTGTTAATTCAAGCGTCTACCCTATCTCGAATAATCGTGCTTTTGAAATTAGAATGGTAGTCAAAAACGACGACTTTGACGAAATTCAAAAAATACTAACGGAACTCGAAGAAAGTATCAAACGAGAAAACTTTTACTTTGGAGATGCTACACTCGATGACATAAAATTTGATCAAGCAGTAAACACAGGAAACGTACCAAGCACAAAGGCCACCAAAATAGGATTAACAATAATTGTGAGCGTATTAGTAATTTTATTTATTTTGTTAATTATTAAGTTAATATTGAGCAACTAAATATTTCAAAAAGTAGTTTAAAGGTTGATTATTTAATTGAAAAATATTAACTCATTACCATTAATTTAGTTTTAGAATAAAAATTTCGTCAGACCTATGGATTTCGTAAAAACTCAAAAATTATTAGACAAAATAAACCGTTTGCATAAAACCATCGCTCTAGACCCAGAGAATATCGAAGACATTGAAAGAGACTTGATGCTTTCTTATATCCAACAATTATACGCTAAATATAAATTTAACACTCCTGCCATACCTCAGGTTCAGACGCCAACATATACCGAAAAGCCTATTGAAAGGCCCGCTGTTGTCGAGCCTACTTTTCAACAGCCAAGACCAAAAGAAGCTAATCTTCAAAAAGAACCTTCACACCTTTCTCATCTTGCCGAAGAAGAAAGGCAAGCTCTAGAGCAATTAAAAAGATATGCTCCGAGTGAAGAATCTCGTAGAAACCCAAAAATAGTTACTACAACTACGGTAGAAAAACCGCCTATTCCTAAAGTGGTTAAAGAAGTAAAAAAAGAACCTATAACTACCGTTTACAAGGTACAAAGCAACAATACACCAAAAGAACCTGAAGAATTAAATAAGATTTTTGAATCGAATAAGGTTAGTGATTTATCAGATAAACTTCGTCAGTCTCCCATCTCCGATTTAACAAAAGCAATGGGAATTAATGAAAAAATACTAACGATTAACGAGTTATTTAACGGAGATCAGCGTGCGTTTGATATGGCTCTAAGTAAACTAAATAGTTTCTCGAATTATAGCGAAGCTCAAGATTTTATGTCGTCTAATCTTACTCAAAAATATAACTGGGTGGCAAGCAAAGAGAAACAAGTCAAAGCTCAAAAGTTTGTCAACTTAGTAAAAAGAAGATATTCGTAATAATATTATCTATTAATCAATTATAGATTCGCCATTCAAATTGGTGGTCAAAATTTCTGAGAAATAGTCAAAAAATGGGCGAAGAGCGAGAAATGTTTTTTCGACCTCTTTGCCAAAACTATCCGCCAATACCTCGTCTGTTGTGAAAGTACGAAAAGCATAAAATTGCTTTTTTCTAAGCAAGTCAATAGCGGGGTCATCTTTGGCAAAACCACGTGGAGCTGTTTTTAATTCCGCTCCTTCCATCTCCTTGAAATACTTTTTAAATTTAGCGTTTGCTAAAATTTCTCGCATGGGAGTAGCATCCATCTCGAATTCCTTACGAATGCGAAGTAAATCTTCTTTTTCTGGAGCATAAAAACCACCTCCTATATAAGTTTTATCTTCTTCAAAAGAAAAGAAATATCCTCCTCTTCTACTGGCACCTGCTCTCACAAAATGTCCACTAAAACGATTTTTATACGGAGTTTTATCTTTTGAAAAACGAACATCTCTATAAATTCTATACAAATGAGACTTTTCAAGTACATCTGTTTTAGCTAAAGTTTGCGTACCAAAATCCACGAACGAAAGCACTGTTTTTCGAGCTTCATCGTAACTCGGTTTATTAGCATGAAACCAGTCCTTATTATTATTTTTCGTTAAATCACTTATGAATTGAAAAACTTGTGGTGTTAGCATATTTATAGGTTTACAAACAAATATAACAATAAATTGAATTTATATTCCTGCTCATATTCAACAAAAAAAATGTAGCAGGCTTTATGCCTACTACACTCCGTATTTAATAAATAATTTACTAAACACCCTTCTACAGTAGTATTTGAATGGGATTACTTAACTATCAATTTATATTCTGGAGTTGGGTTCAATGGACAAAAATATACGTATTCCCCTTTTGTTAAAGTAACTTCTTTCGATTGAGAAGTAGTACCATTGGCAACTGCTTTTTGAACATAAGCATTTTTGATATGATTTTCTGGAGTTGTTTTTCCTTTAGGAGCTAATACAAATCCAACATCATGTTTAACACCGTTATTTTCGATTTCGAAAACATACGTTCCTTCACCAATTGTTAACTCTTCAATAGTAAAAGCACCATTTGTTTGTTCTAATTTGATAACTTTTGCTTCTTTTTTCATTCCATCTTCCTTTTTCATCATGTCATGATTTTGAGCAAAAGAAATTGAAACCATAGAAAATAAAAACGATAATGTTAATAAGATTGACTTTTTCATAATTGAATATTTTAGTTTTATTTGTTTAATTAATAACACAAATTTAAGGGGACATTTCAGTTTGTAAATAGTCCGAATATCCTTTCGTATTGTCAATTTTTCCCAAACTTATTTTTTTACAAAAAAATCAAAAGAAAACGGTCACTTTTTTTGTCGATAAAAAACGGTTGTTTATCGATTTTCAATATTCTTCATGCGTCTTACTCTAAATTGGGCTGTCATTAATCTAAAATCAGCACCTTAATAGCTTTAATAATTGCACTTTTGCACCGTTATTTAATTAAATTCTAACATCAGAAGATGAAAACACTTTTTACTGTATTAGGTACATTTTTAACACTGGGAAGCATATTAGCACAAAACGAAGTGTCAGGTAAGTTAATGCAATTAGATGAATCTGTCCCCTATGCTAATGTCATTT
This sequence comes from uncultured Saprospiraceae bacterium, assembly GCA_937922815.1. Taxonomy (GTDB): domain Bacteria; phylum Bacteroidota; class Bacteroidia; order Chitinophagales; family Saprospiraceae; genus CALAJP01. The sequence continues at coordinate 7,275 of CALAJP010000158.1, forward strand.
TAAAAAATGCCCAAGATTCAAGCATAGCAAAAGTTGAGTTTTCGGACGATGATGGTAATTTTAATTTAATGGGTATGGATAATGGTTCTTATTTTTTAGAGCTATCTGCGGTTAGTCTTAGCACATATTATTCTGATATTATTGAATTACAAGGCGAAAAGATTGACCTCGGTACAATCGAAATGAAAAGTGACGATAACGAATTGGCCGAAGTAACAGTGGTTGCACAAAAGCCCTTAGTTGAAGTTTTGCCTGACAGAACCGTATTTAATGTATCTACTTCCGAAGCCAATATAGGGAATAATGGAATGGAGTTATTGCGTAAAGCTCCAGGAATTATTGTTGATAATAATAACAATATCATCGTTCAGGGAAGAACAGGTGTTCGAGTCTATATTAACGATAAGCCTTCGCCACTAGAAGGAAATGATTTGGTTTCTTATTTACAAAGTTTACAATCTTCGGATATCGAAGCCATAGAAGTGATTTCTGATCCATCTTCTAAATACGATGCGGAAGGAACAGCGGGAATAATCAATATTCGGTTACTAAAAGATAGTAATTTAGGGACCAATGGCTCCGTAAATTTAGGTTGGCGAGTAGGAACTTTTGCTAAATATAATGCAGGGTTACGTTTAAATCACAAAGTTAAAGGGGCTAATTTTTATGGTTCTTGGTCTAATAGTCAAGGAAAATGGTTTAGCTACTCCCACTTTGACAGAACACAAAACAACTATCAATTAGCGATAGATGAAGAATCAATATCTAAAAGAAATGAAAATAACTTTAGAGTTGGGGCAGACATTAATATTGGTAAGAACGGAACGCTAGGGGCATTAGTTTCTGGAGTAATTGCTAATGGCGAATCGGGCAATTCTTCTACTACCGTTATTGATTCTCAACAAACTAATGAGTGGATAGAAAATTTGGCTGCCAGAAATGATGTTTCAGGAGACAAGTCTAATATCAATTACAATCTAAATTATCAATACAGATTGGAAGATAAACTATGGAATGTTGATGTCGATTATGGTACGTTTAATAAAGAAGAGTTTTCGAACCAACCTAATCATTATACCTATCCAGTTCGAAATGACTCATTAATATTAAACCAAAGTGACGCGATAACAGATATTTCTATTTTTACTGCTAAAATTGATCACGAAAGAAATATTGGTCAATGGAAAATGGAATCAGGCTTAAAAACAGCCAATATTACAACCGAAAATCAATTTGATTTCTACGATGCAACTTCTGGCGTTCAGGTTTTAGATATAGAACAAAGTAACGACTTTGATTATACTGAAAACGTAAATGCTGCTTATGTAAACTTTTCTTCAAAAAGTGAAAAATGGGGCTACCAAATGGGCTTAAGATTGGAACAAACCAACTCTGAAGGTACATTGTATGGTTTAGATAATACGATTAGAGAAAAAACAGAAAGGAGCTATGTAGATTTATTCCCTTCGGGTGGGATTACATACAATATCAATGAGAAAAATACAGTTCGTTATACTTTTAGCCGAAGAATTGATAGACCTAACTACGAAGATTTAAACCCTTTTGAGATGAGGGTAAACCAATTAAGTTTCCGAAGAGGAAATCCCAAATTGAACCCTCAATATACTAATAGTATGCAGTTGGCGTGGACACATAATTACACTTGGAATTTTTCGTTAGGGTATGCCAAAACCAAAGATGTTTTTGCTCAAATTTTTGATAATTCTAGTGATAAAGGAACATTTATTATGAGTGATAATATTGCTGAGCAAGATAATATTTCATTTAATGTAAGTAAACCTTTCACTATCAATAAATGGTGGAGCAATTATACCAACTTAAGCTCATTTTATTCAAAATATCAGTCTGAAAGCCTGCCTACTTTAGATGTTTATTCTGCCAGTATTTTCACACAGAATACCTTTACCTTGAACCCTAAAATGTCAATGGAATTAAGCGGTTTTTATAGCACTCCAAGTGTTTGGGGAGGAACATTTAGAACCGACAGAATGTGGGGTTTAGATGTAGGGTTTAGTTGGAAAATATTAAAAGATAAAGGAAGCCTTAAAGTAGCAGTTACCGATATTCTCAAAACAATGAAATGGAGCGGAGATAGCGATTATCGTGGGATTCAAATTGTTGGAAATGGTGGCTGGGAAGCTCAACAGCTAAAAGTTAACTTTTCTTATAATTTTGGTAATGAAAAACTAAAAACTCGTAACCGAAAAACAGGCTTAGAGGAAGAATCTAAAAGAGCGTCATAATAAATAGTGTTTAGGATTATATACTTAATCGAAGGGGTAGCGATGATTCGCTATCCCTTTTTTATGTTACATCCTATAAATCAGGCAATAATATTAAACCCAACAGTTTAGATTCATAAAAAACAATGATGATTTTCAATCCGTTTTGTGGAAAAATAAAATACATTCACTCTTACATTGAAACACGTAAAACAACCATTCATTGTTCCAATGTATCGCATACATTGAGAGTATGATTTCTATTGTCTAAAATTCATTATTTATAATTTCATAAAACTAAATTTCATGAAAAAATTACTATTCGCAGTATGCTGCGTAAGTTTCATCGGATTATCTTTTACCAACGTTGAAAATGCTGAGATTTCAGAAGTAAAGACAGAAGTTGTTGTTGGCTCTAGCTTTAAATTAGTAAACGACACAGGAGGTAAAGTTAAAATCTATACTGGGTCTGGATATGTAAGCTTAAATTCTGGTGGTGGAAGTACTTCAATAGCTTGTAACATTGGAAAAGATGTATCAGCTAACGGCAGCTACATTTTTACTATTTCAAATGATCACTGTGGTAGAACAATCAAACTATCTAATTACATGTAATTAGAAGTGAGTATTAAAATTAAAACCTCTTTAATCTTGGTTAAAGGGGTTTTTAATTGATATTAATTTATAAAATAAACTCCTTTTTTTCGTCAACCTCCAATTCTCTCTTCACTAAATCAATATGATAAAGGATTCATTTTTTATTGAACTATACTACTAATCAATGTATCTTGCTTTAAGAATTATGTAATAACTTATTCAATCACTAAGCATGAGAACAATCATTTTATTTTTTTCTTTGGTAGCATTAAATTTTACAACTCACTCTCAAACACTGTTAATTAATGAGTTTATGGCTAAAAATAGCTCTTCCATTGAAGATAAAGATGGTGACTATAGCGATTGGATAGAAATCTACAACCCTACTGATTCTGAAATTAATCTTAATAATTATAGTATAACAGACAACGAGAAAAAATTAAGAAAATGGATTTTTCCAGCAGTAACCATTCAACCCAATGGTTATTTAATTCTATTTGCTTCCGATAAAGATGAATTTTCCAATGGCGAATTACACACTAACTTTAAAATATCTACAGATGGAGAGAAATTAATCCTTTTGGATAATGAGGAAAACATAATTGATAGTATCGAAGCGATTTCTTTATCTTCGGACGAATCTTATGGTAGAGTACCTGACGGAAGTTTTAATTGGTCAAAACTACAAATATCCAGTCCAAATACATCTAACAATCCTCCTAATATAGCCAACGAAATATTTCTTTCAGCAGAAAGTGGTTTCTATGAGAACTCATTTTACTTAACCCAAAATTCAATATTAGAGGACACTATTTATTACACCTTAAATGGTGATATTCCTACGCCCGAATCAAATATTTTCGGAGATTCTATATTTATTCAGCCCCAAAATAATGTTCCAAATCAATTATCAAATATTCCAACCAGTGCAAAACAGAGTGAACTTAGTTCTCCCGCTTGGCAAAAACCATCTGTTTCTGTTGACAAAATAACCACTTTACGATTTGCTAGTTTTAAAAATGGAAAACGAACAAGTGATGTTTATTCTAAAACTTTTTTAGTTGGCTCCCAAAGTGGATATACGCTTCCAGTAATTTCTTTAGTAACCGAAAACCAAAATCTATTTGATGAAGAAAAGGGAATCTTTGTTCCTGGTGAAAATTTCGACCCTAACATTCCCGAATGGACAGGCAACTATTTTATGAAAGGTGACGAATGGGAAAGAGACGTTCACATCACTTACTTTACCAAAGAAGGTAAAATTGGTTTTTCTCAAAATGCTGGCATCAGAAATCATGGAGGAAAAACAAGACAGGCAGCTCAAAAATCTCTAAGGTTATATGCTCGTAAAGAATACGGAGAAAAAAATTTCGATTATAAACTCTTACCCAATAGAGACCATGAAGAATACAAACGTTTTACCCTTAGAAGTACCATGGGAGGTTGGGGGAAAGATAACCTAATCAAAGATGCGTTGTCTCAATCAATAGTTAAAGGTTTAAATATTGACCATCAAGATTTTCAACCTGTTATTGTTTTTATCAATGGTGAATATTGGGGAATTCATACTTTACAAGATAGATTAGACGAAAGATATGTCGAATATATTCATCAGGAGGACAAAGACTCCGTACAATTTAGGGATTGGTATTTTACAGATGAATCGCTTGTCGCTTTTATTGAGGGAAATGATTTATCATCAAATAATAACTACGAAGAAGTAATTTCACGTATTGATGTAGATAATTTTATTGATTATTCAATTGCAGAAATGTTCTTTGCAAACTATGATTGGCCTTCCAATAATGCTAAACTATGGAGAAAAATAGAAGATGGAAAATGGCGATGGATATTTTTTGATTTAGATGCAGGCTTTCGGGATAAGAATTATAATATGTTCGCTCATAATACTAAAAACGACCCGTCCATAGAATGGCCAAATTCGCCAGGTTCAACCCTTTTGTTCCGCAATTTATTAAAAAACGATACCTTCAAATCTAAATTTATTGCTCGATATGCCCAACTTTTGAATACTACTTTTCAGTCAGATTATATGTTAACAAAACTAGACTCCATAGCCAATATTTATAGACCTGAGATTGAAAAACATATAGGTAGATGGAGTTATCCAGAAAGTTTGGCTGAATGGGAAAGCGATATTGAAATAGAATTGGAATATTTTTTAAGAAGAAGACCCTGTGCCGTCCGTGAAAACATTATTAACTTTTTTGATTTAGATTCTTTCGACTTCGAATGCGAAACAAAAAACCATCAAAGCCTACTATATCCCAACCCTAATCAAGGAGAATTTATTTATCAAAATAATGATTTAAAACTTAACGATGCTTCTATAACCATCTACAATACCAGTGGACAATTGGTTTTTGAAGAAACAGGAGTGTCACTTAATGCGAACGAGAAGAAAAGTATAAATCTTAAAAATTTGGTAATAGGAATCTATTATTTTAAAATTAAAAGTACTTCTGTGTCTGAAATTCACAAAGTCTTTATCTCTAATTACTAACCATCAAACCATCTTCCATAACCAAAGTACGATCACTAAGTTTGGACAGTTCAGGGTTATGAGTCACCACAATAAAAGTTGTATTCAGCTCTGTTTTGAGTTCGAGCATCAAATTATGAAATTGCTCGGAAGTTTGAGAATCTAAATTTCCTGTTGGTTCATCGGCAAAAATAATGGCAGGTTGGTTAATTAACGAACGAGCAATAGCTACACGTTGCTGTTCTCCTCCAGACATCTGACTTGGTTTGTGGAGTTTCCTATCCGATAACCCAAGTCTGTCCAACAACTCGTTCGCATGTTTCTTTACTGCATTTGTGTCCTTATTATGCAAAAAGGCAGGTAAACACACGTTTTCTAATGCGGTAAATTCAGGTAATAAATGATGAAATTGAAAGACAAAACCCAAGGTTTGGTTTCTGAAATGAGCCAATTGCGTTGGGCTTAATTGAGTCATTTCAGAACCATTGATTGTAAGTGTCCCTTCATCGGGATTATCCAAAGTACCTAGGATTTGCAATAATGTACTTTTGCCCGCACCTGATTTACCAATAATACTTATAAACTCGCCTTTTTCGATGTCTAAATCGACACCTTTCAGAACTTGTAATTTATTGTAGCTCTTATTAATATTTCTGGCTTGAAGTAAAGACATTTTTATTTTTTAATGTAAATCAATAGAATAAGGCATCATATACATTGGACCATCAATAGAACCTACTTTTTTGATGTGTTTGTATATTTGGTAGCTTTCGCCTAATTCATTTTCTAAAATATCACCCGCCGTCAATTTGGCTCCATTCTTAGTAATATTTTCGACAATTTGTTCAATTTTATTTTTAACCTTTGGGTATTCAACAATTCCTGTGTTTTCATCTAAATCAGCCAATATTTTAGCGGAATTAATAGCATCGTTCAAAGAACCAATTCTATCAACAAGATTAATTTCTAATGCATCTTCGGCACTCCATACTCTACCTTGGGCAATTTCATCAACTTGTTTTACACTCATATTTCTCGCCTTAGCAACATGGCTAATAAAGCGTTGGTATAATTCGTCCACATTTTCTTGATAAAACTGAGAAGCATCTTTGCTAAACGGTTGTGCTACAGAACGACTATCTATGGCATATTTAGCCACTTGAACAGTGTCGATATGAATACCTAATTTTTCATTAAAAAACTTCTGAAAAGTAGGGATTTGTGCCACCACACCGATAGACCCCGTTATAGTAAATGGTTCTGCAAAAATAGAATCGGCAGCACATGAAATATAATACCCCCCCGAAGCTGCTACGCCTCCCATACTTACTACAATAGGAATATCTCTATCATGTGTTCTTTTTAATTCTTCAAGTATATTTTCAGAAGCCAATGCCGAACCACCAGGAGAATTAACTCTCAAAACGATGGCTTTTACATCGTCATCAAACCTTAATTTTCTGATAATAGGAACATAATGAAAGTCACTAATGGTTCCGTTGTCAGTATCTCCAGACAGAATCGTACCTTCTGCATAGATAACAGCAACTTTATCGCCTTTTTTATATTTACTTAAATCCGCATTTTTGCTATAATTAGATAAAGTAGTTGTGTTAAAAGAAGCATCTGCATCTAAACCTAAACCTTCTTTTATTTCATCGATAGCATCTCCATAATAGCCCACTTCATCAATTAAGCCATGTTTTTTTGCATTTTCAGGTTTTCTGATTTCCAAAGTGTTCGCCAATGCTGCTAATGTTGCTTTTTCCAAGCCTCTGTTGTCAGCAATTTCAGACAAATAAGCATCCCAAATATCTGACAAGTAAGCCGTAACTTGCTTTCTATTATTTTCAGACATTTCGTTTAACCGATAAGGCTCTGATGCACTTTTAAAATTCCCTGCATAAAATACTTGCCAGTCAATTCCTAAACGATCAAATAAGTCTTTCATATACATAATAGAAGCTCCATACCCCACGAAGTTAACATCACCCAATGGATTCACAAAAGTTTTGTCTGCATGAGAAGCTAATAATAAATCATTTTGGCTAATACTACTTCCGTACGCATAAATAAACTTGTCCGAACTTTTAAAATCTGCAATAGCATTTGTTAATAAACTCGTTTTTGCCAATGGCAATGAGTTATCATCTAAATCCAAAAATAGACCCGACACATTTTTATCTGTCTTGGCGTGTTTAATCAACTTCGTAATATCATGGATACCTAAGACATCCTCTGTATCAAAATTAAAAACAGAAGATTCGCTGGTATTGTTAGTCCTTTCAGGAGTTAAGTCCGAAATTTGAATTTTCAGAACGGTATTGGGCTTTAATTCTTTAGACTCTGATTCTCCCGAAAACTGAGCGACCAAAGCACCTATGGAACCTCCAACAACAAATATCATTACTATTCCTGCCAGCACTACTCCTAAACAAGAACCTAATACTATTTTAAAAAACTGCCTCATATTTTATATAATTTCTTTGTATACATTATAAGCTCATTTAACTTATGGGCTTAACCTATAAATGGTTTCACAAATGTATATTAATAATTCAGATATTGGACAAATGAATAGAAGAACTTGCCAAAAAACACGATGAACGTAACAATAGAATAACAAAAAAGGGTGCAAAATTAATTACACCCTTTATCGTATTCGTTATCTATTATATTTATCAATCGATAATGACATTAATAATCATCAGGATTGATTACCTTAGGTTTACTAAATATAATAGCAACCCTTCTATGTGTTGTTTTATCTACTATCAATATCTGAGCTTGTACTTCATCTCCTTTTTTCATCAATAGAGCTTCTTGTGCTCCAGCATAAATATTAATATTTCCTTTTTCCCACTCTCCGTTATCAAACGATTTTTCAAACTTTTGTTTAATTTCTGCCGTTGGCATTTTCGTTTGTAATTGTATCATTTTGGCATCTTCAACCTTGTCAAAATCATCACCTTGATTAACAATTTCAGTGTTTTCAAAGATAGGCAAACCCAAATCTCGATATAGTTTTGGATAATCCGTCTCTACCGAAGGGTCTATATAAATTTCTTCGTAAACAGTCTCAACGACATCCTTTTTTGGTTTTTCGTTTTGTGTGTTGCTTTCTTTTTGGCAAGAGAATAGTAAAGCACACAATACCAATCCCATCAACAACGTAAAGTTATTATTCATAATTAAATTAGAATTTTTTAAAGTATTATTTTAAAAACAAAAATAATCATTTGCTTCATTATCCTAACAAAATAGCTTTCTAAAAAATTCCCTTTTCCATAAAATTATTAAAAGTAAAATGATAATAGATGCTACTAGCCCCCATTTAGGATTTTTTTCTGCTTCGAATCTAACCGTAGAACCAAAATATGCCCAGCCCGCCCAATAATAGGGATGTCCATTGATTTGAGAGGACGAAAGTAAATAATCTAACTGAGAGTTCCTCAATGCATTACCAAACGAAGTCCCTTCCTTTACTTTTTTATAAGTGTTTTGCATGATGGAAGTTGTAGTATGGTCATTCATTGGCCACTGTCCTAAGATCAAGTTTTTACAACCTGACAAATAAAAACCTCTTCCTATAGAAGCAACCCCTTCTCCGTCAATATCTTTTCCATAACCTGAATTACAAGTTGGTAAAATCAATAAATCTTTTTGCCAATTCAAATTATAAATCTCGCTCATCAACAAATCTTTAGCCGTAGAGTCTTTTTTATTCACCCCGTAAAACAATAACTTTGACAAGCTAGGCTGCAAGGAATCATAAGTACTATGGGTACTCAAATGAATTATATTTGATGTTTCTGCTTTTTCAAGAAAAGATTTTTTAGTACATTTTTCGCCAATACAGGTAGTTGAATTTGGCACATCTGCCATTATATCAATAGCATTTTTTGAATTCACTAGATTCAAAAAGCCATTTGCCTGTTCGTTTTTATTTAAAAAATAGGGAGCCGCGCCAAACCACTGTTGTTTCGGTTGCAATGCTATATTTTTATTCATCGCATGCGTCTTTATAGAATAACAATATTTGATGGTATAGTCCTTAATGGCAAAAGGAATATTTCTCCACCTATTTCCCTTATAGTCTTTCGTTGTAAAAAGTTCAAAAACCAAGCCGTACAAAGGACCGTCCCTACTTATTAACAAAGAACTTGATTGAGGTAAATAAGGTTGAAAAATCAATTTAGACAACTCCTTTATTTCTTCCATTACGGACATATCAATTGAAGATATAGCAGCCCTTGTTTCATTGATTAACTGAGAGAGCTTCTTTTTAGATATAGGGATTTTATTAATTTCAATTTCGTCTTTTGATAATTTAAACAAAATCGTTTCATTCGTAAGTACTGAATAGTTTAGATAGGTTTCTTCTTTTTCCAGGATTTGAGTTCTAATTTCATCTATTGATTGTTTATGAACAGTAAGTCGAGAATCTGTGATATTTGGAAAAATTTTTCTAATTTCTTCATTTAAGTATTCAATTTCCTCATAAAGGTTTTCTCTACGCAGAATCAAACTTTCTTTATTGGCAGGATCTCCATCTATTTCACTGATTTTTAAGTTAATGTACTGAAGTGATTTTTTCTTATTATCCAATTCTTTTAACTGTGGCACTTTTTGCCCTATTTGGTCAAAAAATTGTTGGTCTAAAATCTGTTCTAATAAGGTCAGTGATTTACTTTTTTCGATAAAGAATAGCACCAAATTGGCATTTTGTTCTGTTTTTTCAATTTCGTATTTGGCAAAAGAACCTAAGATGGCTTTTTCATAAAATGGACGAATATATTCACTCATATATTCTTGTTGATTCCGCTCACTCATCTGAGCACGAATAAGATCAATGTAAGTGTCTACGAAAACCGCAGTTTCAACAGCCTTTTTTAGGAAATTTCGGTTTTTACTTTTTTCGAAAATTTCAAGATAAAGTTCAAAACTTTTTTGTAAAAACTTTAAACTCAGTATAGTGATTTCCATTTCACCTACCTTTGCAAATTCCTTTTTATTGAATTTTGAAAAAAGAGCTTTCTCTATAATATTTTCGGCTTCTAAAAAGTCTTCTTTCTGAATAAGCAAACTGGCATATATCAATAGATTTTCGGGAGACAAGGTGTCTTTTTTATCAATTCTATGTTTAACTAATTGGATACCTTCTTCATATTTTTTTTGCTCAATTTTTAATTCTAATAATAAGCTTAAAAAAAGTTGGTTATGTAATATCGAAAAATCATCAGAATAGTAAAGCCCTTTATTTATTTTTTCTTCTACGCCTTCTGTTTCGTTTAACGCAAGCAATGAAGATAAATAGTTATGATAAGAATCGAGTGTAAATAAATGCTGAAAACCATGCAATTCTATTTGTTCATCTAATGCTAATTTGGAGAATTTTAAAGATTTTTGATATTCTTTTAATTCAAAAAAAGATGTTCCAATAGAATTATTAGCTCTCGCCTTGCTTTGTTTGCCCTTTACATATCTTAAAAATTGGCGTTGATGGTTGATGGCATCATGGAATTGACCGATTAATTTATTTGCGTTTCCTAAAAAATTATGGCAATAACTTTCCAAATCAGTATGATTGATTTTTTTCGTCACTTGCAATGCTGAATCTACATATTCAGAAGCGTTAGCTATATTTCCAACTTCAAAATAATACGTTCCAATAGAAAAATAAGCTCTGGCTGTTCTCATATCATCTATCGGATGATTGGATTTACAATAATTAAACCCCTCTTTGTAATGTAAAAAACCTTCTTCCCATTCGCCTAAGGCTGCATAAAAATATCCTATATTCTGATGCAATAAGCTTTGATCTATTTTGTTTTCAGGATTATGAACCGACGCTGAAAAATCAAGACCTTCTTCAATCAATTTTATTGCAGTAATTGTTTTCCCTTTCGAGAAAGCAATTTCACTCAACCCAATCCATCCATTAATTATCAAATTGGAATCTCTTTCTATCTTTCCTTGTTCAATGCAGGTATTAAAGCCTTCTTCCGCTTTTTCAAAATCGCCCTCAAAATAAGAATGATATGCTTGGTCTAAAATAGGAATACGATACACCACATCTGGACTTTGAGCCAACAAAACCAAATTAAACGTCACCGAAAATATCACTAAAAATAAACGCATGAATAATTTTGAATTAATCAAATATACGAACTGCGAGCCTAATAATTTTAAAAAAAATATATCATTTATTGCAAATTTTCTATTATTCAACTACATTTGTTTAATAATGGAAAATTTAATCCTAAATATCGAATTCAACCCTATTAGACTTCCTCGCTTGAGGAGGCGCTTCTTTATTCGCCCCGTGGGCGTATAATTCACTCTCTTAAGCTGTTAAATATACAAACAGCACAGAACTAACACCTACTAATAATCCATTTCAATTTCTTTTCTATTCATAATATTATACGTATGAAACAAATAAAGATTCTTATTGCAGGAAAAGAGCACCTTGAGTACGCCGAAGAGATATGTGATGTTATCGCTGATTCTGCAAAAGTAAGAGGTACGGGAATTGCTAAAAGAAAGCCTGAATACATTCGGCAAAAAATTACGAATAATAATGCTGTTATCGCATTAGACAAGCATGGCATTTTTGCTGGATTCTGTTATATAGAAACATGGGGGCATGGAGAATATGTATCAAATTCAGGATTAATTGTTCATCCCAGTTTCAGAAAATTAGGATTAGCAAAAAAAATCAAGAAAAAGGCTTTTAATCATGCAAGAGAAAAATACCCCTTAGCAAGAGTGTTTGGTATCACTACCAGTTTGCCCGTCATGAAAATAAATCATGAATTAGGGTATCACCCTGTTACTTTTTCGGAGTTAACTGACGACCAAACTTTTTGGTCTGGATGCAAAAGTTGCCCCAATTTCGATATTTTAACTCGCAATGAACAAAAAATGTGCCTTTGTGTGGGTATGGTTGCCCCTTCGAAAAAGGAGGAGGAAGCTCGAAAAATATTCGGTAAGAATAAGAAAGCAGCTAAAATCCAAAAAAAACAATCCAAATAATTTAGTCTCTAAAAAATGTAGATTACTATATCTAAACTTAATTTCAACATGAATCAAAAAAAAGTAGTTTTAGCATACAGCGGCGGTCTTGACACCACTTTTTGTATCAAACATTTAACCTTAGAAAGAAACCTTGAAGTACATGCCATATTGGTAGACACTGGCGGCTTTTCAGATGAAGAAATAAACGAAATAGAACGTAAAGCCATGGCTTTCGGGGCAGCAAGTTTCAAAGCGGCGAGGATTGTTGAACATTTTTATGATAAATGTATCAAATATTTGATTTACGGAAATATGTTGAGAAACAACACTTACCCTATGTCTGTAAGTGCAGAACGTGTTTTTCAAGCATTGGAAGTAATAAAACATGCCAACACCTTAGATGCCGAATATATAGCTCATGGAAGTACAGGAGCAGGAAACGACCAAGTTAGATTTGATTTAGCTTTCCATATTCTCGGAAAACCCGATATTGAAATTATTACTCCCATTAGAGATTTGAAATTGTCGAGACAAGATGAAATTGAAAAGTTAAAATCTTGGGGCGTTGAAATGTCTTGGGAAAAAGCAAAATATTCTATTAATAAAGGTATCTGGGGAACCAGTGTTGGTGGTGACGAAACCCTAACTTCTCATCTTTCATTACCCGAAGATGCTTACCCTACTCCCGTTACTGAAACTACTTCTAAAACAGTAGAACTTGTATTTGAGAAAGGAGAATTGGTTGGAGTTAATAATCAAAAATTCGACAAATCGCATCAGGCTATACAGCACCTACAATCCTTAGCCGAACCTTTTGGAATAGGTAGAGATATTCATGTGGGTGATACCATTATAGGAATCAAAGGGCGTGTAGGTTTTGAAGCAGCCGCTCCTCTAATTATACTAAAAGCTCATCATTTATTAGAAAAACATACCCTAACCAAATGGCAGGCTTATCATAAAGAACAAATGGCTAATTGGTATGGTATGCAATTGCACGAAGGTCAATATTTAGAACCTTTGATGAGAAATATTGAAGTCTTTTTGGAAAGTACTCAAACGACCGTTTCTGGGACTGTTTTCGTAAAACTTCACCCTTATCGTTTCGAATTGATTGGTATTTCTTCTGAATTGGATTTGATGAAATCAAAATTTGGTAGCTATGGAGAAATGAACAAAGGCTATACAGGTGATGATGTAAGAGGATTTACAAAAATCATTGCCAATTCTTCTAAAATTCATTCAGCGGTTCACCCCGATTTTCATGATATAAAGTAAAAAAGAAATGGAAAAAATTTCAATCGGAATTATTGGCGGAGCAGGTTATACCGCAGGAGAATTATTAAGAATTGTACTTTTTCATCCTAAGGTTGAAATCAAGTGGATTTATTCTTCTTCAAATGCATTAAAGCCAATCACTGAAGTACACGACGATTTGCTAGGCTACACAGATTTGAACTTTTCGGATACTATCAATCCCGAAAATATTGATTTGGCATTTATTTGTTCGGGACATGGAAAAGCAAAAGAAGTAATTGCTCAAAATCCCAAATTATTGAATAAAAAGATTATTGATTTAAGCACAGATTATAGAATGGCAGGAAACCATGACTTTATTTATGGTTTACCTGAATTGAATAAAAAAGAAATTCAGTCCGCTCAACATATCGCAAATCCAGGTTGTTTTGCAACGGCCATTCAACTTGCGTTACTTCCTTTTTGGAAAAACAATATGGGCAATGGGAATATTCATGTCAATGCCGTAACGGGTTCTACGGGGGCAGGTCAACGCCCTATGGCAACGACACATTTTTCGTGGAGAAACAATAATGTTTCTACCTATAAAACATTTGAACACCAACATCTAAACGAAATTGGTCAAACAGCTAAGCAATTAGCTAACAATTGGGATGCAGAATTATTTTTTATCCCTAATCGTGGTAATTTCAGTCGAGGAATTTTGGCGACTGCTTATTCTGAAACAGATTTATCTGAAGAAAAGCTCATTCAACTCTATACAGATTATTACAAAGACCATCCTTTTGTAACTATTAGCGATAAAAATCCTCATTTAAAACAAGTGGTCAATACGAACAAAGCTATTTTGCATGTTTGCAAAAAAAGAGGACAACTATTGGTTACTTCTATGATTGATAATTTAGCAAAAGGGGCTTCAGGACAAGCGGTTCACAATATGAACTTGATGATGGGCTGGGACGAAACCTTAGGACTTATGCTAAAACCTAACGCTTTTTAATAAAAAACTAAAAGAAATAAAGTGAAACTATTCGATGTATATCCCCTGTTTGATATAACCCCTGTAAAAGGACAAGCGGCTTATGTTTTTGACGAAAAAGGAGAAAGATATTTAGATTTTTATGGCGGTCACGCTGTTATTTCTATCGGTCATTCGCACCCTCATTTTACCAATGCACTGAAAAGCCAAATTGATAAAATGATTTTTTATTCAAATTCTGTTCAGAATCCATTACAAAAGCAACTGGTAGAAAAACTGGGAAAACTATCTGGATGCGAAGATTATCAATTATTTCTTACCAATTCGGGAGCAGAATCTAATGAAAATGCGTTAAAAATTGCATCTTTTCACAATAATAGAACCAAAGTTCTTTCTTTCAAAAATTGTTTTCACGGAAGGACAAGTGCAGCCGTCAATATTACTGACAATCCTAAGGTCGTTGCTCCTATCAACAAAGGTTTTGAATCCGTAATGACTGATTTTAATGATATAGAGGCAGCGGTTTCTGTTATTGAAAAAGGAGACTGTACGGCCGTAATAATAGAAGGAATCCAAGGAGTAGGTGGAATCCACGTTGCGAATGAAGACTTTTTAATAGCAATAAAAGAGGCTTGCCATAAAACAAATACCGTATTAATATTAGATGAAGTTCAGTCTGGATTTGCACGAACAGGACACTTTTTTGCCTACCAAAAAGTAAAAGGTTTTGAACCTGATATCGTTTCTATGGCAAAGGGAATGGGAAATGGTTTTCCTGTAGGCGGTGTCTTGATTCACCACAAATTTAAGCCAAGTTATGGATTGCTCGGCACTACATTCGGAGGAAATCATTTAGCTTGTACTGCTGCATTGGCGGTTTTGGAAGTTATCGAAGAAGAGTCTATTTTATCTAATGTTCAGAAAGTCGGAGCTTACCTTTTATCTCAACTAAAAGAGATAAATGAAATAAAGAGTATTCGTGGTGAAGGTTTAATGTTAGGTTTGGATTTTGGCAAACCCGTTGCCGACCTAAGAAAAAAACTAGTTTTTGAAGCCAAAATATTTACAGGTTCCGCAAAGGACGGTAACACTATTCGTCTATTACCTCCTCTAAATATCGGCAAACAAGAGGTAGATACTTTAATTGACGGATTAAAAAAATGTATTTGATACTAAAAAATACTTCTACCTAATTTCAATGTCTGGAATTATGAAATTATAAAAAAATCAATGTTATCCTTTTGCTATAACATTGATTTTTTATTTCTAATAAAAACATTAGATTATTCAATAATTATTGCTTTTTGTTAAAAAACGGCACATTATAAACAAATAATAAGGTTTTTGGGGTCAAATTCAATATTATATTAGGATTTTATCTAATGTAAGCTGACTATGAAAACTATTATCTATTTGCTCGTAATCCTAATATCGAGTTCTAATCTAATCGCACAAGTGGACTTTCGTGAAGAAAGTATTTACTTTTTGATGACTACAAGGTTTTATGACGGAGACCCATCCAATAATGTCGCCACAGAATGGTCGTCATATTTCCCCGGGAATCCTCACAATGACAATTATAGTGGGCCAGAGGACGTCACTTGGCGAGGAGATTTTGCAGGGCTAATAGAAAAATTAGATTACATTAAAGATCTTGGCTTTACGGCTATTTGGATAACTCCTATTGTACAAAATAGAAGCCCATTAGATTACCACGGTTATCATGCATGGGATTTTGAAACAGTAGACCCAAGGTACGAATCCGAGGGTGCTACCTTTCAGGATTTAGTAAATGCTGTGCATGCCAAAGGAATGAAAATCGTCTTAGATATTGTTACCAACCATGCAGGGCGTTTTGGAATTAAAAATAAAGCAGAAATAAAATATAATACTGACCCTACCAAACCATGGGGGCAAAATGCAGCTGGAGAAATATTAAAAGATAACCCTAATTGGGAGTATGATGGATTGACTCCTAATCCTGACGATGGACTAATATGGAGTAGAGCAAATATTCAGAAATTAGATAGTCCTTTTGACAACGATTTATCTCAATATAATTTCCCTGGTCAAGTATCTTATGTAGAAACAGTAGATCCTAACTGGTACCATCAATCGGGAAATGGTTTTGCACAAGGATACGATGATACCACAAACCTATATTTAAGAGCATTAGCTGGCGATACGCCCGATTTGAATACAAGCTCAAAAGTAGTTCAAGACTATATGTTTAATGCTTATAAAAAGTATATTGACATGGGGGTTGATGCTTTTAGATGGGATACCTTCAAACATATGAGCAAAGAAGATATATTAGCACTATTGGATAGATTTAAGGCATATAAACCTGATTTATTTGTATTCGGAGAAGTCGCACAAAAAAGGCATGAACTACATAGCATAGAAGAAATAAATCCTCATTGGTACACCTGGAGAGGAGAAGTTAATAATTCCGAAGGTTCAGGAGCATCCGTAATTGATTTCTTTGGACACGCTACCTTTCATAATATATTTGAAGATGGAGGTAGTTTTAGTGGCGTTCAAGCCGCCGCTAGATATGACCACTTATATCACAATCCTTCCGAATTGATTACTTGGTTAGATAATCATGATTTTGGACCTAATAATGATTGGAACAGAAGATATGGAGGTTCTGATGAAAATTTAGCCGCTTGCATGAACTTCATGTTCACTTGGAGAGGAATACCAGCCGTGTATTATGGTACAGAATCAAGATTTAAAGCAGGTGTATTTAATGACATACACGATGCATCAGGCATAAACAAAAGTATTAATGAAACAGGTAGAGCTTACTATGGTGACGAGATGGATAATGCTCCTAATCATATCATTTATCAACATATAAAAAAATTGAATGCAATGAGAAAAGCCATTCCTGCACTCCAAAAAGGGAGTTGGGAATGGAAAAATGCCCCTGGAAATGGCGTAGCATACAAAAGAGTATTTGAAGATAGTGAAGTTATTGTTGGCTTGGCAAAAGATGGAGACGCAAGTTTTTCTATATCAGGATTAAGCAATGGTGTGTATAGAGATGCTGTAACTGGGCGAGAAATTGTAGTTTCTTCTGGAAATATCAATTTTGCAGTAGGTTCTGGTTCTGCGGGCATCTATGTTCTCAATGGACCGGGTATGATTGGAGAAAGTGGAAAAGGTTTTTTTGAACCCTGCGTAAATAATTGTGAAGGTTATCCTGTCGTAGAAATTTCTCCTTCAAGTGGAAATTATGAAAGCCCAATTATGGTCAACATTTCCACTATGAGTGGTAATGGAAATAAAACCATACATTTCACGACTGATGGAACAGAGCCGAGCACAAGTAGTTCAATATACACCACGCCAATAGAAGTTTCTCGAGAGACTATCATTCGTGCAATAGCTATCGACCAAAATGGTAGAATATCAGATATCAACGGTCAACAATATACTTTTGACACTCCCAAACCCAAAGTTATAGCTATTCCTACTGCTGGGAATTATTTTGACCCCATCAGCGTCGAATTAAGTCCAAGTACGGGGCAAGCTCCTTTTAGGGTTTTTTATACATTAGATGGAACAGAACCAACCACAAATAGTAATCTATATACAATTCCAATTAGTATATCAGAAGAAACTACTATAAAGTATTTTGTCATAGACGATTTAAATGTTTCTTCCGACATAAAAACAGCATCTTATACATTTAATATTCCTAATCCAATTCTGAATATAAGCCCTACACCTAAAAACTATCCAAACCCACCAATTACTATCGAGATAGAATCTATTTCACCAAGAAATCCTGTTACTATTTACTATACAATTGATGGAACAAAACCTACTATTAATTCAAATATTTACTCCCAACCTCTCCTATTAGAAGGTAATGAAAACCCCATCACCATACAATATTTCGGAATTGATGCGGAAGGTCGTACAAGCCCAATATATGAATCTGAATATAGTTTTTTTGAACAAACAAGTACTTTTGTTTATTTCAAAAAACCTGAAACATGGAATAATCTCAACATTCATTATTGGGATGCTATTCCTGAAGAAAATATTACTGAAACAAGTTGGCCTGGTGATGAAATGATCGCAATTTGTGAAGGTTCAGATTGGTATTCATTTGAATTTATTGATATAGAGTCTATAAATCTTATTTTTAGTGATAATGGAAGTAACCAAACAGATGATTTATCCATAACAGAAACATCATATTATAACAATGGTTGGTTAACAGAAAAACCTAATTTATGCCCCGATGTAGTTCCTACCATTTCAGTTAATCCAATCTCTCAAACTACAACCGCATCTAGTTTGGAAGTTAAAATTACGGGAGAAAATACAACTTCTATCTATTATACTCTCGATGGAAGTAATCCTTCTACCTCTAACGGTAATTTATACACAGGAAAATTCGACATTACTAATAATTTAGCTACTGTAACCCTAAAAGCCATTGGAATTGGAACAACTTCTAACACCAATATCGTTGAAAGAAATTACACCTTTGAAGGCTTGACTCCTACCATTTCAATAAACCCAATCTCTCAAACTACAACCGCATCTAGTTTGGACGTTGAAATTACGGGAGAAAATACAACTTCTATCTATTATACTCTCGACGGAAGTAACCCTTCTACCTCTAACGGTAATTTATACACAGGAAAGTTCGACATTACTAATAATTTAGCTACTGTAACCCTAAAAGCCATTGGAATTGGAACAACTTCTAACACCA
>CALAJP010000159.1 GCA_937922815.1 uncultured Saprospiraceae bacterium
TGAACTTAATCAAAGTATTTCAAAATCTCAAAATCCTGATGCGATTTTTCAAGTATCTATAAGTAATGATTTTCAAAGTACTAATGTGGGCAGAAATGATATTACAACAGATTTAAATTTTGCGATGTTTGCCAATAATGACGCACCGTTAACATGGCAAACCACCGAACTTTGTGCTTGTAAAGATCATTATCGAGTAACCAGAGAATGGCAAACCCAAATAACAGGAGCAAGCATTACAGAAGTATATGTGTCTATCCACAAAGATGATATACCTATAGGATTTACCAGCGATGCTGAATTTTTTATTCTGGTTGATAAAGACGGTGATTTTACTAAATCTCCTTACCAACATTATAAAATGAGTTTGAATGGTGACTTTTATAATGTGCAAGTCCCAATAGTAGATGGAGACTACCTTACAATAGCCTATGTCAAAAAAACAAATAGATTACGTCATGGAAAGCGATTTTTGTTTGGGAAATTGGACAAATAACACAAAACAACCGCCATTAGCTAAATCAACACCTTATTCATTAGTAAGCAAATTATTAAATATTTACTTTTAATTGATATTACTTTTAATCATGTCACTTTTAAGACTAAAATGGTATGAGAAAAATTAAATATTTTATAAAAAAGGTGAAAAATTTATTTACTACAAAAAAGATGAAAAATTTATCAAAAAATATTATCAAAATTCATATTTTTCTACATTATATGTAAAATATTGACAATCATACTTTAGAACTAGGTAAATTAATTGTTACCCCAAATATCTTTGCTCTTCCATAAACACTCCCCTACTTTCTCTGTGTAACACGCGTACAATGAATATCGTATAAAACCTACATTATAATTCATTCACAAATTACCTTTAAACAGATGAAAAACTTTTACTTTCTTTTATTCTCTATTCTATGCACGATTACTTATGCTCAAACATCTGAGCGTGGTTTTTCCTTCCAAGGATACGCAATTGACCCAGACGGTAAAGCATTATCGAACACAGGCATCACTGCAAGATTCACGATTTACAATAAAGAAAACACTTCTCAATCTTATACAGAAGAACAATCCATGACAAGTGATATTTATGGTGTGTTCAACGCTGTAGCTGGTTCACAAACCTCTTCTGATTTTAAAAAATTAAACTTTACGAGCAAAGATGCTGATTTCTGGATGAAAGTAGAAGTCAAGAAGACTGCTGGAGGTAGCTATATTACCATCAATGATGCTAGAATGCAAGCGGTGCCTTATGCTAAATATGCAGATAATGGAGTTCCCGTGGGTACGATTGTTCCTTTTGCAGGTACAGTAGATAAGATACCGAGTGGTTGGGCATTATGTGATGGTAAATCGGTAAGTAAAACAAGTAATGATTTTGTACAACTTTATAGCATGATTGGTGGTGCATGGGGAGAATCTGGAAGTAACTTCAATCTACCCGATTTGAGAGGATATTTTCTTAGAGGTGCAGGAGGAGATGCAAATAGTACGGATCCCGACTTTAGTTCTAGAACGGGTGGTGCTGGTAATGAAAAAGTGGGTTCTAAACAAAATGATGCTTTTAAATCTCATACCCATACTATGAATGATGCAGGTGAACATAGTCATAGTCTACCTAAAAGAATTGATGTTCACTACAGATCATTTGAAGGAAATGATGATTCTGATAGAGTTTTAAAAGAAGCTAATACAGGAGGTTCTTACATAGAGAAAACTAATCCTGCTGGAAATCATAAACATACAATTAACGCTACAGGTGGTTTAGAAACACGCCCTGTCAACAAAGCAGTAAACTACATCATCAAGTTATAAGCTACATACCCATTTATTGATTACAAAATTTCTTAACATGAGAAAAATATTAATATTTTTGGGTCTGTGCTTACCATTTCTTGGTTATAGTCAGCAACCCAAATCTACCTTTACCCTCGGTTATACCGCAGGACAAAGTGTTCCTGTAGAAAATACAGATACGTTTCAAGTATCGTTTTCAGGAGGATCTCCATTTCCTACTCAATGGAAAAATGCTAATAATGATAAATTTCTATTAGGATTTCGACACAACGTTATTTATGCTCAAAATGCCTTTACCAAAGGGCTATTTGCTTCCAAAGGATATTTTGCTGATTATGTTGAGCTGCGTTGGGAAGTGGAAAGATATGAATCTCAAATTTCAAGATTCAAAATTTCAAGAAGAGAGCTAGGATCTACTGAAGATTTTGAGTTTATTGCTTCAGTTGAAGGTAGTGCTAGAAGTTGGAAAGACGAATATGCAGAATCAGGGCAATTATACGAATACAAGCTATTAGCAGAAGGTATTCACCCTAGTGAGCAAGAGTTTTTAAACTTCATTACAGGAATAGGTTTCCGTATTCCTTACGGTAGAGTATCTGGACGAGTAACCTACAAAGGAGGTAGCGCTGTTCCTGATGTAAATGTAGTTGCTGAACCCGATGATGATGCATTTCGTGGAAATAGTTTATCACTAAATGGCACAGATGCTTATTTAGCAATTTCTCCTCCATTAAATGACCCGCATTTTGAATTAGACGAAGATTTTACTTTCCAAGCATGGTTCAAGGCAGAAAGTTCAAATCAATCGACTTTATTCCACAAGGGAAATCAATATAAATTGGTTCATGAGAATGGAAAGTTGACCTTTCATGCAGGAAACGAAAATGTAATCTTGAATTTTGAAGAAAAACAGGATACTTTCTTTCATGTAACGGCAATGAAAACTACCGATTCATTAAAACTAGTCGTCGTCTATGATGAACAAACCGATACTATGATTACTGTTCCATTTACGGGAAGCACTCCATCGAATAATGATGAATTTATCATAGGTATGGGTAATGAAGGTTTTTTCAATGGAAAAATAGATGAATTAAGAATATGGAGAAAAAGTTTTACGAATAAAGAAATTAAACAACAAGCAGGACTATTTATTGATGGTACGGAGAAAGAGCTATCCGCCTATTATCGTATGAATGAAAATGTTGGCGATGTATTTTTCGATTTATCAAGAGAAGGATTCAGTTTCAATGAAAAACATGGTGCCATCAGAAATGCTACTTGGTCTGATGAC
>CALAJP010000160.1 GCA_937922815.1 uncultured Saprospiraceae bacterium
CAAATCGTTGCCCAAAAAATTCTCTAAATTGATACTTAATAATTTGGCGGTAGCAAAAGCATCTGCCATTGCTCTGTGCCTATCCCCAACCAAAGGAAGGTCGAAATGATGGATTAAATTACTTAAACCATAACTTTTAAGATTTGGAAAAGTTTTCCGAGTTAGGCGAACGGTACACAATTGCTTTTTTGTATAAGTAAAACCTAATCTTGCAAATTCACATTTCAAAAATGAATAATCGAAACGAACATTATGAGCAACAAAGATACAGTCTTCCGTAATTTCAACAATTTTCTTAGCTACTTCATAAAATTTAGGAGCAGTTTTGACCATAGCATCCGATATTCCAGTCAATCTTGTGATGTTGGGTGGAATACTTCTTTCGGGATTAATTAGACTCTCGAAGGTATCAAGAACCTTTTCTCCATCAGTTATTACAATTCCTATTTCAGTAATTTTTTCCCTTTCGGCTTTTCCTCCTGTAGTTTCTAAATCAATTACTGCGTATTTTTTATTTGTAGACATATAACAATTATGTAATATTTGTTGTTTGTTTGTAAGACATTTTTATAAAAGTACAAGATTTATGCATTTACTATTGAATTCAATGATAAAAACTAGCATTTGTTTACTGATATTACTGGTTTCTTGTAATCAACCACAAGCCCAGTTGCAGAAAAAAATCAAAGACGATGCTATCCCATTGCCTGTAGAGTTACCTATCATAATGGGCGCTTCAGATACGGAGAGCTATTTCCCTGAATTAAAAGGCAAGCGAATCGGTTGTATTGTCAACCAAACGGCTGTTGCGGACGATATTCATTTGATTGATCGCTTGGTCAAGAATGATTTTAATGTGGTTAAAATATTTTCTCCCGAACATGGATTTAGAGGAATGGCAGATGCCGGCGAAACCGTAGTTGACGGTAAAGATGAAAAAACAGGAATCGAAATTATTAGCCTTTATGGCCCCAATAAGAAATTTCCTTCCGAACTATTAGAGGGGATAGATATTCTAGTATTCGATATTCAAGATGTCGGAGTACGATTTTACACTTATATTTCGACGATGCACTACGCAATGGCAGCCGCAGGAAAAAAAGGTATTCCATTTGTTGTGTTGGATAGACCGAACCCCAATGGTCATTATGTAGATGGACCTATTTTGGAAAAGGAACATACTTCTTTTGTTGGTATTCATCCTATCCCTATTGTTCATGGCTTGACTGTGGGCGAGTTAGCAAAAATGATAAGTGGAGAAAAATGGATTGAAAAGTCTCCTAAATTAAAGGTTGTTCCCATCCAACATTATAACCATCAAAGAGAATATATTTTACCCATCGCTCCATCTCCCAATTTGCCAAACCAACATTCCATATATTTATATCCTTCGTTATGTTTATTAGAACCAACAGAAGTTTCGGTAGGTAGGGGAACAAATAAACAATTCCAACTATACGGTCATCCTAATTTTGAGTCTAATTTTACTTTTACGCCACAACCCAACGCTGGTGCTAAACACCCTAAACTAGAAGGTAAACGGTGTAATGGAATAGACCTTTCTACAAAATCATTAGCAGAGTTAAGGCAAAATAAATTGAATTTAAAATATCTGTGGCACTCTTATAGTATAATGAAAGGGGAAGATTTCTTTAGAAATAATATGTTTTATAAAATATCGGGTACCAAAAAAATAAAAGAGGCACTGCAAAAAAACATCTCTATTGGTGAGCTGAGGTCTGAATGGAATGAAGAATTGAAAAATTATGAATCAATACGTTCTAAATATTTACTTTATGATTAATTATTTATTATGTTTGTGTAAACACAATGGTCTTGTGTTTACACTTACGCTTTAGCCTTAAGAATTAAATTATTATTATTAATAATGAAAGCAAACCTAAATAAAGCCCTTAGAATTGGATTTGAAGGAAGTTTTATAGGGAATTTTGAAAGTGGTATGGGAAACTACACAAGAACACTTTTAAAACAAACAAAAACTTTTTTTCCCGTTCATGAACTTCATGTTTTTGAAGGAGAAAAAGATTTGATTAATCGAAAATGGGTAAAGAGCGTAATGCCAGATATAAATTGGTATTCTTATGTTCAGGCTAAAAAAAACTATTGGAAATCTCACGGGTTAGAAAAAAACTGGGCTTCTAAAAATATAGATATTTATCATTCTCTAAGTGGTTTTATTCCTTTTGATACTGATAAAGTTGATGTTCCTATTGTAGTCACAATACCTGATCTTACTTTTAAAAAACATAAAGAATATTTCGGAATTACGGAACGAGTAGCTATTAATCTTAAAATTGAAAACAGTTTAGAAGAAGCGGACAAAATTATTGCGATTAGTAATCATACCAAGCAAGATTTAATTAAATATTATAATATTGACGAACATAAGATTGATATTATTTACCCTTCTGCGGATAATTACTTTTATAAAAATATTGATAAAACGTTAAGTAAAGAGTTTTTAAAAAAATCTAATCTCCCCCAAGATTATTTACTCTATTCGGGGTCTATTAGCGAAAAAAAAGAAATTAAAACCATTTTAAAGGCGATTAAAAAAATGCCTAAAAATAGAAGGTTACCCTTAGTTATCGTTGGAAAAGGCGAGTATTATAAATCTAAATTGAAGTCTTTTATTGAAAAAAATGATTTGTCTAAATATTGTATTTTCTTTGAGCTTGAAGAAAGAAACAATTTCCCTTATTTATATAATAATGCAAAAATATTAATACAACCTTCTGTTTATGAAGGTTTTGCAATGAATGTATTGGAGGCGATTTTGTCCGAAACAAGAGTTATTGCTGCTGATAATTCATCAATGAAAGAAGTGGGAGGTCCTTTTTCTACTTATTTTGAATCTAAAAATGTAAATGATTTAGCTGAAAAAATTGATTTAGTTTTGTCGGACTCTTCTGATACTGAAGAACAAACTCAAAAATCTAAAATTTGGGCTACCCATCAGTTTTCTCAAAACAAATCTGCCGCAAAGATTACCAAATTATATGAATCGCTAATTTGATTTCAAAAATTCAATAAACTTCTCCATAGATTTTCCTCTATGGCTAATTTCATTTTTAATAGCAGAACCCAATTCTCCAAACGAATTATCGTAACCCACAGGAACAAAAACAGGGTCATAACCGAACCCTCCACTCCCTAACCTTGATTCTGAAATCGTACCATGGCATTGCCCTTCAAATATTTGAACTTCTTTTTCTGAAATCAAAGCAATTGTGGATTGGAAATACGCTTTCCTATCTTCTTTATTTTCTAAATTGGATAACAATTTATCAATATTGGCTTCATGATCACCATGTTTTCCTGCATAACGAGCTGAATAAATTCCAGGCTCACCATTTAATGATGGCACCACCAAACCAGAATCTTCCGCAAAACAAGACAAACCGTATTTATCAAAAACATATTTAGCTTTAATTGCAGCATTGGCTTCAAACGAATCTCCATCTTCTACAATATCTTCATGACAATCTATGTCAGTTAGCGAAAGAACTTCGTAAGCGTTTCCCAATATACTTTTTACTTCTTCTACTTTATGTTTGTTATGCGTAGCAAAAACCAGTTGTCTTTTTTTCATAATCTTTGATTTGAAATGTAAATATAGAAAAGAATCATATTAATTATGGTGGAGTTAGTTATAATTCCTGAGTAGTCAGCATCCACTAAAACGGAAAATTTGCGGTAGTAAAACAAGGCGATAGTTACAAATTGTCTCAATGTGGATGTATAGATGTTTCTGATTTTATAAACCCAACCGTAGCTACTGCAACACCTGTGTACTCCAATATTTTGATGACCATTCATTATGAAGGAAATACGGTCTCTGCTACACCTGACCATCCGTTTTTTGTAGTTGAAAAGAATGATTTTGTTCCTTTGGAAGATATCCAATCAGGAATGCACTTGAAAGGAAAAGACAAGCTTTATATCGTAGATTCCATCACTCGTGCCAACGATGCTTGGGAAATGGATATAGCACCAAACGAAGAATCGAGTTATTATGTCGGTAAAGAACCAATTCTTACCTCTACGAATAAGGCTTGTGATTTATTATTGGGACGAGCTTTATTAAGGGCAGGGAAAGACCCTCAAAAATATGCTAAATTGTTCGAGGTAGCTAACGAAAATGCAGAATTATTCCACAAACTTCTCGAAAAACTACCCCAAGGACAAGCAGGAGCCGTATTTGATGAATTGGCAAATTGGGATGCTGATGCCATCAATAGCTTCATTGCTGCATTGAATAAAGCAGACGGAACACTTTCTGGAGCACACATCAGTACAAAAATCGATGAATTAGACGAAGTTATTCTCCAAACGTGGCATAAGATTTATAAAGCAGGAGATGATGTCCTACCACAAAAACGTTTCGATTTTGACTTTTTGAATGATTGTAAAGGAAAAACCATAGCGGAAATAAAAGCATTAGCCAAAAAATCTACCCCTAAGGTTAATGGTTTAATATCAGATTTGGCTGGTACTGCAGCACAAAAACTAAATCAGCTATTAGAAGCATCAGGGGATTATTTATCTATTTTAAATAATGATAAATTTAGCGATATTGCAAATTCCGATATTGTCAAAAGGGTATTAGAGAATTATGAAGGTATTATTGTTGATGGGGATAGAAAGGCTGAAGCTGTAAGAAAAGCATTAGTTAAAGACCTCAATAAAGCGATTGGAGAGTCAATACCATTAGATGCAGGAAAGTTTAATGAAGTTGTAAAACTACTTAGTAATAGTAAAGGGGCAATAGGCGAAGCTTTTGCGTTGGCTCATCGCATAGGTATTCCAGCAGGATTTGATGAAATTGTTCACTTTAAGTTTAATTTT
>CALAJP010000161.1 GCA_937922815.1 uncultured Saprospiraceae bacterium
GACGAGAAGTTCTTTGATAATAATTTTTATACCGCTAATACTTTTTCTACCCAAGACTATTTCCCTTTTGGGTTAGAAATGACGGGTCGGTCCATACCTGATGAAGCTAATAAATATAGATACGGATTCAATGGAAAAGAAAATGACGATAACAAAGAATGGGGACAAAGCCTAGTCCAAGATTATGGTTTTAGACTCTATAATCCTGCTATCGCTAAGTTTTTGAGTGTTGACCCGCTGGCTATCAATAATAGTGAAATTAGCCCATATTCTTTTGCTGGAAATATTCCAATATCTTATATTGATTATCAAGGAGGTGACAATATAATTTATCTTTTATTTCTTTCAGACTCTAATGTGAAACTTTCTAAAGCCGATAAGAACTTAATTAGACAAAAAACTCAAGAAATTTTAGACAAACACAATGTCAACATACAGGTGGTTAATATGTCATACTCAAGTAAAAGTCATATACCCGAAGATTTAATTGACCCCACTGACCATATAGTTTATATTGGAGATTTTAAAAGTGTTGGGGGTATGAGTGGAAATTCAACCCTTCTTTCATTAGATCCTACTGATAAATACCACCAATCCGGACAGTCAAATAAAAATATAGGTACAGGACAATCTGCTTGGGTAAATACAAGTACTGTAGATTTGAACGTAAGCTATGATTATTTAATAATCGAGAGTTTACATCAATTTGGAGAAGAATATAAGAATCAACCGTTTTTGAAAGAAGAGCTTTTACAAGAAAATGAACTTATTCTTGAATATGGTGATAGATTTGATCCTATTTCTCATATAGTAAGAACCATTTTACACGAGGTTGGTCATGATATATTTTTAGGACATGGTGGACACCCTCATAAAAGAAACACACTTATGAGCAGTGGTTCTAATTTTGATATGAAACCTTTCTTGTTTGAACAAAACCCAGAAGCTTTCGAAATAACTCCAAGCCAATTATTCAAAGCTATTTTAGAATATGGAGGTGAAATAGAAACGAATTTAAAAGGTTGTGGAGATATTATATTGTGTATTGATAAAGGCAAACCAAAAGATAATTCATCTTCAAAAATAAAAGATTATGAAAATAAAACTAAAAGTCAATAACTTATTCATACTCATATTTCTTATACTTATTTCATGTAAAAACTTAAAGGAACAAGAGGAAGAAATAGACAAAACAATAAACAATATCCGTCCAAATAATATTTGTCGTTATGATTATAATTATAACGAAGAATGTATTCTAAATTTAAGAATAAATGGTTTAGAAGAACACGAACTTAATCATATAGATGAGTTATTTTTAATAAATGATAAATTTAAAAAATGTCTAAAATGCCCCCAAGATTCAATAGTAAATTTACTTTTTAGCAAAAATATATCCTATTTTAAGAGCAAAGACAATATATTAAAGGTTATTTTTAAAAGTTATTTTCCTGAAGTTAAAATCATTCCCAAGCACAATGAAAACAATTTTTTTATTGTAAAAAATGATTCAATTATAAACCAAAATTATTTAGATAAAATATTTACAAATGAATTACTTTATCATTGTCGGCAAAATAGGTATTTTAATAACTCCATTAAAGATATTAGTGATTTAAAGATTTTGTACCATATATATTATCAACTTTTGAATAAAGTTGATAATAATTCTATTATTATAGTTGATTTAACAAATTACACCAATCGATGCAGACCTAATATTACATTTTATCAATTTAACTTTAAACATAACAACTTTACAAAGAAAATTTTAAACCCTGGAATTTTAATGCCTAAGTTTGTTATGTAGTATTTTTTATATTACTAACTTCATTTTGGGTAATATTTAATCATTTTATCCATACAAAACCATCTTTTCAATACAGGATATTACTCTCCTTTCCAAACACTTTACATCTTTGAAAAAAGAGAAAAGCAATAAATGATACAGAAATATCCTATTTCCATACAAGATTTTGGCGAACTCCGTACGGGGGCTACGTGTACGGACACAAAACGATGTTAGCTTATCAGTTTAGCATTCCAGTTGTTCTATTTCTGCTATGCTTAGTCCTGTATATTTGGCAATAATATCAATCGGTAAACCGTCTTTTTTCATTTTACAGGCAGCTTGTTCCTTTTCTCTTTTCGCTCCCTCTTCTTTTCCTTCCTCACGTCCTTCTTCACGTCCCTTTCTTATTCCCTTATCAAAAGCATCATCAATCAAAGTCTTTTCTACACGAACAGTATCCCAATACTTGTCATAAGCTCTTCTTTCTTCATCTGAAAAGGCAGCATTTTCAACTAACTCAGCAGCTTTTCTGATTTCTTGTAGTTTGAGCAGTTCAGGAGATATGTTTTTGGTGTTTTCATCAATTTCTGTCAAAAAACGAAGCCATAATACCATCATTCGTTTGTCTTGGATATTTTGAGCTTTGAATTTTTCTAATTCCACAAACACAAATTCCAAGCCTTCTAGTTTCAGTTCAGTATTTTCTTGATGCTGAATGCTATATTTATGAAAATAACTTTCTTCTTCGGGTTGGAAAATTTCGTTTATTAAACACAACGAATAAACAGGTTTCAATTCGTCATATTTCCCTGATTTGGGTAACTGTTTGACGTAGTTTTTACAAGCATTAAACAAGACCCTACTTTTGAACGATTCAGTCCAAAGCATTTGCATTTCTATGATAAACTCTCGTCCTTTTTCGTCTTTACAACGAACATCAACAATGGTATATTTAGAAAGTGGCGTTTCAGGAACTAAATTAGGGTCAATAAACTCTAAAGTCTTTATCCTCCTATCTCCTTCAAACTCCAACATCGCATTCAAAAATGATTTCGTAATATCTGGATGCTGTCCAAATACTTTCTTAAAAACTAAATCATTCTTCGGGTCAAGATATTTCATAGCTTAAAGATACGATTTTTGGAAAAGAAATTGCTTCTTTTTCTTATCAAATCATTCCCAAATACTTTGTATCTTT
>CALAJP010000162.1 GCA_937922815.1 uncultured Saprospiraceae bacterium
TGTTGAATTCCAATGCTTACAAAAGCTTTGACCGTCGCAACGGAATGGTCGATGATACTTGGCAATATTTCTAATTCTTTAGAAGTCCATTTACCGATAACAAAATCAACTTGTCTTCCTTTTCCGAAATTAGAACCTATACCCAGGCGGAGACGAGGATAATTATTACCGCCCATCATTTGGTCAATATGTTTCAGCCCATTGTGTCCGCCATCGCTCCCTTTACCTCTCAGCCTAATACGTTCAAAGTTAATATTGAGGTCATCTAAAATAACCAATATTTTATCGTTCGGAATTTTATGTTTTTGAGCATGGTAACGCACCGCTTTACCACTCAGGTTCATGTAGGTCGTGGGTTTGATTAACACCAACGTTCGCCCTTTAAATTTCATCGTTCCTACTTGAGCATTTCCTTCCAACTTCATTTCTACATCAAACTCTTTGACTAAGGCATCAATAACATCGAAACCAATATTGTGACGCGTATTGTCATAATCCGTTCCTATATTTCCCAATCCGACAATTAAATATTTCATAGGGTCAAATTCTATTTTTGGTTGTGGCCCAAACCACGATTTTATACTTTTAAATAATGACATTTCTATTTTGAATTATTTTTTTCTTGCAATTCAGACCACGCCAAATACGCCATCAATCCCATTCCTACTTCAATAGATTGTGCATCTACATCAAAAGTAGGCGTATGGACAGCCGAAGTATTTGTTCCGTCAGGACTTGCCGTACCTAAGCGATAGAAACAAGCAGGAATTTCTTGCGAATAATAAGCAAAATCTTCTGCTGTCATCCGAATCGGCAATTGAATAACCTGTTCTTTGCCTAAATAATCTTTTGCCCATTGTTTGGCTTGGGTCGTTAGATTTACATTATTTTCTAAAACAGGATACCCTTTTTTCAAATCAATTATAGCACTTCCGCCCATTGCTTCGCAAATAGAGTGAATCAATTTTTTTATTTTTTGATGAGCTTGTTCTCTAAACGGTTCATTCATCGAACGAAAAGTTCCTTTTAGAAACACTTCCGAAGGAATAATATTGGTCGCACCGCCATTACTTTCTATTTTACCAATGGTAAGAACCGCAGGGGTTGTGGGGTCATTCCAACGGCTGACCAACTGCTGAATGGCAACCACAATATGAGAACTAATCAATATAGGGTCAACACATTTGTGCGGCATAGCTCCGTGCCCTCCTTTCCCTTGGATGGTAATATGAAGTTCGTCCGCCGCTGCCATATAAATCCCTTCTCTAAAACCTACTTTTCCTGCTACCAAATCAGGGAAAACATGCTGTCCAAAGATACTTTCGGGTTTAGGATTTTCTAAAACGCCCTCTTTTATCATTAAGGAAGCTCCGCCAGGATGTTTTTCTTCGCCAGGTTGAAAGATACATTTAATAGTACCCGACCATTCGTTTTTCAATTCATGGAGAATTTTGATAGCTCCAAGCATACAAGAGGAATGAACATCGTGTCCACAAGCATGCATAATGCCTTCATTTTGAGAAGTATAAGATGTTTGGTTTTCTTCTTTTATAGGTAACGCATCTATATCGGCTCGCAAAGAAATGGTTTTATCAGACTTAGATTTATTGCCCTGTACGTAGGCAACAATACCTGTTTTTACCCAATTTCGTTCATATTTTACGCCTATTTTATCCAATTGTGCTGCGATATAATCAGCCGTATTATATTCTTTGAAAGAAAGTTCGGGGTGTTGATGTAACCACTGTCGGCAAGAATTAATTTCTTGATGAAAAGATTTTGCTAACTCTTTGATTTGGTGTTTCATCTGTTTGTTTTTTCTGATTTTGAGACCAGTTAGGATTTTCTTATTAAATAAAGAAGTACAAAGGTACAAAATGACAACTTTTTTAAGGGGAGAATTTTTGTTTTGAAGTCTATCTCTAAGCCATTATTTAGCTACTATATTGTATTTTAGGCTCGAATAGAATAGTCAATATATTTTTTTTGTAAAGTTTTCTTAAATTGGGTATTAATTTTTTTAATTTTAGGCTACCTAAATATTAACAAACCTAAATAATCTAATGGAGAACCAAAAAAAGATATTGGTTGTTGACGATGAAGCTGACATATTAGAGTTTCTTGAATATAATCTACTCAAAGAAGGATATGCAGTGAAGACCGCACAAATGCCATGTGATATTGTCAATATAATTGACGATTTTCAGCCCCATTTGGTTATTTTGGATATCATGATGCCAGAAATAGATGGGGTGGAGTTGTGTAGAATGCTCCGTGCAGAAGAGCGGTTTAATGAAATGCTGATTGTATTTTTGACGGCACGAGTCGAAGATTATTCTCAGATTGCCGCTTTAAATGTAGGAGGAGATGATTATATTTTGAAACCCATCCGACCCAAAATTTTAACAACTCGAATCAAGGCTATTCTGCGAAGATTGAACCGACAAACCGAAGGCGAAAATAATAATATTGTTTTTGGAGATATTGAAATAGACAGAGAACAGTTTAAGGTAAAGAAGAAAGGAGAACCTATTGTGTTGGCCAAAAAAGAATTTGAATTGCTTTGCCTTTTGGCTTCACGTCCTGGAAAGGTATTTAGCCGAGATGAAATCTATTTGAGAGTTTGGGGAAGTAACGTTATTGTAGGAAACCGAACTATTGACGTACATATTCGTAAGATAAGAGAAAAAATAGGAGACGATTATATCCGTACTATAAAAGGGTTTGGTTATAAAATCGAATGATAATTAATAATTACCTAAAATAAATCTTTTGATGAAGGATAGCGGCATTTGGAAAATAGAAGGTGCTTCGATTTATTTTGAATTTCATGCTGTTGATAATCCTATCGGAATTATTGTGATATCGCATGGCTTAGGAGAACACTTTGGAAGATATCGCCATATGATTTCCTTTTTTCAATCGAATCATTATGCTGTTTTAGGTTATGACCATTACGGACATGGAAAGAGTAGTGGTAAAAGAGGAGACGTTCCCGAATATAGTTTTTATCATAGAGAATTGGATGTAGCATTACAGGAAGCAAAGCAATTAGTTCCTGCTGTTCCTGTCATATTATTAGGTCATAGCATGGGTGGGAATATTGTGTTAAATTACGCATTGGCTCATGATAATTTTGACAAAGTTATCGCGACTTCTCCCGCATTGACATTACCGAAACCTCCACCTGTTTTATTACTTTGGATAGGTAGGTTTGCTAATCTTTTTGGTGGATTTGTTCAAGATAATGGCTTGGAATTAGTGGGTTTATCGAATAGCGATGATGTGATAAAAGATTATAAAGGTGATGATTTAGTCCATACCAAAATAAGCTCGGTGCTCGCTATTGGAATGTTAGATGCCGCAGATGAAATTTTTGCTAAAAGAATTAAACTAAAAAGTTCTAATGTTTTAATCACTCACGGTTCGGCTGATACCATAACTTCTCACAAGGGGTCTCAAGCGTTGTGTGAAAAATATAATTATCAATTAAATATATACTCGGGTTGGAAGCATGAATTGCATAATGAACCCGAACAAAATAGCTATTTTAACGATTTGTTGAAATGGATTCAAAGCTAAAAACATTTTTATACCTAACTGAATAATATGAAATTTAAAGATTTTATTTCGAATTTACCTAATAGAGTAGCACCCGAAGCAATTGAAGGGGCAAGTACTTCTTTCCATTTTAATATAGATGGAGACGAAGGCGGTCAATATACCTTGAATATTGATGATGGCAAAATGGATGTTAAAGAGGGAATCCATGGCGAAGCTAAATGTAGTGTATCTGCGAAAGATAAAAACATAGAAAAGGTTCTTTCTGGTGATGCTAATGCGATGATGGCTGTATTGACGGGTAAAATTAAGATTTCCAATCAAGGCGAATTGATGAAGTATGCGAAAATATTGGGATTAATCAAGTGATTATAAATTCAACCAATAAGTCGCTTTTAGAATAATAGAACGATTTCTTTTTTGTAGTCTATTTGGAATATAATTGTCTGAATAGACTATAAAAAAGTCTGAAACAGGAGCAAAACGCCATTGAACTCTTGAGTTGAAATTGATATTATCTTCCTGTTGGTTGTATTGAATAAAAGTAGACCAGAACAATTTTTTATTAAATGTTACTTCTATTCTGTTGCTCACTAACCACAAAGAAGCCGTTGCATAAGGTGCAGGTAAGTTGGTATGGTTATACTCGACACGCAAAGAATAAACAAATTTGGGCTGTATTCTAAAGCCAATTGTTTTTCTTAATTGAAATCTTTTTCCATTAAAATATTCTCCAATATAACTATTAGCACTAAAGAAGATAGATTTACGTCTATCAGACTGGTAGGATAGGGTAGTGTAAACCATTCTATAATCAGTGTCTGCATCTAATTCTAATGAACTTGTGCCCGTAGGGTCAAAGCCACCTGTCAGGTAAACATATCTGTGGCTAATTCCTAACCTAAAATTACTATTATTATTAGCACTTGCATTGACTCTTAATTCATAATTATGGTCTGAAACCTTATTTTCTATTTCGTTTAACCAACGAACCGAAGGGTCGAAACCTATTCGGATTTGATTGAAAATTTTATTTTTATTACTGATCCATTCTACTGTCGGATCTATCCTAAAATAACCAGTTCTTGGAATAAAACCTACTTCTGCATCATAGTTATTCCCCACCAATTCTTGGGTTAACCGTAATCTCCATCGAGAATTGACATAATTGATTCTTGCTCCTTGTGAGAAGGCATTACTATTTTCTCGATCTTCAGAAATAGAATAGTGGTAATAGACTTTTCCTGTAAATTTATTGTCATTACTACCAAAGTTCGATTCAATACCTAATACTCGATTGTAAGTATTTAACTGGTTTTCATTTTCTGTTATCGCCTTATCCAATTGTTTGTTTACCATAAAAAGGCTAACATTATTTCTATTTTTTATAGTCTGTTGCAGGGCTAACATACTATAGTTAGTACTGGGGATGAATTCAGTTTCATCTGCTCTTGTTTGCACGGACAAGATTCCTATTTGTGTATTTTTACTTATCTTTCCACTGATTTTAGCCCCCGCAAGAATATTGACAGGTAAACTATTAGAAGCCGTATCTTTAGCTATTCCTATTCTTCTACTAAAAAATGGGTTGGTTCTTGAGAATCCAAAACGATTAAATAGGTTCGCATTTTCGATAAAAAATTGTCTTCTTTCAGGAAAAAAAACTTCAAATCGCTGCAAATTGGTTACTTGTTCATCTACTTCTACTTGTGAAAAATCTGGATTAATAGTAGCGTCTAAGTTAAGACTAGAACTTATTGCCATTTTTACATCACCTCCTATCGAAAAATCGGCATCATTTAAGGTAGGTTCTGATTCGAAATCTTGATAGCGTCCTGCACTTATATACGGAATTAATGAAATATTAGCTCCACTATTGGTCGGAGCAGTATCCCAAATCAACTCTTTAGAAAAACCTAGATCAATAATGGTATTATTTCTTGGAATATGAACGAGCGTGGACATTTCATTATTCTGAGTATCAAAACGATAAGCATTGAACCTCCAAATGGTATTATTTTCTCTAAAACGAAGTATTCGTAAAGGGATTTGAAATTCGGCAGTCCAATAACCATCATATATAGCTGCCTCTCCAAACCATTTATTGTCCCAAGACACATCCCAATCTGTTCTTGGGTTTTGACCCCCATTTGAAATAATAGCCTCACGTCTTACTCCAAAGGGATTGATTCCAAATACAAAAGCATTTGTTTTTTCATTATAAGGGTCTATAACTATGGTAAAATTATCCGAACCTCGTGCAGAGAAGTCTCTTTGTAGAGAGTTTGTTATATAATCATTTCCTACAGAATAGCACTTGATAGCTACGAATAGGTTTTTGCCATCGGTACCGTAATAAACTTCGGATTGTTGCCCTGCTAGAGTAGTGTCAGAAGGAAAGTATTGAGAAAATTGACCATCACCTTTCTGATGTAGCCATAATTGTTCTTCCAGTTTGCCGTCGATAATGATTTGTTCTGAAGTAGAAACAACAGAAGATTGCCCTATCAAGAGAATAGAATAGTGTAAAAGAATTGCGAAAAAGGTAATTCTCTTCATTGGGTTATTAATTATAGGTGACGGGTATTAGACATTATTACGAATGAATTTATATGGATTAAAAATGTTCTTTTTACTTCACCCTTCGTCAAGTACTCATCTTAATACCTATGGGTATTAGATTCCGTGCTTTCCTTGTATGAAATAAAAATTCCTGTTTTTTCTCTCATACAATCCAATTCGTAATAATATCTATTATACTTATTTTTTAATGATGGTTATATTATTAATGATAACGATTTTATGAAAACGGAGCTTAATAAAAAAAGGCCTAAACAAAATTTGTTTAAGCCTTTATATTTTTATTAAAGACCTCTGTCTTTAAATATTCATTTTTTGTTTCACTTCTACTATTTCATATGCTTCAATTACATCACCAACTTTAATGTCATTAAAGTTTTTAATAGCTAAACCACATTCAAAACCATTTTTGACTTCTTTGATATCGTCTTTATAACGTTTTAAGGAAGCCAATTCACCAACCGTATTAGCTTTGACTGGATAAACTACGATACCATCTCTAATAATTCTAATGAAATCGTTTCTCGCTACTTTACCATCAAGAACATAACAACCTGCAATAGTACCTACTTTACTAACTTTGAAAGTTTCACGTATTTCGATATTACCCGTAATTTTTTCTTCTTTGGTAGGTTCTAACATACCTTCGATAGCATCAGATATTTCATCAATAGCCTCGTAAATTACAGAGTAAGTTTTTATTTGGATACCTTCTTGTTCTGCTAATCTTCTCGCATTAAGAGAAGGTCTAACTTGGAACCCAATGATGATAGCATCAGAAGCAGATGCCAATAGAATATCTGATTCGATAATCTGACCAACGGCTTTGTGTATCACATTTACTTTAACAGTATCTTGAGAAAGTTTGATGAATGAATCAGATAATGCTTCTACTGAACCATCAAAATCACCTTTAACAATCAAGTTCAACTCTTTGAATGAACCTAATGCCAAACGTCTGCTCATTTCTTCTAAACTTACACGTTTGTTAGCTCTATTCGACTGTTCTCTTGAAATCTGAGAACGTTTGAGTGCAATACCTTTAGCTTCTTGTTCTTTTTCAGTTTCTTTGAATTTCTCACCTGCTTGCGGTGCACCACCAAGTCCTAATACTAAGACAGGAGTAGATGGACCAGCAGATTTTATTCTTACACCACGTTCATTGAACATGGCTTTTACTTTACCGTAGTATTCACCAGCAACGATATTGTCACTAATATTTAGGGTACCATTCTGAACCAAGAATTTAGCCGTATAACCACGTCCTTTATCCAATGCAGCTTCTATAATGGTACCTGTCGCATTTCTTTTAGGATTAGCTTTTAATTCAAGTAATTCAGCTTCTAAAAGTACTTTTTCAAGTAATAAATCTATGTTGGTACCATTTTTTGCAGAGATTTCCTGAGATTGGTATTTACCTCCCCATTCTTCAATCAATAAGTTCATTGAAGCTAACTCTTGCTTGATTCTCTCTGGGTTAGCACCATCTTTATCAATCTTATTGATTGCGAAAATAATTGGAACTTCTGCTGCTTGAGCATGTGAAATTGCCTCTTTCGTCTGTGGCATTATTGAATCATCAGCAGAAATGATAATAATTGCAATATCTGTAATTTTAGCACCACGAGCACGCATCGCTGTAAAGGCTTCGTGACCTGGTGTATCTAAGAAAGTTAATTTCTTATTTGTTTCTGTGATTACTTCATATGCACCGATATGTTGCGTAATTCCACCGGCTTCTCCATCTGCAACGGTTGACGTTCTGATATAATCCAGCAATGAAGTTTTACCATGATCGACGTGTCCCATTACGGTAACAATCGGCGCTCTTGGCACTAAGTCAGCAGGATCGTCAGGAGCTTCTTCCTCTTCAGCAATAGACTCTTCGGCAGAGATAAACTCAATTTCGTGTCCAAATTCACTTGCTACCAATTCTATAATATCGGCTTCAAGTCTTTGGTTGATAGCTACAAAGACACCTAAGTTCATACAAGTAGTAATTACTTCAGTAGCCTGTACATCCATTAAACCAGCAAGTTCAGATACAGAAATAAATTCTGTTAATTGAAGCTTGTCGTTTTCATTTTCTGTTTCTCGAGCTTCTTGTTTTTCTCTTACTTTTTCTCTGTGTTCACGACGAAGTTTTTGACGTTTTTTCTTACCACCACCAGACAATCTGTCCATAGTAGCTTTTATTTTATCGTCAATCTCCTTTTGTGATACTTCTTTTATTTCATCTTTCTTAGTAGGACGTTTTTTATTATTTCTATCGTCTCTACGTCTAGAGTTATTGTTATTATTGTTGTTCGGCCTATTGTTAGGACGATTATTATTAGAGCGGTTGTCTTGACCTTGTTTAGGTTTGTTAACAGCTACTGTTTTACGTTTACGTTTCTGACGACTTTGAACATTTTTCTTGTCACCGTCTTTGTTGTCAGTCTTTTTATCAGATTTTTTAGGTTTAGTTTCAAGTACAATTTTACCTAAAATTTTAGGACCCGTAAGTTTAGTTGCTCTTGCCTTGATAATATCCTCGTCTTTGGGAGGAGGGCTATCAATAGGCGAAATAATATTTTCTGGGCTTGAAGTATTAGCAGCAGGCTTTGCTTTTGGCATATTTTCTTTTGCTTTAGGCTCAGGAGCTTTTTTTACTTCAGGCTTAGGAGCTTCTTCTTTTTGTTTCGCTGGTTTAGGAGTATCCTCTTTTTTATTAACAACAGGAGTTTCTTCTTTTTTTACAGGCTCAACTTTTTTATCCTCTGCTTTAGGAGTCACCTTTTTAGGTTCTTCCTTTTTGGAAGGGTTATTCTTAGACGAAGACTTTTTGGGTTTTTTGGCTGTTTTATCAAGGTCTATTTTACCTAAGATTTTCAAACCTCCTACCGATGGCTTTTCAGAGGGAGTATCTTCAAGCTTAGGGGGTTCCTCCACTTTGGGAGTTTCCTGCACTTTAGGAGTTTCTTCCACTTTGGGGCTTTCCTCTTTTTTCTGCTCAATAATAGGCTTTTCAACAATAGGCTCAGTAGGTTTAGCTTCAACCTTAGGTGCTGGTTTTTCAACAGGCGGTTCGGGTTTAGCTTCTACTACCTTTGGCTTTTCTTTAGCTACAGGTGCCTTAGGAATTTTAGGAGTTTCAATAGGATTAGAAACTTCCTCTTTTTCTTCATGTCGAATACCAATAACTCTTTGATCAGCTTGCTGTTTCACCTCTTTGTCACGGGCAAACTCTTTCAGTAGGACTTCCTGCATTTCAGGAGTCACTTTTGTTGTAGGTTTGTTATCTACATCAAAACCATTAGAGTTAAGGAAATCTACAAGAGTTCCAGTCCCTACATTCAACTCTTTAGCAATCTTGATTAATCGTTTGGACATCAATACGTTTTTGTTAAAATCACCCAAATATGATTTGAGCTTCTTTAAAATAGACAATAAAAAATGTTCTACGGGTTGATAAAAATATTCCTCAAATATAGAAACAATATTCCATTTAAAGGATAATATACGAAATATCGAGAAATTAATCTTCGAATTCTGAGCTTAAAATGCTCAAAATATCTTCAATTGTTTCTCTTTCCAAGTCTGTTCTACGTTCTAATTCATCGATACTTAAATCTAATACTGAACGTGCCGTATCACAGCCTATGTTTTTGAATTCGTCAATGATCCAACCCTCTATCTCATCAGCAAATTCATCTAAATCAACATCGTCAATTTCTACTTCTACATCATTTCTAAAGACATCAATTTCAAATCCAGTCAACCTTGAGGCCAATCGGATATTACTTCCGCCTTTTCCTATGGCTAAACTTACTTGATCAGGATCTAAATAAACAGAAGCTTTTTTTCCTTCCGAATCTAGGTTGATACCTGTTACTTTAGCTGGAGTTAATGAACGTTGAATGTATAAATTAACGTTGTTTGTATAATTGAT
This sequence comes from uncultured Saprospiraceae bacterium, assembly GCA_937922815.1. Classification (GTDB taxonomy): domain Bacteria; phylum Bacteroidota; class Bacteroidia; order Chitinophagales; family Saprospiraceae; genus CALAJP01. The sequence goes on from CALAJP010000162.1 coordinate 10,073, forward strand.
TATATCAATATTTTCATTCTTTAATTCACGAACAATTCCATGAATTCTTGACCCTTTCATACCTACACAAGCACCTACGGGGTCAATTCTGTCGTCGTATGATTCTACAGCTATTTTAGCTCTATCACCAGGCATACGAACTATATTTTTGATGGTGATTAGACCATCTTCAACTTCAGGAACTTCTTGTTCTAAAAGTTTTTCTAAAAACTTGTTATCCGTTCTTGAAATAATTACAACGGGAGTGTTATTTCTAAATTCTACAGATTTAATGATGGCTTTGACCATATCACCTTTTCTATAATAATCTCCTTTAATCATTTCATTTCTAGGTAATAAAAGCTCATTATTAGTTGAGTCATCAACCACCAACAACTCGCGTTTCATAATCTGATGAACTTCACCTAAAATTACTTCGCCTACAAGTTCGTTATATTTTTTATAAATTTCATCTTTTTCTATTTCTAAAACTCGAGAAATTAAAGTTTGTCTAGCTGCCATTATCGATCTTCGACCAAAGTCTTCAATAAACAACTGCTCGTAACATTCCTCTCCAATTTCATAATCTTCATCGATTGAAAGAGCCTCTGAAATAGAAATTTGACTCCTATCATCAGTTACTTCACCGTCTGGTACAATTTCACGCACTCTCCACAACTCCAAATCTCCTTTTGCTGTATTAACGATGACATCAAAATTTTCATCAGAACCGTATTTTTTCTTGATTAAGGTTCTGAATACGTCTTCCAATACTTTTACTAATGTTGGACGATCTATATTTTTTCCATCTTTGAAACTACTAAAAGTTTCAGCTAAATTCATCATGGTCTAAATAGTTTTTTAAAATTTTACAACTACAAACGTTTGTTTGATGTCTGCCAAAAGAATGTTTTTTTGTTCTATTGATCGTATAGTTTTCTTTTTTATTTTTTGTTTAGTTTCGAACTCAATGGTTATAGAATCATCTTTAACGCTTATCAATTTACCTTTGTGTTTGGTGTCATCGTTCAACGTTACTTTTAATTCCCTACCGATATTTTTCTTGTACTGTCTAACCAACTGAATCGGTTTGTCAAGACCTGGACTAGAAACTTCTAATTTGTATTTTTCGCCAATAACTAAAGATTCATCTAAGTAGGCTTCAATCATTCGACTAACAACTCTACATTTTTCTAGATCAAGTTTAGAATCACTATCTATAAAAATATCTAATTTATTTGAATTCTCATTGTGAACAATATCAACAATAAAACAATCTTCAAAACCACTTTCTAGAAATTTCGCTTCTAGTAACTTAGTAATTTCTTGAATGGCCCTCATTGATGTTATTATTAATTTAAAGAATAAAAAAAGAGGGAACTTAAAACAGTACCCTCTTCCGAATAATGGTGCAAATATACTATATTTTAATTAGTATTGAAATGTTTTACTGAAATTTGTTAATCTTTTTAAGAATTCTTTTATTCTAACTTACTAAAAACACAGAAAAGTAATAAATCATTTGAATTGAGTGGGGTGATAATCTATATATATTTAGACTTTATTACTTTTTGGCCAAATTTAACTCAAAAGATGCATTTTAATTAGGAGGAATAGCAATTCTAAATGAATTTGTCTAATTTTAAATAATGTCAGAACGTAATGGAATAGAAGATTGAGCACCTAATTTGCTAACTCCAATAGCCGAACATTTATTGGCAAATTCAATGGCTTCTTTCCAATTCTTATTTTCGGATAAAGCAACTGCAATTGCTCCATTAAAAATATCTCCAGCGGCAGTCGTATCAATCACATTAGTTTTTACGGCGGGGATAGAGAAATAGGTTTCTTTATTTTTGAAGAACGCCCCGTGCTCGCCCATCGTAATAATTACATTTTGAACTCCTTTTTCTAACAATTTATCCGCAGCTTGATCAGCAGAGGGAATATCTTTGATTTCGATACCCGTAAGAATAAA
>CALAJP010000163.1 GCA_937922815.1 uncultured Saprospiraceae bacterium
AGAAGTGGAAATGCCTGATTTGGTTTGTAAGACATTAGACGAAGCTCGTTTGATTGCTGCTGGTTCTGGTTTGATTATCAGTGATATAATTGATAATGGAGATATTGCTTCGCAAAGTGATGCTTATGTAAAAGCACAAGAACCCGCTTTTTATGAGGGTAGAATAATAGTTACGGGAGATAGTATCAAATTGTATTTATCACCTTCTTTACCAAGTGATTGTTTAGATAATTAATTCCTCTATTTTATGAATCAAAGGTTAGTACATATTGCTTTAGTCGTTGATGATTATGATGAGGCGATTGCGTTTTATACCCAAAAGTTGAATTTTGAATTGGTAGAAGATACTCAATTGAGTGATGTTAAAAGGTGGGTGTTGGTAAAACCCAAAGGGGAGGGCAATATGTGCCTTCTATTAGCCAAAGCAAGCAACGAGGAACAGTCAAGTAGAGTGGGAAACCAAACGGGAGGTAGAGTTTTCTTGTTTTTGCATACGGATAATTTTGAAAGAGATTATCAAAATTTGATAGAACAAGAAATCAAAATTATCCGAACTCGTCAAGAATTTGATTATGGTACGGTAGCTGTTTTCGAAGATTTGTATGGCAATAAATGGGATTTGATTGAGCCTAAGTGATTTTTAGCTGATTGGCTTGTTAGCGTGTTGGGTGGTTAGCACATTGGCTATTTTGCACATTAGCTAATACGCAAAAGTGCTAAAATGTAAACAACCCTACTTCTCGATTACTCAAATTCACCCCTATACACCCATGCAGGAATATATTCCGACTCTACTTGTATGTCTATGCCTTGGTCGTAAGCGTAAGCACAAATACACAACGCATTGAAATCTATATAATATTGAGGATTGTCTGAATTTCTACTTTTCTTTATCCAAGTTTTTTTATCAATAAGATATTTCTCTAATATTTCGTTAAACCTTGACGAATCTTTATGGAATGCCGCATATGCCATATGAACTTTAGGTTGAACAATTTTTTCTGCTTGTTCTTTTGCACTAGCGTTATAGGCAAAATAACTTCCTTCTTTTGTAAAATACTTAGTCTCTCCCTTTTCTATAAACTCATCATCTTTCTTTTTGTACTCTTCAATTAAGTTCTTATTTCCAGTCAGTATTGCGTGATAAAAGCGGGTACTATATTCAAAACCTCCTTCGTTCTCAAATAATGGGTAGGGGTCAAAAGCTAATATTTCTTCTCTCCTTGGATAGTCCCTTACCAACATCGAAAACAATATCACACCTGTTTCCCAATCCACTAACTTGATTGTGCTTTTTGATAAATCTACTTTATGATTCTCAAACTGCTGACCTTCTATATACAAATAAGGTACTTTGCCTTCCATTCTCTGGAAATGACTTAATCCAAAATCGAGGGCAGAATGTAAGTGTTTTGATATGCCAGAAGTATTATTTTCTATAATTTTGTACCTAATAATTGATAGGTAATTCGTAGAATAAAGAGAATATAATGAGACCCTTTTATTCTCAACTAATCTGTTTTTTGACCTTTCAATTAATGATAATAAGAAATTAGTCTCTTCTTTATAATATTCAGAAGAAGCTTTAGGATACTTATGCGGTTTGATTTTTATCATTCTAACATTCTTTAAACGTACTGTTATTTAAATCTTCAGTTTTTTGATTAGAAAAAATCCATATAACCATTGAATATAATAAAGTCTCAATATCGACATGTTAGTGTATTGGCCATTTTGCACATTAGCCAATACACTAACATACCAATAACCTAAAGTGCCAAAACCCCAACGCCTCAATAATTCTCTAAAAATCAGATAGCTAACCTTTCTATAAATGAAAATAGGGAAGAAATATATCTTCCTAAACTTTTGGGTAACTAGAATATTGAGCTAACTCAATATTCTATCTTTAAATTCATTTGCTTTGAGAACAGTGACTTTTGGAAACTCGATTTGTTGTAAAACATTAAAATGCTTATCATTACTAACCAAATACTTTGCATTACAAGCAATAGCACAATCTACAAACTTATTATCATCGGGGTCATTTTTGACAAGATTCCATTTGTAGTATTTAGTAATCCAAGATACATTTGGTGCATTTTCGATTATTTGCATTATAATATCTGAAATCGTTTCTCCCATATGTTTTTTGATAATCTCTTCATATTCAAACAAAATATCAGTAGTTACACATAATTCGAACTTTTCAGAGATAAAGGCTTCGAAAATTGGACGATAAAGAGATTTACTTGAAATAGAAACAAGTAGTACATTGGTGTCAAGTACGATTTTCAATAGAATTAGTTTATTGGATTGTAAGGAGTTCTTTGAGGAGAATTTAAAATATTATTCATTTCATCGTTTGTCCAATTTTTTTTATCCCATTCTTTATCTACTAAATTAGTTATTTTATCGGCTAAATATTTTACAATTAACCTCTTGATTTCTATTAAATCATTATCTTCTAGTTTTCTTGAAAACAATTTCAAAATTTCTAATTGCTGTTTATTTAAGTTGTTAAATTTAGGAATAGCGCTCATTAGTAAAGGATTTATCCTACAATATAAGGTTTTTGAAATAAAATTTCTGTTAAAAATGAAGAAAGACTAAAGCTGCAAGGGGCTAGATTAGCGTGTTGGCTGATTGGCTTGTTAGTGTATTGGCTATTTTACACATTCGCTAATACGCCAAAGTGCTAATAACCCAAAGTGCCAAAACCCCAACTCCTGAATAATTCACTAAAAAGCAGATAGCTAAAATCAGATAGCCGACAGCCTCAAAAAACTAAAAATCCTCATAAAAAGTAAAAATATCCGTAACCAAGCCTCCAAAAGGATAGAAAGACTTTAATTCAAAACCACTATCTCTCGTTTCGTTTCGGACTTGTAAACCCGCCTTTAGTTTAAGATTGTAGGCAGGATTGATAAGGTATCCAAGTTCTAAATTCCAGAAAAGAACAGTAGC
>CALAJP010000164.1 GCA_937922815.1 uncultured Saprospiraceae bacterium
AATTGGATACCTTTATTTTATTACATATTTTATTTAACTTAAAACATAAAATAAAGTTATAATATATTACGGAATTTTATTGTTTTAATATTTTTCCCGCTGCTTTTTTTAAATCTTTACTTATTAATTCATAATAAAAAATTCCGCCATGTGGCAAATTTAAATCAATCATAAATGTTCCTGCTCCTACCTCATTAATATTTCTAATAGATACTGTTCTTCCCAAAGTGGTAAGTATTCGCAGAGAGCCTTGCAAACTCTTTTTTGTAGTTATCACTAATTGAGGCTCCAAGCTTCCTTGATTACGAATATAAAGTCTAACACCTTGATTTACCAGTTCATTGGTATTGGTATTTCCGCCACACAAAAGACCTAAATGTTCGAAACTGGAAGAATTATTAAATAAAATACTTTCAGTTTCACCAGATGAAACGCACAACCAATCTTGAAGTATCGAATGGTAAACATCTCGGTAAGCGACTTTCATCGGTAAATTGCCAAAATTGTCAGCTTCATTAATTTTAACCTCTCCTCCCAATACGCCTGCGCCATTGACTCCTGCTCCAAACATAAACATGCAAGATGCAGAACCATGGTCGGTTCCTCCCGATGAATTTTCTTGTATCCTACGCCCAAATTCACTAACCGTTAGTCCGACTATTTTTTCTTCATAAACAGTGTTATTCACATCCAACATAAACTTTTCTATACCATCTCCCAATTGTTTCATCAAATCATCGTGTTTGGTTGTTTGATTAGCATGGGTATCAAAACCATCAAGCGTTACCAAATAAAACTTAGCACCTAATTCTCCCTTAATCAGCCTCGCTACCAGTTCGAGCTGTTTCCCAAAATCTCCACTATGATCGACTATGGAAGTTCCTTTTTCATAAGCATCTTTCAGTTGATTACCATAAGTAAAACTACTGTTATAAACCTGAGTAATATAATTTAATTGATCTTCATAACCGCATTCTGGATTTTCTACCAACGAATGTAAAGCCCCTCTTTCAATTACTTTCAAAAACGTCTCTATATCATCTATTCCAACGGACAAGGATGAACTATCTTTATTATCGAATATTTTATAATCCAAACTCCCAATATTGACGGCTAAAGGCTTTTCGGGAGGAGAAGTGAGATAATTTTCATGCAAATTGTTTATTCTTCTTCCCAACCAACCCGAGTTTTCAATTACAGATGCATCAGATGCCGTTGCCCAAATATCGGAAGAACGAAAATGAGATAAATTTTGATTTTCATAACCTACATTATTAATTACCTTTAATGCTCCCTGGTCATATAATCCTTTTAGACCTTTTAATTGAGGGTGTAAGCCAAAATCATTATTTAGCTTTATTACTTTATTCTCAGGAATATAAATTTGTTGGCGAGACTGTCGATAATTAGCATAATCCATCAAAGGAATACAGGTATTAAGACCATCATTTCCGCCTTTAAGTCTAACAATAATTAATATATTATCATTTCCGTCATCAAAAAATTGATTGAGGAAATTAGCAGAGGATTGAACAGACTGATTCCCCATCCAAAATGGTATTCCTGTCCCCCAACCCATCGTGTATAGAAAGTTTCGGCGAGTCCATTTCTTATGTGACTCATCATGATCTTTGTGTTTTATATTCATGGCTTATAGGTTTAATGGAGCTGAAATTCAGGTAATGAAAAAATATAATCAATCAATAAAGCGACTTGATAATCTGCATATTCAAAATCTAATGACCAGTTACCAGCTTCAAAATAATTTTCTGGAACAGGTCCTTTAAAGGCAATGACAGCCTTCATTAAATTTTCTTCATTAGCATAACTATTAGCTAAATAAAAATCGCCTATATTTTGTACAATTGAGTCCACATCAGTATGATTTTCATCTAACGATTTCGCAAAATTGACAAGAAGCTCCTTATTTCTATCGAATAATAGGTAAGGGAAATTACGAGACATACTTTGTCGTTGGAGAATACTAGAATTATTAATCCACTCTCTATCTCTAGCCCAACCAGCCACATCGGGGGGATTAAATAATTCGTAACCTAGTTCCGCCATTCCAAAATAAACCCATTGATATTCAGAATCTTCAACAGGAATTTTTAATTCATTAGCAATAGATAGAAAAAGTTCTGCAGGAGATTTAATTTGTGCCATTTTGGTTTTTGAATCAAAGAAATGCTCAGATGAAAATAGTCTTTCAAACAGAGGTTTTAATTCCCAATTATTGTCAATTAACAAAGTGGACAATTCATTAATAATATTCTCAGAAACGTTATGGGAAACAAAAAAACGGTAAATTTTTTCACAAATATGCTTCGCAATCAATGTTCCTTTTTCTTCAAACAAAATATCAATCACATCGTTATACCCCCAGTTCCCAGTCCTCCCAAAGATTGTTTTTTTACCATCATCAAAAGTTGATTGTAAAAACGATAAAGAAGCACATCCTTCTACGAATCCGTTATATCCCGTTAATGCCCTTGCTGTTTCAGCAATATCATTCTGAGTATATCCATTATCCCTACCTAAAGTAAACAGTTCATAAAGCTCTCTAGCGTAGTTTTCATTAGGGCTAGTCTTTGTGTTTTGCACACCATTCAAATAGATTAACATCGCATTGGTCAGCCCTATTTCTTTCACAAATGTTTTAAAACTTCCAAAGCAATTTCGCTCCAATACTTCGTAATATTGCCACATATACGAAGAACATTCGTAAACATTAAGTTGCGTTGTAAAATGACCAGACCAAAATAATATGAATTTAGTACGGATACCGTTTGTTCGCGAACTTTTCAAAAAATTAGTAAAAAAATCAACCCTTTGTTCTGCAAATTGCTGATCTTCGGTATAGTCAGATAATGTCCAATCAGCCCAATCAGGTCTGGGTTCTTTATCCACCGTCTCTGCGAGACTAAACTGTTGACTAACAAAATTAGAAACATCATTTATATTTTGATGTTGAGCAATACGATCAAAGGGAATGCTAAAAGCACATCTTCTAAAAAAGAATAGAACATCCTTTTTCGTCCACTTTTCTACACCATAGGCTGTTAATGTACCTTCAATACAATTCGACATATAAAATATTTATAATTTTTACGTTCTATATTTAGGCATCTTAAGTAGCGTCTATTTAAAGTTAATTCAAGCTAGCCGACAAAACACCTTAATTTTCTTTCAATAGCATTGCTTTTTGAAAAACACCTAGCTAAAAAGCCCTAATTTTGAAATTAAATGGAATGATATATGCCGTAAATAATAATATCATACTCCGTTAATATTAAAACAAAGGTAGCTATCAAACATATAATTTGATTAAATTAGTACAAAACATACTAATTAAAACGAACTCCGAACAAAAAATGAAACGTTCATTATATACGATAATTGTATTCTTTCTGTTACCCAATTTAGTTTTTGGGCAAATATTCATTACAGGAAAAATAATAGATAAAGAAGAAAATGAAGGTATTCCTTTCGTAAATGTGTATGATCCTGACGACCCTACACAGGGTACTTCTACCGATATAGACGGGTACTATACGCTTGAGGTTAATGAAGGAACTCAATCCATAGAAGTAACAGCTATTGGATATATTACCCAAACCAAAACGATTTCGACAGAAAATTCACAAGAAATCAACTTTCGGATGAGGGCTGAAAATTTCACACTGGAAGAAGCCGTTGTCTATGCTGGCGAAGATCCTGCTATTGCGAAAGTAAAAGAAATGATTCTCAAGCGTAAAACATTAAACATCAATCATTTTGAAAATTACCAGTGTGAAGTATATTCTAAAACAGAGTTGGACTTGAAAGATATTCCTGAAAAACTTCGTAATTCAAAACTAATGAAGCCTTTTGCTTTTGTGTTTGAGAATATAGACAGTACCTCAGAGGCAGAACCCTTTTTACCTGCTTTCATCGCTGAAGAAGTTTCAGATAGAAAATATAAAAAATCTAATAATAGTCTTGTAGACCAACAAAAAGCCGTACAGATTTCAGGTATTGATAATAACTCAATCTTAAGTTTTGTGGGACAAATGTCAATTGACTATTCGCCATATGATGATTGGATAAACATAGTGGGAAAACAATTTGCTTGTCCTTTTGGTGGTGTCGGGCTTAATTATTACAATTACTATTTGTACGATAGCACAACTATCCAAGGTAAGGAAGCCTATAGAATTAAATTCAGCCCAAGAAGAAAACAAGAAAATACCTTTGAAGGTTTTTTTTGGCTCTCGAAAGACGAAAAAGCGATTACACAATTTGATATGGCAATGTCACCAGGAGTCAATATCAATTTGGTATCGAGAGTTAAACTTGTGGGCTCTTACAGCTTTACCGATTCTTTATCTCAGTGGGTACCTCATCAAAAAAATCTTGTCGTTGAATTTGTTGCGTTGGAGGAAGCTCCAGGAATTATAGGGCGTAAAAGTGAATCTTTCAAAGATTATATTTTTAATAATCCGCAATTAGAAGAAAAAATAAAGCCTCAATATGTTGCCTCTTACGAATTGAAAAAAGATGATTCTTACTGGGCGGACAAAAGGCATTCTAAACTAACAAAAAACGAAACCATCATTTACGAAATGGTCGATTCTATTAAAAACGTACCTATTTACAAAACATATGCAGATGTTTTATATACCATTTTTCATGGTTACAAAGAATTTGGCAAAGTAGAAGTTGGTCCATATTCAGAGATTTACGGCAATAATGATGTGGAAGGTAGTCGTGTAAAGTTAGGTGTTTGGACGAGTTCTTCTTTTAGTAAAAAGATTCGCTTCGGAGGATATGGTGCTTATGGTTTTAAGGACAAAAAGTTCAAGTTTGGTGTAGATGTAAAATACCTTACTCGGCATCCACGAACGCTGTTTACAGCTTCCTATATTAATGATTTGGATATTAATATTTCTAACGACACAGAAATTAATACAGGAAACTTCACAGGTGGACTTATCCGAAGAAAAGATATTATTCAAAAGCTGGTTCATACTAAAAAATTTAATGTAAAAGTCGAAAGGCACTTTCCGTATAATATTTCCAGCTTCTTATCTTTTAACAATACTCGGCTAGACCCTTACGAGAACATTTATGAAGATGGAACAGGTTTCAGTTTTTCGTATGTTGATGATAGAAATATGCTCGATTCTACGATTAACACATCTGAAGTATCTCTAGGTTTGAGATGGGCACACAAAGAAGAGTTTATTGATTTTGTTTTTGAAAGGAAACCTCTACCTAGCAAGTACCCAATTTTTAGGTTAGACTATACATTAGGCTTAAATAATGTATTGGGCAGTAATTATGAATATCACAAAATTGATTTATATTCTCGTTATTGGTTCAATTTCAAAGGTTTTGGGTGGACAAGGTTGATTTTCAGAGCAGGTAAAATATTTGGAAAAGTTCCATTTTTGTTAGCATCTGTACCTCCAGGAAATGAAACTTATTTTCAATCCTTTTTAGCTTTTAATGCTATGAATCGGTACGAATTTGCAGCAGACCAATTTGTAAGTTTAATTTATGAACATCATTTTGACGGATATATACTCAATAAAATCCCGTTAGTCAAAAAACTAAAATGGCGGTCTGTATTTACGTTCAAAGCTTTTTATGGAAGTTTAAGTGAAGAGAATAAGTTAAATAATAGAAATAACCTTTTTGATGTAAACAAAAATGGATACTTAGGAATTCGAGCTCCTGACGACGACCCTTATATGGAAATGGGTGCAGGTGTAGAAAATATCTTCAAAGTCTTGCGAATAGATGCTATTTGGCGATTAAATTATTTAGATAATCCTGAAGCCCTACCCTTTTCTGTAAAAGCAGCATTTACATTTAGGTTCTAAAATATTCATTAACAAATTAGTTTCTGTATATTTCAGTTTTCAATAGATAATGAATGTATGAAACGTAAAATCTGTGTTATTGGCGGTGGTGCTTCTGCACTTTCTTTTGCTTCTTTTATTGATACAGGACAATATGAGGTTACTATTTTTGAACAAAACAAAACCTTGGGGCGAAAGTTTTTGGTAGCAGGAAAAGGTGGTTTTAACCTTACGCATGCCGAAGATATTTCTAATTTCAAACAACGTTATACCCCTTCTTTATTTCTTAAAAATGCGTTGACTTTCTTTGATAATTCTTCATTAGTAACTTGGTTAAAGGCGTTAAATATTCCTACCTACGTGGGCAGTAGTAATCGAATTTATCCACAAGTAGGTATAAAGCCAATTCAGGTATTAAAAGCAATAGAAAAACATATCTTATCCAAAGGTGTAATTATCCAAACAGAAAAAAAACTCAGCTCTTGGGACGGCAAAAATGAATTGTTTTTTAATATCCATGAAAAAATAGTGGCGGATATTATTGTCTTTGCGGTGGGTGGAGGAAGTTGGAAAATCACTGGTTCCGATGGAAAATGGACTTCTTTGTTACATAAAAATCAAATCAAAACTAAGCCTTTTTACCCTTCAAATTGTGCATTTGAGATAAAGTGGCATAAGGATTTCATAACTAAACACGAAGGCACTCCTTTAAAAAATTTAGCAATTCAATGCGATAATAAATCTCAAAAAGGAGAACTAGTCATCACTAAATTTGGAATAGAAGGAAATGCCGTTTATGCATTAAGCCCTCTAATTAGGAAACAATTAAATAAATATCAAAAGGCAGAAATTTTCATTGATTGGAAACCAAATATTTCTATTGAAAATATTTGCCAAAAACTATCAAAATCTAAACAGAAAAATATCAGTGCTTCTCTTAAAACAGACATAAAGCTACCCAAAGCTGCTATTGATATTTTGAAATTTCAATTAACAAAAGAGGACTTTTTAGACAAAAAAACTTTAGCCAAACATATCAAAAAATGCCCGTTAAAAATTTCTCAAACGGCTGCAATAGACGAAGCTATCTCTACAGTAGGAGGTATTGAAATCGATGATTTAGATAATCATTTTCAATTAAAAACCCATCCAAATACTTATTGTATTGGCGAAATGGTGGATTGGGATGCCCCAACAGGAGGTTATCTATTGCAAGCGTGTTTTAGCATGGGTGCCTACTTGGCTCATCATTTAAACGCTGGGTAATTCAGATTTTACTTTTTAACCAAATTTGAAATACAAGACACTGCTTTTTGGTAAGCTTCTTTAGCAGATTTTTCATTTAACAATCCTCCAAACAAAGCTCTTTGACTAGTTTGTAAAACGGCTATCAAATCATCTGAAACAGATTGCTCTACCCCTCTACTTTTCAATTCACTTTTTATTAGGTTAACATTCAATTCAGAAGGTTTCATTTTGAATTTATCTCCTAAATAATCATAAATAGAGGTAGATAATTCTTCGAAAAAAGATGAATAGTTTTGTTGTTTTAAGAAATCATTTGCCTTTTGCAGTTTTTGGTGAGCCATTTTCTCCGCTTCATCAAAACGCCTCTGCTCCCAATCAATTTCGGGTTGATTTTCTTTCCATTTACGATACGAAAAGATTCCTACTGATAAAAATAACGGTAAAGACAATAGAATCCATGACCAACTCTGCTTAAAAATAGGAGTAGTATTTACACTCCCATTGTCTTTTTTTATCAACGGAAACATCTTTTGCTCCTCATCATTTGTTTCTAAAACACTCGAAATCGCATTTTTGCCTTGTCGAACTTTAATATTAAAAGTATCAGGGCTTAAAGTCACAAAACTTAAGCTGTCAATATCAAAATACTCAAACTTAGGTACTAAGGTATAATTTCCAGCAGATTTTGGTCTTATAGTATATTGAAATTGCTTTCTAAAAGCAACTCTACCATTATTTTCAAATTGTTTTTCATTGTACATTTGAGGGTCAAAAACTTCCATTTTATCCCCAAAATTAATTTCGGGAATACTTAATTGTTTCATATCCCCATCACCTTCAACGGTCATTCTAATTGCAAAAACATCATCGGTACTTAAATTTTTCTTTGAGACCAACTCCGATTTTACCGTATAACGCCCAACAGCACCTGCAAAATTAGGCGGTTGATTAGGCAAAGCTTTAACACTAAAAGGAACGCCATCTGTTTTGATAATAAAACGTTGATACCGCCCTCGCCCTGAAGAAATTGCAAATTCATAGCCAATAGCTCCTAACTCGTAATCTCCTGCTTGGATAGGGTAAATAGCTAATCGCAGTAGTGGTTTTCGTAGAAACCTTTTTCCTTTAATATTAATTTCATTAGTTGCTTCATTGAAATTTCTGACTCTTTCGATATTACAACCATCGATAGAAACATCTGCACTGGAAAGAGAGTAACTAGCAACATTAACACTAGCATACACCACAACATCGGCAATAATCTGTTGCCCTACATAAAAAACAGAATCTTTGAACTCGACATCTAAGAAAAGGTCTTTGCTTTTATTTTTCTCTATGGCTTCTAAAGATTCACTACTTATACTTTTACTTTTCTGAACAGTTATATTCTTCACACCAGAAGATAGAATCTTTCCAGCCCGAGTTTTAAACTTAATAATGGGAAGTTTTTGTTTACCAACTTTCCTAGCTTGAATGCTGAAAGATTGACCACTGCTTTTAGTTATCTTTCCGTTAATAATTGAAGTTCTTTGAGAAATACTTGGACCTGATAACTTTTTAAAAGTACCAAAATCAGGTTCTAAGAAAGTGCCTTCTTCATTTTCAACAGTAAAAGAAATTTCAAAAGTTTCAGCTAATACCACATTATCAGTATTCACTTGCACTTTGATTTGTGCATCAATATTTAAAATTCCAATCATTAAAAAGCTAAAAAAGAAAATCAACCTCATAAAATCAATACTTATCTTAATAATTTATAACACAAATCTAATCAATTATTAAAAAAATTAGACGAAATCATATAAACAGAATCATTTTGAACGCTTAACAACATTTCACCTGATTCTAAGACAACAGAACTATTTACAACTTTATTCAAAGCTAAGTTATTAAATACCATAAAATCTCCATTTTTATCCCTCTTAAATATCAAACCTAAATTACTATTCAAATCTCCTATTCTAACCCTCGAATTGGTTTCATTACCGAACAAGAATAATTCGTTTTCATTATCGTCATCTAAATCGAGATACTGAATAGATTTGACGATACTGTTTTGTGCTTGAATAGGTAAAGGTTCGTTTTTCCATTCATTAGAATCATTATAAAAAACCATTGAACGGTAGTTTTCAACTTCAAGAACATTTTTTTCAATTTCTTGGTTTAGGAAAACATCTTTTATAGTAGCATTGGCATAAGATTCATAATTTGTAAACTGTTTTTTTAAAGCAGGGAAGGCCGCTAAAATTTCGTCTCTTGCAGCAAATGGGTATTCTTTTTCGTTTTGAAAAAATGTAATTATTGGAACTATCTTATCGTTTGCATCCATTATGGGGTATAGTTTCAAACCAGATTCACTCAGTTTTGATAATTGGTTGTTAATTCCAATATTTCCAGCCACAATATCAATATCACCGTCATTATCTACGTCATTCAAAGAAATAGTTTGCCAAAAGCCCTTTGGAGAAATATCTTTATTGTTTTTCAAAGAAATATTTCCTTTTTCATTCTTAACTATCGAAATAGTCCCCCACTCTACTGCTAAAACTAAATCTGGAAATTCAGTATCAAAAAAACTACTTTTCACCTCTCGAACTAAACCTAATTGCTGTTGATGGTTTTTGTTTTTTAATAATAATTTTCCTTTTTCATTCGTCAATAAGGTGGATTTATCCGCCATTGGGTAATTCGTTTCTAAAACACCTCCAGCTATAAACAAATCAAAAAATCCATCTTGATTGTAATCTAAAACTTCCAATGCTCCACTAGAATATATTTCTAACTCTTCAAAGTAATTTTCTTGCAGTTTGAATTTATCGTTCCCTTTATTTTCATAAAACACCAATGAATTAGCCTTTTTTGTGTTATAAAAACCATTAAAAGAGATAATTAAATCTAAATCATTATCATTGTCTATATCAAATAATACTGCATCAGATTCAACAAGATTCTTTTCGTGATTGGGAATTTTTATCCGACTCCATTCTCCATTTTTATGTTTATATAATTTTCCATTTTGGGTAGAAGTTCCTGTCTGGTAAAGGTAGTTTTTATTAGAGCTTAACTTTCCTGTCGAGTGGGTTTCCATAAACGGTAATAAAGCTTGGTTATCAAAATCGTTTCTAGCTTCTTCTTCTGAAACCAAATTCGTTTTTACAAGCTCAAAATTTGTTTTTTTCTTCTTTTTAAAAGAATAATTCTTACCCGTTTTCTTATATTCTATGGTCAATTCTGATGACGACAGCCCATGGATATTTTGTATATTTCCGTCTGACCATCTAACCATAATTGAGTCTATGTTTTCTTCTGCTTTTTTTGAAAAAATCAAAGGTTGCTGCATTGATGATTGAAACCCTCTAGTCGGAATATATTCTAAGGTTTGCTGAAGTTCACCTTGATAAACGGTAACTTTTGCTCCTATTAATAAACTTTGCGATGCTTTGGGAGTAATTTTGATGGAGTTGTTTGAAGTTTGGTTTTTGTAAATTGAAACTTCTTGATTTACATTATTGGTGACTAAATCATAATCGCCATCATTATCTAAATCTACATAAATTGCCCCCGATGAGACCACGCTTTCTCCAAGTCCCCAATGATTAGAAACATCCTTAAACGAGTATGGCTCAATGTTCTTAAATAAATAGTTATGGCTATGGATAGCTGGCATTTCATTAATAATATCCAATTGTTTAATCTCTCCTCTATTTTGTTTCGCTTTCCCTTGTAAATCAACGGTATAAGCTAAGAAATCCATATTGGTATAATCTTTTTCATAACCATTAGTAACAAAAATGTCTTTTTTACCATCCAAGTCATAATCTGCAATTAAAGCCGACCAAGACCAGTCTGTATTTGAAACCCCAGCCATTTGTCCTATTTCTGAAAAAAGTGGCACTTCATTTTTATTGCCTGCATTCAATTGTAACATATTTCTCATGGTTTGTCTATGAAAACCATTTTTGAGTAAATTTTGGTATTTTAAATAATTATCATCACCAGCAGTCATTTTCATTCGACTATTCGATTCTGGAAGCATATCTAAGGTATATAAATCAATTTTTCCATCATTATTAATATCTGCCGCATCTGCCCCCATAGAAAACAATGAGGTGTAAGGCATTGATTGACGAATCGATTCTTTAAATGAACCATTCTGTTGATTCAAATACAAATAATCTTCTTCATTAAAATCATTAGAAATGTATAAATCTAACCAACCATCATTATTATAATCACTCAACATAGCACTCAAACCAAAACTAAGTACATTAGAAATCAATCCAGCTTCATCAGAAACATTTTCAAATTTATTGTTTTCATTTCTATACAAACGAGAAGTATATTTAGGGTCTTTTTGTTTTTTGAGATTTTTTAAATTTTGGCTAAATCCCGCATACTTTTGTACGGAATGATTCAAAACAAAACAATCTAAATCCCCATCTTTATCGTAATCAAAAAAGACTGCTTGGGTAGAAAAACCACTGTCATCTAAACCATATTTTGAAGCCGATTCTGTGAATGTGTTATCATGGTTATTGATGTAGAGTAAGTTTTTTCTTCTTTCAGAACTTGCCGCAGCAGAACGACATACGTAAATATCTACCCAGCCATCGTTATTAATATCAACTACACTTACTCCAGTATTCCAACCTTGTTCATTTCCTATTCCTGCTGTTCTAGTAATATTTTCAAATTCGATTTTACCATTCCCTTTGTTCAGATATAAATGGTCGTGCATCAAATTGCCCGTAAAATATAAATCTTGAAACCCATCGTTATTAAAATCTGCCGTAGCTACGCCTCCTCCGTTATAAAAATATCCATATTTCATAACATTAAAACTAGGATCATCTTTTAATTTATTGGAAAAAATAACATTTGAATCGCTATCCTCTACTTTTACAAATAGAGTATTTTTTTTATTTTCTGTACAGCCCCAAAAAAGTAGAATTAGGGTACAGAAAATAAGGGTTGTTGTCTTCATAGCTCATTAATTGGTTATCAGAGTAATGCACTAAATTAGTTATAAAAACAGAAAAGGGACTCTTTTTGAGAGTCCCTTTTTAGAATATTGTTATTTATAAACTATTCATCCCACCATAATGGAGTAGATACTTTATCTGGTCCTTTAAGTAAATCAACTGCGGCATTGACAGCAGCAGCATTTGTGTTTTTTTCAATATCAAGAAACGGTATTCGTTTAGGTCTTTCGCCTGCTCCCAAATCTGAATTTTCGTTATTCGCAACTGGATAAAGCGGTAAATTGTCTGAACGTCTCATGTCTGCCCAGTTTTCAATTCCATCAGGAAAAAGAGCTAACCATTTTTGTACGGCTAATTGTTTCTTTTGCATATCCGCATCCGATGACCACTTGATAGGGGCATCAGAAACAGGGTCAGAACCTAGAAAATCATCAGGAGCTATTGGTGTAGCGGTTGAGTTTTGATAATTAGCAATTGCCGTAGCATCTGTTATCCCCCATTGATTCATTGAAGATTCAATTCCTTTGTTATAAAGTTCTTCAGCCGTACCTCCCATGTCCCATCCTTTTAACGCTCCTTCTGCTCTAATGAAGTACATTTCAGCAGCATGCAT
>CALAJP010000165.1 GCA_937922815.1 uncultured Saprospiraceae bacterium
GAACCGAAATGTATTATACATCAATGGCGATTCAGTATTATTGGATGAGATAATCGAGAATGCGAATGATAGTTTAGTGTTGGATTATGACCTTATGAGCAACGAAATATTCTTAGAAGGAATAGATACGGTAGATTTGAGTGATTTACAAGATAGTATAAAAGATTTCACATTATTGTCAGGGGATACATTATTAATGATTGAGTTAGAGAATGGGGAAAAAGATACGGTAGATTTAGCACCATTTAGAGAAAGTGTTTATGACAGTCAAATAGTAATACTTGATACTACAGAACATGAGTTAATTGTAAATGACGATACGTTAGATTTATCAATCTATGCAAATAGTATGGTTGAAATATTAGATGTAGCAGGAACACAGGCTTTAACGACAGGTTTTCTACCTATTGAATTTGCTACCGAATTAATAAAAGACCCTGGATATACAGTGATAGGTGATAATAGCATAAGTATTGCCAAAGAAGGAAGATATAAAGTCACGTATAGGGTATCAACAGAAGTAACCAATAATACGAGGTCTGGAGCAGAGTTCCATTTAACTGTTAATGGTACCGAAACTGCGGGTTCTAAAGCATTTAATTATCATAGAAATAAAGATGTGCATTCTTCTACAAGCACGGTAGTTAAAGTTCTGAATCTAACGGCTAATAGTGTTATACAATTACAAGGAAGAAGGTATAGCGAGAAGGGAGATTTGAAAATGGTTGCTAATGGATCTTCATTATTAATTGAAAGAATAAGATAATGACAAACAATATTAAAATATTGATACTGCTATTATTTCCTACTTGGATTGTTGCTCAAAACGGTTATTTAGTTAATCAAGGGGCTACAATAGTAGGCTTGGATAATTTATATTTTTCTTTTGATAATGTAAATATTGATAATAATGGAAGTATGGAAATGGATTCCTCTGTCAATACTATCATAGGAAGTAGTTCTTTTGACGAAATCATGCTTACTGGAAATAATGAAATCAATACTGGAAACACAATGGTGGAAGCAGATATTGATATGAGGACTAACTGGGAAGTTGAAGATTTTACGTTATTAGACGGAGTCGTTTTTATGTCGAATTCTGATATACTATTAGGAGGTTCTATTTATGAAGAAAGAGATGAAAGCTATATAACGGCTCGAGATGATAGCGAAATTATTAAAGTTATTAAAACCGAACCATCTACTTGGTATGAACCAGGTAATATAGGGATTGGTTTTACGAGCCCTGATTTTTCATCTGACGAATTTATTATTCGTAGAGGCCATGTAACATTTGAAAATGAAGATAAAATTTCTATATCAAGACATTTTGTACTGAGCGAAAGTATCGGTAAACAAGATATTGACTTTTCATATCTTGGGCACGAAGCTTTTGAACAGAACGAAGACGAATTAGGGGTTTTTTCTCGAATGGAAAATTCAAGTAACTCTGGTTGGTTACGATTAAGAGACCAGATTTATGATACAGATAATAGAAAAATAACAGCTACTATCCCTGCTCCTCAAAATCAGTTTACTTTGTTTAACCTTATAGAGGAGAATCAACCGGATGTATTTATACCACAGTTGTTGACATTAAATGACGATGGGCGTAATGATGTTCTTCTTATTGAAGACTTACATAAATATCCTAATAACAGTGTTGTGATATTTAACCGTTGGGGAGATATTATATTTAGAGCAGCACCATATAAAAATGATTGGGACGGAACGCCTGATAGGGCATTTTTAAAAGCAAATGATAGAAAAATAGTGGAAGGAACCTACTTTATAATCTTTAAGCCTGATGAAAACAAGGACGCATTTGTTAAAGATTATATCGAAATTATAAAGTAAGTTGAAGACTAATGTGATTTGAGCTTCTCGAAACAGAATAATATGATTTTCCGAAATCTATGACCCAACTTTTAATTTTGAACCCTAATCCCCAATTAAGCCCGGCAAGGCTTCGGAGTTCTTCAGATTTCAATTCTCTGGATTGTTGATAGTCATAGGCAAAACGTATATTGAAATTCTTTTTTGCACCTAAAAACAATTCGCCAGAAAATAAAATATGTCTAAAAAATGTATCTACAAAATCTTCAAATGACGATGATTCATTAGTATTGCTATTGCTGAAAATATTTTCAATAATATTAAAATTAGGGTCATCGTACCTAGTATTCCAACGATTCGCATCTCTATAGGTTAGCGTCCAACGAAAAGGAAGATGTTTCAATGTTTTTGAATAGGCGAAATGAATGGCGATAGGCAGCGGGCGTGACTCTATGTTTTCATAATAGCTGAGCGTTGAACCGGCATCTCTTAGAACCAATGCGAACTGACTATTCTTCTTTGTCGTATAAGTCAATCCCACATCTGCGGCTATTCCTGATGCTTTATAACTAGCCAAATTGGAATGTATAAACCTTAAATTATAACCTAAATTAATCTGTTTAGATAATTTCATGGCAGAACCAATTCCGACAGAAAACTCTTGAGCATTGAAACTGCCGATAGTTTGGGCACTCGCATTCGTTCTATCGAAAGAGCCATAATTCATAAACTGAAAATTGATACCAATGGGCATTTTTATCTTCTTATGTTTGATTACTGTGGCAACTTCACTGAAACTGGTTCCTGCAAAAAGAGATAAAAAAGAAAAGTCGATTTTTTTGACCATACCTTCACTGAGGAGAGCAGGGTTTTGACGTATCAAACTCGGTTTGGCGGCTAAAGCGTTAATGGCTGTTCCTCCTAAACTAGTAGTCATGGCATGTTGAGAAAGCCTTAGAAAAGAAAAGGCTTGGCTTCCTCCTATTTCTTGGCCAAAAAGAAAAAATGGGATTAAGAGAAAATTTAATAAAAAAAATAGCTTTTTCAAAGACATAAATTACGGTTTTTCGGGTGTCCAAGTAGTATAGCAAATTCCTTTTTTACAATCCATTTTTTTCTCCAACTTACCATTCAAATCATAAAGTAACAGTTCGCCTTGTTCTAGTCCGCCATCAATATAATTTCCTTCTGCTTTCAATTTTCCATTGGAGTGATATTCTATAAAAGGGCCTACTTCTTCGTTGGCTACAAAAGTAACTATTTCTTTCAACTGACCATTATCATAATACGCTTTTGATTTGCCTTCTATTTTATTATCAATATAATTCATTTCCAACCTCAACGTCCCGTTTTCATGAAAATCATAAAAAGGCCCATGGAAATTACCCATCAAATGAGTTTCGATAGACATAGTATCTCCGTTTTCATAAAAAAGAATTCTTTGCCCATCGAGTGTGTCATTTTTGTAGTGAGCAACTTCGGCTAATACTTTTTTTTCGTGATACCTTTTATATACTCCATTTTTGATAGTTGGATTTTTTCTTAACGTTTCCACCTTTTCTTCAAAACCAAAATCGGGGTCTACTCTTTTTCTTGTTTTCGTTTCACTGCATGCGAAAATGAAAATTAATAATATAAGCGTTAAAAAATTATATCTCATCTTAATAAATTGAGGGTAAGCAGTGCGAATAAAATACTTAATACTATCGGTTGCAAAATCTAATACAATTTTAGTAACGAAAATTAGGTGTTTGATGTTTTGTTATGTGAACGAGATAACTAAGCTATCCACGTTTTTGTACATAAAAAGATTACAATAATTATTTCTCAAATATTTGTTCAAATCTTTCAAACTCCGAATCTAATTTTAATATCAAGTCTTGTTTAATCTTATCTTCTTCAATGAATGAATACTTAATGGAGTTGTAAACCATTTTTTTGATGTCAGCATAAGAAATGAAAGGGTAGCGTTTTGCCAATAACACATATTGATGACTCAGACTTGAACGCAGCACCCCCGCGTCGTCCGAACTGATAACAATCGGTACGCCATATTCATGATATAATTGAATAGGGTGTTGGTCGTTTTTTACACCCAAAATAAATTCATTGCTCGATAGATTTATTTCTACAGGGATTTCATTTTTTTTCATAAAATCTAATAATTCGTAGACCTTTTTTTCGTGAGCTAAATCGACTCCATGCCCTATTCTATTGGCTTTAGCAGTATAAACGGCATCGCTGATATGCCAGGTAAGTTCTTCGGGTTCTACTTGTCCTAGCGTCAATTCGCCCGCATGCATCGAGTATTTTATCGTAGGATATTTCTTTTTCAAAAAATGGAACATTCGCATATGCAAAGCATAATCTTGCATGGAAGTTGATTCGTGCTCAGGAGCTACAATATTTACACCGACTACTAATGGACTTTGTTGTTCCGAAATACACGCCAAAACTAGGTGTTTGAAGAAAAAAGTAGGTTCAAAAAAGCGAAGTACATAATTTTGATACCTCATTATGAATTTGCCTTCTTCGTCAATTTTTAGCTTTCGGTGAGGCTCGTGAATTAATTTGTTATTGTGTTCAATAGCACAAGCAGTCAATTGTTTTAAATCGAAAGATTGGTATATTTCTTCTAATAATTTATCTACGGATTTCGAATCATTAGCTTTTATTGCTGTTCGCAAATCTACGTCTTTGTTTATATCAGAATTGTCATCACAAACGACCAGTTCGTATTGTGTTTCTAAGTACTGAACGTTTTCTATGATAGCTCTTTTTTTCAATTCTTGCATTCCTATTTCTAAGGTTTTTAGATTCGGTAATCTAAATTCTTCGAAAGTGGAAAAAAATTGTTCATCAGGTGTATTGTGATGTAAGTGATCATGGTCCATTACTGACCATTTTCTTAGTAATAATCGTCTTGTTTTTTCTAATTTCCGCTCTTTTTTTAATTCACTAAAAGTAGTCCAACCTTCCTTTTTGTTTGGTATTTTTTCAGCAACGATTAACTTATTAACATCAATAGCGTAATTTTCATCTATCACAAAATCAACATAAGTTTCGGTATAAACCGAGCCACTAAAGTGATGGTGAAGGTCGCCACCTTTCGGCATTTGATTCATAAATGCGGTTAATAAAGCCTCGTTATTACGAATTTTTTCCAAATATTCGTCAACAGAAGATTGAGCATTTAAAGAGTAAAATCCAAAACAACAAAATATATAAACAAGTATTTTCTTCATATCAAAATTTAATTCTAAGCTCGAAGATACTAAATGATTTAGTAGTTAAAAAAAGGTGAACGGTCAATTTTAAATTAGTAAACGTATGGATTGTTAAAAACGTACATTTTTAGAAGATATTAATTGAATAAAAGCCGTAGATGTTAGAATGGAAAAATAATAATAATTCTAAGCTTAGCTCTGTTTTTCTTTCACTAATTGGTTGATAAATTGTACTTTTGGGAATCTTGAAACAACAACTATTATTGGTTTTTCAGGTGTTTTTTAATCATCAAAATCTAAATCATGGCAAGAAAGAACATAGCTGCTGGAAACTGGAAAATGAATACTTCTATTTCAGAAGGAACTCAATTAGCTAAGGCATTATCAACAAAAACAGTAGCAGATGGTACTGAAGTAATCATCGCTGTTCCTTTTACACATTTGCAGTCCGCAGTCGAGGCAACAGCATCGAATAGTAAAGTCTTTATTGCAGCTCAAAACTGTAATGAAAATGATAAAGGGGCTTATACAGGAGAAATTTCTGTGGACATGATTGATTCTATTGGAGCTACTCACGTAGTGTTAGGACATTCGGAACGAAGAGAAATTTTTAATGAAAGCAATGAATTATTAAAGGCGAAAGTGGATAAGGTTTTGGAAAAAGGTTTGACACCTATCTTTTGTTGTGGTGAAAATTTAGAAATTAGAGAATCAGGTAAACATATTGATTTTGTAAAAGGACAGTTAACGGATTCTTTAGCACATTTATCTGCGGATTCTTTTTCGAAAATCATTGTTGCTTACGAACCAATTTGGGCAATAGGAACGGGAAAAACAGCTTCTCCAGAACAAGCACAAGAAATGCAAGAAGCATTAAGAGCACACTTAGCAGAACATTTTGGAGCAGAAGCGGCTCAGAATTGTTCTATTCTTTATGGAGGTTCTGTAAAACCAGGAAATGCCAAAGAATTATTCTCTCAACCAGATGTTGATGGTGGGTTAGTTGGCGGAGCTTCTTTAGATGCAGAAGGCTTTGGTCAAATCATTGATTCATTCTAAGGGAAAAAACGATATTTTTTATGCAAAACGAGGTTACCAAAAGGTTATTAAATTGTGTCGAACAACTCAAAGCTTCGGCTATCGTTCGTTCGAATCGTCAATTTTCCCTTTCTCTTAATTATTTGCCCCAGAGTTGGAGTGAAATAGTTAAAGGACGTCGTGATGCACCTGTGGAGTTGATTCGTAAAGCAATAGTTACTTATTCATTTAATCCCAATTACTTGTTTTTAAATGATGGGGCTATTTTTTTAGACGATAAACCTTCGAACGTTCAATCTGTAGTCTTTCAGAATGAAGAAGATAAAAAAATAATGCTGGATATTTCGGGCGAAAACCGAATGAAATATCCTATGATTTTACATAAAGTAGCCGAATTGCAAGAAATTCCTGCTATTCGGCTGCCTTTTGATTATGAACAAGACTTAAATTTAAGATCCTTTCAGGTGGTAGGAGAGGGGATGGCTCCTTTGTACCAAAATGATGATCGTGTCATCGGTTTATTCATTGACCCTTTCGAATGGGAAACACAGTTGATAGAAGGAAATAGATATATTGTTGTTACTCGCAGTGATATTCATGTCAATTCTATTATCCCTGAGTTTAGTAAAGAGAAAATTATACTAACCTCTTTTGATAACTCATATAGTCCACAAATAGTGAGCATTCATGATATTCAAGAAGTGTGGAGTATCAAATATGTGTTAAAAAAAGTAGATACAGTTCCAGCCAATAATGGTTTAGAGCCTGACGCCAGTGGATTATTTCCTATGCTAATGGAAATGATGCAAGACGGGTTTACGGACATCAAAGAACAGTTAGCGGATCAGCAAGAACAAATAGCTGAATTAAAGGAATCTTTAGATTCAGAGGATTCTTTTTAAACTTTCTATTCAAAGTTTGTGTTATGGTTATTGAAATAAGTAATTCTACAAATTACGTCCAATTTCACTACTTTTGACAAAATTTCGTTTTCAATGAATAACAATAAGTTTGAAAAGACTGCCACAAAATCTCATCAAAACATAGAGCCAATGCCTAATAATTCTGATAATAAAAAAGAAGTTATCCAATATCATTTCGAAAAGATAATGGAAACCTTAGGCTTGGATATGACGGATGATAGTTTAAAAGATACCCCCAAAAGAGTATCGAAAATGTTTGTGGATGAAATTTTTTCAGGTTTAGACAAACAGAACTTTCCCAGTATTAGTCTCTTCGAAAATAATTTTCAGTATAGACAAATGTTGTTGGAGAAAGATATAGATGTATACTCTACTTGTGAACATCACTTTTTACCTATTTTTGGGAAGGCACATGTTGCTTATTATGCTTCTGATAAAGTAATTGGTTTATCTAAATTAAATAGAGTCGTGGACTTTTATTGTAGAAGACCACAAGTCCAAGAGCGTTTAACTACTCAAATAGGTGCAGAACTTAGACATTTACTGCAAACTGAAGATGTAGCGGTATGTATCGAAGCTAGACATATGTGTGTCGAGTCAAGAGGGGTTAAACACCGTTCTTCCGAAACCAGTACTTATGACTTTTCAGGTAAATTCCTTGAAGAACAATTCCAAAATAAGTTTTTGAGAGCTATTAAGGATTAAGTTTTTCAGGTGTAATTGTTGACAATGCTAAAAGTATTATATTCGATCTGCTAACTGTATTTTAAGAGAGGCAGAGAAATTTAGCCTAATGTTACCAAATATTACTTTTAAATAGAACCTCAAGACCATATTCTTAGATGGGTATGGCCATTTTTTAGTTGTTCAACTTTATTTTATCAACACTGACGCAGATTACATTATATCTTCTTACGATTGCTATATTCATTTTATTATTTTTTAATCCTTATTGAAAGTATAAATATAAAATGCGATTGAATCGAAAACTTAGTTTCGGTTGTTAATGTGTAAATCCTTATTTGAAAACTAGTTATTATAGAATTTGAGGTTGGGGTTTTAGTCTTAGTAAATCCTTTCGTACATTTACTCATTCGTCGGACGAAACATATCGTATTTCGCTTAGCTTTTTATTAAAATATATTAAGAACAGAAAATGATAGCTACTATATTAACTGCCCTTCATCAAGATGCCGTTGCATTGGGAATATTAATTGTTGTTTTGGGGTTGATATTTTATACCTCAAATTTGAATAATAAGTATTGGAAGCGATTTTATACTTTTTTCCCTCCTTTATTACTGTGCTATTTTGTGCCTGCATTATTGAAATGGCCATTGAATGTGATTTCTTCAGAAGGTTCGCAATTATATTACGTTGCTTCGAGATATATGCTTCCAGCATCTTTGATTTTTTTATGCTTAGGCACTGATTTGAAAGGAATAATAGGGCTCGGAGGCAAATCAATTATCATGTTTTTGACTGCAACTATCGGAGTTGTTATCGGTGGACCTATCGCTTTATTGATTACGCAATCATTAATTCCGACCATTGCAGATATGGATTCCGACTCTTTGTGGAGAGGGTTGGCAACCGTAGGCGGGAGTTGGATAGGGGGAGGAGCGAACCAAGCGGCGATGAAAGAAATATTCGAAGTGCCAGAAGATGTTTTTGGTGGAATGATAGTCGTTGATGTAATTTGTTCAAATTTATGGTTAGGAATCTTACTGTTTTCAGCCAAATATTCAGACCGTATCGACAATTGGTTGGGTGCGGATAACTCTGCCATCAAAAAATTAGAAAGTAAAATTTCAAGTTTTAGAGCTAAAAATGAAAAGAACCCAAGCACAAATGATTTGATGTATTTAATGGCGATTGGCTTTGGAGGGGTGGCTCTTGCTACTTTGGGAGCGAACTTGATTCAACCGTTTATGGAAAGTTATAAAGACCAATTAGACGCCTTGAAAATGAATGCTTTAACTTCCCATTTCTTTTGGTTAGTGGTGTTGGCAACAGCTATTGGGTTGGCTTTTTCATTTACAAAAGTAAAAAAAATGGAAGGGATAGGAGCATCGAAATTTGGTTCTCTATTTATCTATTTTTTAGTAGCAACTATCGGAATGAAAATGAATATCAATGAAGTATTTAACAATCCCATTATATTGACTATCGGTTTTGTTTGGATAACGGTACATGTACTTTTGTTATTAACGGTTGCTAAACTGATTAAAGCACCGCTATTTTTTGTAGCAGTGGGCAGTCAGGCTAACATAGGTGGAGCAGCGTCAGCACCTGTTGTAGCATCGGCATTCAATCCTTCATTGGCACCTGTGGGAGCCTTGATGGCGGTGTTAGGATATACTTTAGGCACGTACGGAGCCTTGATTTGTGCGTATTTAATGCAATTAATTGCTTCTTAAACTTTAGTTATGACTCAATTAGAAAAATTAATAGCCGTCGAAAATAAAGCTTTTCAATTATTTGATTTAATTGAACAGAGAGGTTTGATTTCGGCAGGCAAAACAGAAAAAGAACTCAATAAAGAAATCTTCGATTTGGCAAACGAGGCTTTTGGGATTCGAAAATTTTGGCATAAAAGAATTGTTCGTGCTGGGGCGAATACATTATTGCCTTATGCCGAAAACCCTCCCGTATTAACCATTCAAGAAGATGATATTCTTTTCCTTGATTTTGGACCTATTTTCGAAGAATGGGAAGCAGATATTGGAAAAACGTATGTGTTGGGTAATGATGAAAGAAAACTAAAATTGCAAAAAGATGTTGAAGAATCTTGGATAGAAGCAAATCAATTTTATTTAAATAATCCAGCAATGACTGGAGCTGAATTATTCGCTTTTGTAGAAAAATTAGCGTTGCAAAAAGGTTGGGACTTTAATGCCGAAATTGCAGGACATATTGTAGGACATTTTCCTCATGAGAAATTAGATGAAATGGACAAAAGTCTTTATGTTCATCCAGACAATAATAAAAGTATGGCTGAAAAAGATGGACAAGGAAAAGAACGTTCTTGGATTTTGGAAGTACATTTTATTGACAAAAAGCATCAAATAGGTAGCTTCGTAGAAAGATTACTAAGATAAAAAAGTGCCCAGAACAAGATTCGAACTTGCACGCCCATAAGAGCACCACCCCCTCAAGATGGCATGTCTACCAATTCCACCACCTGGGCCACTAATTTTGTACAAATATAAAATCTTATTTATAAATAGTAGACATTATTATGAATGAATTTATATGGATTAAAAGGCGGTGTATCAAATATAATGCTCTAGTCTTTCAATGTTAAATTGCCAAAAGAACCATGCAATAGCTAAATTGTGCCATTTATCAGATTTAGAGAAAGATAAAGTTTTTCGAACTAGCCTACTAACTCTAGCTCTTATAG
>CALAJP010000166.1 GCA_937922815.1 uncultured Saprospiraceae bacterium
AATCGCTTTTTTGATATTTTGATATTCATAACCAGATTTCATATAATCGGTACTCGCTTTGCTGGTAGCAAATAGCATACGATGGAAATAATCCACTTCACGATTATATTGTAACTCAATAATGATGACTTGTCCTTTGGATGAAATCCAAGCAGGAATGCACTTGAAAGGAAAAGACAATTATTATACTGTTGATTCCATAGAATATACTAAAGGTGGGTGGGTAACAGATATTAACCCGCATTCTACAAATAATTATTTTGTTGGTGAGTTAGCGGTCCTAAGTACGTTTAACAGTGGTTGTAATTTATTAATTCAGAGAGCATTAAGAAATGCAAATATTAATTCAGAACTGATTGGTGAATACCTTAGCGTTTTATCTAAACTAGAAGAAGTTGATTATAATGAATTCATCAAGTTATTACAAAGTAACCCTAATATTGGTATTTTGATGAATAACAATTCAATTCAATTTCAAAAACTACTCGAAAAACTACCTCAAGGACAAGCAGGAGCTTTATTTGATGATTTTGCAAAAACAGGAAAAGATTTTATAGAAAGATTCGTTAAAAACCCTAACTTGGTTGATAGTTGGAAGGTGTTATCAAATGGTAAAGCTTCTTTGCGAACTCTTGATAATATAGAAGCAGTTAACGCTTTTAAGTTGTTGAACCCAGATATAACTGATGATGCAATACAACTAGCTTTTGAAAGTCTTAAATCTTCAGGAACAAGGAGACAAGCGTTTATTAGTGGATTGAAAAATGTATCAAATAATAATTTGTTACCATTAACAAATAAAAGGTTAGCATCTGCTGATGAAGTTAAGGATGCATTAAATAATATTAGAGATTTTAGAAAACTTAATCCATCTATTTCAAGTGGAAAGAATATTGCTTACTTAGATGGTATAGTTAATGGTCAACCTATGTCACAGCTTACGGCAAATCCAAAATGGATCAGTGGGGATATTACTCCTTTGGAAAAGCCTTATATTTGGGAAGCTACTGATGCTCCAAATGCTGACGGTGTTTTCTTTAAAAGACCTGATGATTCGGAATATAAAATGCTTAACGATTTAGGGAGAGAGTTACAGCCTAATGCTGTGGTTGGTCAGCAATATTTAAGTCACACGGGAGAAATTAAAATAGTTTCAGAAATAGGGTATTGTTCATCTTGTGCTGGAATTATTAGTGATTTTAATAGTATGTTTCCTAACGTAAAAATTATATTAATTGATGGGATTAAATAAGATTGAATTTGTAATATTTGCTGATGATAAAGAAGCTGTAGAAAGTGCTATTAAGGATGTTAATTTACAATCTAAATCAGATTATGAAATTGTAAGTTATGAATCAGGTGAAGTTGGATTATGTACAATATCAGTTAGTCAAATAAATATAAAACCTGAATTTTTATTTATGATGGGAAAGCGATATGAAATATTAAGAAAAAAGACTAAACTGAATTTTGAGTAATCGTCTTTTTCATAGTTCAAGCGTAAGCAGATTTAGTTTTCCACTGGTGCTCGTATAGTGCCAGCGACCCACCTAATGATGTGGAATCAGTTCAACATTTACCTTCTCATGATATAATGCTGAATATTCTTGAAAGTTTTGCAAATAGATATTCTAAGATACCAGGGTTTGAACTAATTGTAAAAGATTTATCTTTGGATGTTAGGAAACAGAAAGGGGCCGAATTTATTTCTCGTATCTTAAAAGACAAAGCAGGTGTAACTGCCTTTGAATTTAAATATATAGATGAATTGAATAATACAGCCGATTTTGTTTTAAATACTAAACTAATTGATGGTAAAAGTTGGAGTGTTACGGGGTCTATTAACAAAATTGGAGGTTGGGATTTATCAAAACAACTAAAAGACTATTTCAAGAATGATGAGATTTTTGAATTGTGGTTTGATTATTCTAGATTTAAGAAATCTAAAAATAGTAGCTATAGCAAAATGACAAAAGACCAAGCTGTTAAACATATCAAAGAGCAGTACCAAAAACTATTTCTAAAAGAAAGTAAAGCTCAAGAACTATTCGATTATATGGGTGAGACAAGATTTATTGAGGAATTTCAAGTAGATAATATTGATGATTTTTTAGATGTAGTAGTTCCTAATCTTAATAATACGGAGCTTTATGGCTTTATAAAAGTGAAATAATGTACAAACCTCTAGAAAAAATAAAAAAAATACAGGGATATAATTTAGAAGTTGAAGACCTTTTTTTTCAGGTTAATAAGGATGATAAATTTAAAATTTTCAATAAAAAGTACTCAAGTCAAATTGATAAAGAAGTTTTTGGGAATCCCTTTTATTGGAATGACTATTTAATTTTTTCAAATGTAAATAAATATAAAAGTTCGTTTTGGCTTGATGGTAAGGAAATCTTTAGGAAAGATTTTCATGCACGTTGTCAAATAGGATCTTATTTGATTTCCACATATAAGAAAGAACGTAATAAATACATACAATTTTTAAATAAAGAGCTAGAAGTTGTTTATGAAAAAGAATTTAGGTCTGGAAGTTACTATGCTACAAAAAAATTGCATGTATGTGCTGAAGTTGCCACAGCTAATAAAATCAATATTTTCTTTGTCTCTGATACTGTTAAATTTTATTCCATAGATATTGCTGCTCAACAATGGTATAACTTAGAAGAAGAAAAGTTTGACGGAAAAGTCTTTCAAATAATAGGTCAATGGAAAAATGAGCTTTTAGTATTTATTGGTAGATTTCAATTAGTATCATTTTGTATTGAAACGGGAGAAGAACTATGGAGAATTAATGATTTTTTGGCGGAAGTATCATCAAATCCAATTTTTGATTTTCCTAGTAGAAATATGTCAGGACGAATTAAATGGCAACTTTCAGCATCAGAAAACAAAGCTTATTTATTAGTTCAAAACTGTATGTTTGAGTTAGATTTATTAAAGAAACAATCAATCTTAATAAAAGATTTTAATGTATCAAGCGATAAGGAATGGTATTTCAAACGCTCTCGTTTGTACTATAATTATATTACGTTTTCAGGTGCAAATGTAGCAGGGAAATTCCCTATGGTAGTTGGAGTTATTGATAGGAAAACCAACGAAATAGTTTGGTCTGTGAGGAGTCAACCAGGTGTTTATTTTGAAGAAGCACCACAGCTTAAAGATGATAAACTGTATGTTCTTGATAGTAACAAAAATCTACATATTTTTGAGAGGGAGCAAAAAAATGAATCTTAATGGTGTTTAATATTTTGAATTGGAAGCGATTATGTATTTTTAGTCCAGTTAGCTTCCCTTTTCGCAGAGGCAGCGTTAGAATGGTTTTTTAAAAAGGAGAGGACAACGAATTCTTAGTATCTCAAATGAGTGAAGAGCAAACTAGACGTGGATCTTCCCTCTGACTCCCTCCAAAGGGAGAACCTGCATGACGTGATTAAGGAAATTTTTCAAAAAGAAGCTTTATTTCCCTCTTTGGAGAGGGATTAAGGGAGAGGACAGCGTTTAGTTAGCAAATCAAATCCGCCAATCCGCCAACCCACCCAACTAACAATCTAAATTTTCGATTTCAGAAACACTCAGTCCAGTCAATTCTGAGATAAGAGAAACATCCATACCTCGTTTCTTCATTTTGCAGGCAATTTCTTTTGAATTTTCTTCCTTCCCCTCATCTCTTGCAGTATCGACAATATTTTTTTCAGAGTGAAGATATTTTTGGTGCTTGTCGTAAGCGATTCTTTGTGCTGGAGTCATCGCCTCGTAAGCTAATTTTTCAGCAACTAGATTTAGTCCTTTTGCGGTATAAGATTTCGGTAATTCTGTATTTTTCAAGAAATAAATCCATTCATCGAGTGGAGTTTTGGCTACATCATCGAATTTATTGATTTGAATAACATAATACTCAGGAAACAGCTGATAAACCTTTTCTTTGACAAAGGATTCTTTTTGTTTTTTTGATAATTGTAATTCATCATTTAGGTGAATTCCGATGAAATTAGTAGTTCCGTGGTACACGTAATCTTGCCCTTGCCCTAATTCAAAATATAACAAATTGATGCTAATAGCTTTTTTGATATTTTGATATTCGTAGCCAGATTTCATGTAGTCAGTACTGGCTTTGCTAGTAGCAAAGAGCATTCGATGAAAATAATCCACTTCTCGATTATATTGCAACTCAATAATGATGACTTGTCCTTTGGAATCTTCCACCAAAATATCGACG
>CALAJP010000167.1 GCA_937922815.1 uncultured Saprospiraceae bacterium
TATTATCATAATCTCAGTCATCTCGAAAATATGTTGAATGAGTTTAATGATGTTCAACATTTAATTCAAGACTACGACAGTATTCTCTTTGCTATATTTTATCATGATATCGTTTATAAATCTACTTCCAATCAAAATGAGCATAAAAGTGCTTTAATTTTCAAGCAGAGAATTCAAAATACCTCATTTGACAAAATTGATAAAGTTTTTCATTATATAGAAGCTACTCAAAAACATCTAAAATCAGATGATTCGGATTTGAATTATTTTTTAGATATTGATATTACTATTCTTGGGCTGTCTCAATCTATCTATGAGGAATATTGCCAAAACATTCGAAAAGAGTATTCTATCTATCCCGATTTTATGTATAATCGAGGTAGAAAGAAAGTTATTCAACATTTTATTAACAAACCTACCATCTTCCATTCTCCTCATTTTATTGATAAATATGAGGAGAAGGCGAGAGAGAATTTGAGCAAGGAACAAAAAATATTATAGACAAAAAAAGTTTCTAAAAGTAGCCTTACCATTTGTAATACTGCTTTTAGAAACTTTATTTATCACCAATAAGTATTTCACCTGTTAGTCATTTCTTTCGTAATATTCAACCTGCTCACAACCATACTGATAACTATCAGTAGCAATAAAACCAGATTCTGTTATTTTAAATTCGACACCACCAATCGAGTTACTTCGCCCTACGGCTCCTCTTCTTTCAGTCTCATCACTTAGATTATAATAAACATACTTAGGATCGTAGTTATCTGTTTCTATAAAGTAATACTCATCTTCATATTGGTAAACATTTATCCAATTACTAAGTCCGTCTAATACTTCAATTTTTGCACTGAAAAGATTTTTATCTGCATCCCAAGTATAAATTCCATATGAAGAGACATAATTATTAGTTCCTGCAATTTGCTTTAATTCTGGAAATGCATGTCCCCTAAAATCAACTACCTTTTTATCATCTAAATTCAAGAAATAGGTAACTTCATTTCCCGAAATCATTACTATGTTTTCATCATCATTCATTACATAAGTGGTATAACTATAGGAATAAGAATGAAGGTCTAGTCCTTCAAGAAGTGTTAAGTCATCATCGGTGCTATTATATAAATAAACAGCATTATTTGAGTAATAATCATACGACTCTTTTATAAATAAATAGTTGTTTTCATCAATTGGAATTACTTTTACTATAGTATCTCCTACAGGAACATTTTTAAACGTTCTTGTTCCATTATTAGGGTTAAACGTGTAGTGAATATTATTTTCACGTTTAAATTCAGACAAAGATACTCCCTCATCGTTTCCAAAATGCACGACCAAGTCATCATGATAATAAGCATTATACCTTGCCGTATAGCTATCTTGAATACTATCTCTTTCTTTCATACCACTAACTTGATAAAAAGGTAAAACATTATCGATAACATCTCCTCCTAAAGTCAGCTCAGTTCCATCTAGTTTATAACTTTCATGAGCAATACTTATTTCATTAGAAACAAATGCAACCTCCGAATTGATAGCAATTCTATAAGTGATCTCTCCATTTGGATAAATACCTTCATCAATATAACTAGACTGAGAATAATCGTATATTGAATTTACCTGAAAGAAGTAATCTTGACAACTCAGTTTAGCTTCAATAGTATATGATGGGAAATTAGAATCTTGTTCTACAGGCTCCCAAGTTACTTTGGTTCCTCCATTAACTTTCTCAACGCTTAGTAGTTGCGTAGAATAACTTTTAAATAAAAAAATATCTGTAACAATAATTCCTTCAAGTCCATTTTCGTCAATAGCCTTTATTTCTAAAGTATAATTTCCTGTCGAAATATCAGGATTATCAAACGAAATTTCAAATTCACCATCTCCATTTGGGCTTCCTTTATAAATAACTTCAGAGAAGTAATCATATCTTTTCAAGGTAGCGACAATTTCGATTTGGTCTGCAGAAGAATTAATATCTGAAACTTTACCTACAATTACGTGATTATCTTTATCAAGTGAGTGCGTATAATATTCGTTAATTTCTAACCCGATAATTCTCAATTCAGGTTTGCCTTCATAAAATTCATCCGTTACTGTTAAAGGAATATTAACCTCTAATAAATCTCCTTCAGAAACAGAGACTCCCGTTGAACCAAATACCGTTTCGGAATCGTTTGATACTTTTACCTGATAAGAACCTAATTCTATATCTCTAATCAAAATCGTCCAATCAGTACCTAAACTATAGGATTTATTGCCTGGTTCTAATTTTACTTTTAAATTCTCAGCAGATAATTTTCCATTTTTTAAAAGTGGTTGTTTCACTTTTACAAAAATATCGCCTTGTTGTACTTCTTCTTCATTATTTGAACAAGATGCTAAAATAATAAGAACCAAAAAGGCCAAATAGTTTTTTACTTTCATAGGATTATACTTTTTTCATTTTAACAAAAAAAATAATGAAAAAAGTTCCCTACGCTATAATTATTTTTCACCCATTTACATCAAAATTGACCTGTGTTCTTTTTCTATCCAAGTTATGAATTCCATCTATATACCTTATTGTACCTGATTTGCTACGCATCACAATACTTTGAGTAGTAACCGTTTGGTTTCCTTTGAAACGAACACCTCTCAAAAATGAGCTCGTAGTTAATCCAGTAGCTGCAAAAAATGTATTATCTGAAGTAATTAACTGATCTAATGTTAATATTTCGCTCAAATCACTTCCTTCTTCCAATATCTCTTTTTCTTCTTGACTAGATTGCGGTGCCCGTTGGCATTGCATGCCTCCGTCTAAAGACTTCAGAGCCGCCGCCGAAATAATAGCTTCGGGTGTACCTCCCACCCCCATTAACACATCAACCGCAGTATCGGGTAATGCGGCTGCAACTGCTCCCGAAACGTCTCCGTGGTCATGTAATAAAATTCTAACTCCCAAACTTCTTATTTCTTTAATCAGTTCTTGATGCCTAGGTCTATTCAATACAAAAACCGTTAGCGAACGAATATCTCTTTTTAGTGCTTTTGCTATTTCTTGCAAATTTTTTGTTGGAGATTGGCTCAGGTCTATGGCATTTTTCGCTTGTTTTTCAACTACAATTTTATCCATATAAAAAGAACGCCCAGGATCTAACATAGAACCTGTAGTTGCCAGAGCTATTGTAGCAATAGAGTTGGGTTGACCATTTGCCATTAGTGTAGTTCCCTCTACGGGGTCAACTGCAATATCAACAGAAAGTCCATTGCCTGTCCCTACTTTTTCGCCATTAAATAACATAGGCGCTTTATCTTTCTCCCCTTCTCCAATAACTATTGTTCCATCGATATCAATTGTATTCAAATAATGACGCATAGCATCTACGGCTGCTTTGTCTCCTCCCTCTTTGTCTCCACGTCCTACAAAAAACGATGCATTTATAGCAGCTAATTCCGTAACTCGAACCATTTCTAAGGCTAAATCTCTATTTTTCATTTTTAATTTAGTATCTAAATAAAAGAATTTTGTTTTGTTATAAATCCTAGTACCCAAAGATATATATTAAAAGCTAACAAATACATTTATTTCTACTGAAATGCAAAAAGCTTACTTGTTTTGCGAAAAGAAAATCAACCGCTAAAAGAATTAGAAAAAATAAAGACTGTTAACCTACATTCAAATCGTCTCTCGTGTTCTTTTGAACAGCGATAGCTCCAAATATGGCTAATAAATACCCGAAAGCATAGAAACCTTTTTCGCTAGGCAATAATTCGGCATTCCACAAACCTATAACCAACAATGCAATAGAAACCATAGTAGCGAACCAACAAATACCGTAATACATATCCGAAACAGGTACATTTTCTAATCGGTCACGAACACTTTTCTGAAGTGAAATCACACCGAAAAGCCCAAACATTAAAAGTGTGAAATAAAATCCTTTCTCATTGAGGAGCATATCTGACCGCCACAAACCAATTAAAAAACCTACCGTTCCAATTCCCATAGCAGACCACGAAGCGGCCCCAAATGCTTTTGATGTTTT
Organism: uncultured Saprospiraceae bacterium; assembly: GCA_937922815.1. Lineage (GTDB taxonomy): Bacteria > Bacteroidota > Bacteroidia > Chitinophagales > Saprospiraceae > CALAJP01. Next base: position 4,026 of record CALAJP010000167.1, read on the forward strand.
TTGCATAATATTGTCATTTTAGTAAAATGAAAAAATAATTACCAAAACAAACTTATCTTAAAATAGTAGTAACGGGGCTTTCTGTTTAGACGAAAAGAGAAGAAAACTATACGAACCTTCGGTAATCGAACAGAAAAGTTTTGAAAAATAATACTTTTAATGTAACTAAACGTTCCATACTTTGACTAGCCCCTAGAGGTTAGTCAAATTTAAAACTTTGAATTATAGACCATAATACTCAATCGCTTTTTTCTTCAGTGGATTATCACTCCACTCTGACCATTCACCCGTGTAGGGATTGTAGCCACATTTTATATCGTTTGTTTTCTCAATAGCTTACTACTTCTATTCCAATACTAGGTACAAAAAAATCTGGAAAATCAATATTTTTAATTTTAGATTGGTATTCAAAATAATCATACCATTTAAAAGTTTCAGGGTCAAACATTAAAAATTTGTACTTTATTTCTCCGACTGTGGTATGACATTTCATTCCTGGACCATAGGATTGTGTAACTTCACCATCACTCCATTCTTCCATATAAAATTTCTCATTTTCTATCCATTCTAAGGAGACAACTATACCATTAATAGGCATTTTTATTTTATATTGTCTTATTGGAATTTCATTCCAGCCTTTATGAGATGTTTTAAAGATAATACTTTGGGGAGTCAAATCTTTCACAGGGAAACCATCCTCATCAACATCAAATATTCGTAGTCTTAAATTTACATTTCTAACCTCTTTAGGAACAAAAGAATAACCAATATCTACTTTAATTTTTTTTAGCCATACCTCTTGGTTCATTTCATTTGGGATAAAAATACCAGCCTGCTGATTCTGTTTAGTACAAGTCCATTGAATAGGCTTCTTAGTTTTGTGTATTCCCAATTGGTGTATTTTAGGCTCTTCAGCAACAACTTCAATTTCTGGTAGCTTATAATTAGTGGATTCTAAAAAAATAGAGTCATTATTTTTTAGAGAAATTGTTTTATCATAATATCCAATAGATTTTACAATAAAGGTATCATATGGTGAATTTTCAACAGTAAACTCTCCTTCCAAATTTGAAATTGTACCGAAACTCAAATCTTTCTTCGCTTGAATAGTAGCATGAGGAATAGTTATTTTTGACTCATCTACTACAATTACCTTTGTTATATTCTGAGTTTTCACTTTAATGCTCAATAATATAAAAATGCCTAAACAATAATACTTCATGCTATTTCTTTTTTATTAAAAATTAACGAGTGAGTAAATAAACCCGATTCCCTCCTTCTACTTTTCAGTTTTCAAAACCTTCCTAAAATTCTTTCAAATATTATTTATTGCTGAGATAAGTATTCTACTGCAAAATCTATAATATTCTGTCCTTTAAACAAATCTTCATAAGACTGCTCATATATTACATCTGGTAACACCTCTCTAAACGGCTCAATCCCATCCCTATCTGACACATACTCTATTGTTATTCTTAGGTTATGGTCAAAACTATGATACCAATA
>CALAJP010000168.1 GCA_937922815.1 uncultured Saprospiraceae bacterium
TGATGCAATTGCTGGTGTAATCAATATCGTTTTGAAAAAACAAGATGATGGTTTAGTAACTGTTGGTTATGGACAAACGACAGAAGGCGATGGTCAGAATTTTAATGTAGGATTAAACAAAGGGTTTAATATTGGTGAAAAAGGTAATTTAAATCTTGCTGCATCTTATTATACTCAGGAAGCTACCAATAGAGCTGGTGAGCCAGGAGCAGACGGGTTATTCGGAGTTGTATTCCAACCTAGTCAAGACGATGTTACTTCTGGAAAAATAACCCAAGCCGAATTTGACGAAGCACAAGCTTTTGCCAATTCACTTCTTGACGGTTCGCACCCTTGGATTCAAGATAACCCAGGTTTAGGGATGAATATTGGACAACCTGAATATGATAAATATGCGGTATCGGGTAATTTATCATTACCTTATAACGACGATAAAGGTGAAGTATACGCAACGGGGACATACACGAGAAGAAACGGAACTTCATTTGCTCTTTACAGAACGCCATATTGGGTTTCTGAGGATCACGGATTATTAACGCCCGCTGGTCAGACATATAATGGTTTCCAACCTACATTCGAAACAGGAATTAACGATTATCTATTCACTTTTGGTAATAAATATGATATTAATGGTTGGAATACTGATTTATCTTTCACTATAGGTGGAAATAATGTTGATTATACTATTGGTAATACGATTAATACAGATTTAGGTGCTGCAAGTCCAACAAGTTTTAATGCTGGAGCATATGATTTCTCAAATGTATTGGGGAATATTGATGTGTCTAAAACTTTCGGAGATGTTTCTTTCTCATTAGGTTCTGAAATCCGACAAGAGAAGTTTTCAGTTGAAGCGGGACAAGAAGAGTCTTATGTTGATGGAGGAGCACAGTCTTTTCCAGGGTTACAACCATCTAATGAATTGGATGAATCAAGAAGTAATGTCGGTATTTATACTGGATTAGATTGGGATATTACAGAATCATTCTTATTAGGAGGTGCATTAAGGTTTGAAAACTTTAGCGATTTTGGTAGTAATTTGTCTTGGAAATTAAATGCTAGACAATTATTAGGGGAAGATTTCGGTGCTGTACGAGCTTCAATCAGTACAGGGTTTAGAGCGCCATCTTTACACCAAATCTATTTAAGTAATGTTCAAACATTAGTTTCTGGTGGTACTATTTCTAATCAAGGAACATTTAATAATGTCAGTTCTGTGATTAGAAACTTAGGAGTTCCAGCATTAGATGCAGAAAAGGCAGTAAATATTACGGCTGGTGTAACTATGAAGCCTTTATCTAATTTGTCTATTACTTTAGATTATTACAATATCGCTGTCAATGACCGTGTATTATTTACAGGAGAAGTTGGAAGTGACGGAGATGAAAATACAGTAAACCCTGTTGAACAAATCTTGATTGATAATAATGTGACAAGTATCAAGTTTTTTGTTAACGCTCTTGATACAAGAACACAAGGAATAGATTTTGTTGCTGACTATCAAAGAATTGAATTATCAGATAAAGCAAGATTAGGATTGTTATTGAGTGTAAATTATAACGAAACCAAAATTAAAGGTTCTATTGATGCACCTGGTGTAATCGGTGAGCAAGGTTATGATATTTTCAATAGAAAAGAACAGTCAAGAGTAACAACAGCTAGACCTAACTTGAAAGGTTTATTTGGGGTAAATTTAAAAGCAGGTAATTTTTCTGCTAATTTTAATACTACTTATTTTGGTGAGGTTACATGGCAACATGCTTCAAAACCGGAAAATGATCAAACTTTTTCTGCTAAAGTGATTAATGATTTGATTTTGGGTTATGAAATCGTGGAAGGTTTAAATGTAAACTTGACCGTTAATAATTTATTCAATGTATATCCTGACGAAATAGTAACTAATGGTGATTTTGTAACGGACTTAGGTGGTCGTTTCAGGTACCCTTGGGAAGTAAATCAGTTTGGATTTAATGGAACTACATGGAAAGTAGGAGCAAATTATAACTTCTAATTCTTTCTAATCGGATATAATGAAAGCCTCATAATTTATAGTAATTATGAGGCTTTTGTTTTTATACTCGTTTTTTTTGTGCAAAATGCGAGATTATTGAATTCGATTTAATAGATTTGAATGATAAGAATTAACTATAACTTTGAAATCAAAAAATACACTTTGTTGAAATTCGATTTTTTTATAAAAAACAATAAGCTCCTTTATTACCTGTTGAATTATTCAAGACAATTAGTGCCTGCCTATTTTTATAGAAAAAAACTAAATAGCCTTTTATCAAAGAAAGGTAATTTTGATCAGGATATGCTTGAAAGACGTTTAAATTATTATAATAAACTAGACGCCCCAACAGACCTAAAAGATAATCCGACCTATATTCGAGATTTGAAAATACCAAAGAGAAGTAAAGTTTATTATTTTGATTTTTATGAATATGCCAGATATTTTAAAGATTCCTTCAAAGGGCATTTTTTATATGGAGATGTAACCGTTGTCCCCAATGAACCTTCCTTTGTTAAAAGTAGACCCGTCTCTGACGCGAATGCGAATTCTGTTTTATTAAAATGGAATAAAGTCCGTCATTTTAATTTTGTTAACGATAATTTGGCTTTTGAAAAAAAACTTGATAAGCTAGTCTGGAGAGGAGATGTACACAACCCTCAAAAGAAACGAATTGCTTTTTTAGAAAAATATCACAGTCATTTTATTTGTAATATTGGGCATATCAACATTAATAGTAGTTTAAATCCAGCATGGAAAGTTGACAAAATGTCTATTCCTGAGCAACTCAATTATAAGTTTATATTATCTATTGAAGGGAATGATGTAGCCAGCAATTTAAAATGGATAATGTCATCCAACTCAATCGCTGTTATGCCAAAGCCCAAATATGAAACTTGGTTTATGGAAGGATTATTAGTGGCGGATTTTCATTATATAGAAATAAAAGATGATTTTTCAGATTTAGAAGAAAAACTAAATTACTATATAGAAAACCCCGATAAAGCGGAGTCTATTCTAAAAAATGCACATAAGTTTGTTAATCAGTTTAAGAATCTAGATTTGGAAAATATATTGTCTCTTTTAGTGATTCAAAAATATTTTAAAGTGACAAACCAACTATGATTTTTTTGAAAGGAAAGCAAAAACAAAAAACCCTTAATTGATAACAACTAAGGGTTTGATGAGGTCGCGGACGGAATCGAACCGCCGTAGCTGGATTTGCAGTCCAGTGCATAAGCCCCTCTGCCACGCGACCAGCTTTTAAGAAGCGATGCAAATTTACATTATATATTTTTAAAATCCTAATTTTCTAATTGAAAAATATGATTTTATTATCAAATACATTAAAAATGACAATAAAGAATTGGCAACAAAAAGTAGATGAATGGATTAGAGAAATAGGCGTTCGATATTTTGACCCACTCACAAATACCGCTATACTTAGCGAAGAAACTGGAGAGGTAGCTCGTTTAATGGCTCGTATCTATGGCGAACAATCTTTCAAAAAGAACGTTTCTGAATGTGAAGCAAAAGAAATGTTGGCCGACGAAATGGCGGATGTTTTTTTTGTATTGACTTGTTTGGCAAATCAAACTGGAATTGATTTAGAAAAAGCAATTGAAAAAAATATAGCCAAGAAAACCAAACGAGATAAAACGCGTCATTCCAATAATGAAAAAATAAAATAAGTGAAAGAAGAATTGATTGAAAAAAAGGTGAGCTTTTCCGAAACCGTTATGACTGAAATGGTAATGCCCAACTACACCAACCCATTAAATAATTTGATGGGAGGACATTTATTGAAATGGATGGATACTGTTGCTGCTGTTTGTGCGGGCAAACATGCGGAATCTCACGTTGTTACAGCTTCTGTAGATAATGTTTCTTTTAAAAGTTCGATACCAAATGGTGATGTCGTAACCCTTAAAGCTAGAGTAACCAGAGCCTTTAAGACTTCGCTTGAGGTTTATGTCGAAGTTTTTGCCGCTAACATGAAAGGCTTAGAGAATAGACGATGCAATGATGCTTATTTTACGATGGTAGCAGTAGATGAGAATACATTAAAACCTCATTTAGTTCCGCCTATCATTCCGCTAAGTGCCGAAGAACAGGATAAATATGAAAGTGCACTGAGGAGAAGGCAATTAAGATTAATCATGGCAGGAAGAATGAAGCCTGAAGAGGCAACCGAATTGAAAAGGATTTTTGTATAAATATTCCTAAAAATAAAAAATCCAAAACCTAGGTTTTGGATTTTAACAATCACCAAATAAACTACATAATGTTTTTTAAATTTCTTTTTTTAGGGTGTAACGCTAATGGTTTACACTTTAATAAATAGCAAAATAGAAGCCGAATTTTAGTTTTTTTAACCTATTTTTTATCATTATGTGTAGGTTGTTGTAATTGAGTGTTTTGTTTGAAGTGGTAAAAAAATTAAATACTATACCTGCTACTTAGAGGTTTTCTTTTTTGGGAAAAATTCTAAAAAAGAGAAATTTGTACTTCATAAACGAGATAACACAAACTTTTACCAATGCAAATCAACTACGATTGGGTTTTTGTGAGAGTCCAACAGAATAGGTTGGTTAGTTGTATTCTGCGAAGGAGTAAAGACTTCGTTTTGTATTTTCCTTGTGGTGTAATCGTAATGATAGCTTCTAATATGAGCATTTTCTTTAGGTTTCAATGCTTTGTATTTATCGCTAACCGACAAGTTTGACTTGCTCTCTAACACATGAACCAACAGTTCGTTATCTGTATAGGTCGTCGAAAAGAATGAATTAACCGAGATATTATTATGCTTTGTTTTCTTTACACTTCGTTTCATTAAATGAGTATTAAGTGATATCGAATTTGTATTAGTAGAAACAAAAAGTAAGTCGGATAGATGTGTTTCATTTGCCAATCCAATAATCGCAGTCAATGGTTGATGAGGTTGACTAATAACTTTTAAGCTTGTTTCATCATAATTAATTTCGGATAGATACGAATTAATACTTTTGTCGAAAGGTAAGAGTTTATATTGCATTATTTCTTTCGATTCTTCATCGATTGTTATCATACAAAGTCCTTTAACACTGCTGTTCGATTGATATTGCCCAATGATATTTAATTGCTTAGATTCAGATAAGGTCAGTTGAATATGAGACATTCTAGTATCTAAGTCCATGTCTAATTCAGATAAATCTATTCTTTCACGCCATACATTATATTCATCATCTAAATTATAACTGGTCAAAAATATATCGTTTCCTATACGCTGTAACATGCAAAGGTCTCCCGTATTTAATAACTTATGCCCCCAAGTGTCTAACTCGATTTCATTAGTATTTTTTTCTATTTTAGATATTTGTAATTCGTTAGATGCGTTTAACAGCCATTTGTGATTGTAATAATTTCTATTTCTAACGTCTAAATAATTAATACTAAGAATGGTGTAGTTAAAATCAGGAGAACACAAATAATTTACATAAAGATTGTTCGCTGTTGCTTCTATGGTATCAATTTTTTCATTAGTGATAATATGCCCTGTTTTTTTATCTATTTCTAATACAAACAGGTTGAACAGGTTGCCTACTTTCATATCTTCAACCAAATAGCTAATAAGAATCACATTTCCCTTAACGGTTGGTGCATTGGTATGTACCTTGTTAAGTTTTAATTCTTTTTTTAAATTAAATACAAATTTTTCTTTTTTCGTATTTCTATCTAAGCCCCTTAGTACGAGGTTGTTTTTATCCTGTTTATTTTTTAGTATTAAGATTTGATTTTCATCGCTGTCTAACACTAATGGCTGACTAAAACTATTTTTAGGAATTTCTAAAATAGAATTATTGTGCTGCCCAATTAAAGTGATTGTGCCAAAAAAATAGAAGATTAGAAACAAATATTTCATAAGATATTAATTACTAGCTGTTGTGATAGAAGGAATTTTGTAAGCCGCAAATTGAGGATATTTGTTGCTTTTGTTATAGGTAAAGAAAAATATCTTGTCTAAATCGTTGTTTTGAATATATCTAGAGCCATAATAGGTTCCGAGCCCTTCAATAATTCTCGTTCTTTCGCCCAAAGAACCATCTACTAAATCAATAGACTGAACATAAGTATTTTCTTTCTTTCCTTTGGCTAAATCGGAATAAATTATATTCAATTTTCCTTCATTAGTAAAGAAGTATTGACTTCTGTACGTATATTTTCGAATAGACCTTTTTATGGTTTGGTGCCAATCAAGTTCCAACGACGAGTTCACTTTGAATAAAATTAAATTGTTAATCGTGTAGTACGATTCATTAAGGATAGAGAAAAAAGACTGATTGTTAGGTAAATAATGAAAATTCAAATCAGAATATTCCGCTAAGTTGTCTCTCATTTCTTTAGGATATTCGATTAACGCTTCATCTACGATTTCGTTAGCTTCATTGTCAACTATGAAATAAATAAGTCCATCTGTATTAGAATCTTCCTTATTGTAACTACCAAAAATAATCAGTTCGTCTTCATTACTTCTTTCTAATTGAATAAAACTAAGTCCTGAGCCTAAGTCTAAGTCCAGATTGTCAAACTGTATAATTTCTTTCCATTCTTCATAATCAGATTCCGCATCAAGGTGAACATATATGATTTGGTTTTGAATCTTTGTTAAATAGCTCAACGAACCGTTTTCGCTCAATTGGTACCCCCATTCACTAGGCGGGCTACTTTTTAATTCATAATATTTATCAACCTCTACTTCTCCATCACTATCGACTAAGAACCTAAATTTTGAATGGGTTTTTTCTTGCCTGTCATAATAATATAAACTGCAATAAATTTTATTAACACCATCTGCTGATGTAGAATTAACTCTTTTTGAATTTAATTTTTTGCCTCGAATGGTCTTTATTTTTTTACGAACAATTTTATCTCCTGTATAAAGGTCTCGAGATGTAAACATATAATCGTATGTATTTTTAACTCTTTCATTTACGATTAGCGAAGTAATTAAAATCTTATTATCAACAACATCAAGACTAAATCTTTTGGGTTTACTATGAGCAATGGTGTATAACTTTTCTTTGCTATTGGCATCCAAACCAACAAAATAGACTCCATCAACATCATAGTGTTTGACCAAAATTATTTTTTCGTCAATATGTACGATATCATTGCCAAAATTATCTTTTTCTAAATATTCGGAATGCCATTCTATCTCTTGGGCATTTACGAAACATGCGAGAACTAAAATAAAACTAAGTAAGAAATGGTTTTTCATTGTATTGGGTTGTGTATAGATTATTAATATTAATGGTTCAAGAAATAATGCAAATCTTCTGCGTACTTCTGAGCCAAAACAGCTGTTGTTAAATTCCCTTGTTCGTAGTTTAAATGATATACGTATCCATCTTTCAAGTCAAAAGCAAAAAAGACATAGCTACTACCCATTACATCTTTTTGGATACTAGAGTATATAGCATATTTTGTTCCCTTTTTGTCTATAAATGGCATTAACTCTAATGTAGTAGAAGGGGTGAAGGTGTACGAAAAATGATATAATTTTTCATCAACCCATTCTTTCAATAAAGAAATGTCATTCCATTCTTCTATATCTTCAGTGTTGGTATTGTCAAAACCAATCCACTCTTGTTCGATAGAAAGATTTGCTAATTGTTTGCTGATTTTATTTTTGAGTTGTAAAGCTTCTGCTTTGCTTTTTTCGTAGTCAATTCCTTCTTTGCCATATACTTCAACACTTGGACTAACAAGTAATACTTTTTCTATATTCTTTTTGGGCGGAGAAATAATAGCACCTTTTTTGCTTTTTTTGTTCAGTTTATTTTTTTCTCTTTCTGTTAATTTTTCATATTCCCAATAATCTTCCAGTCTAGTTTCTGCTTTTTTTATTTTTTCCACAAAAACGCTATCATCATAATTGTTTTCTAAAGAATACAAATGAAAAGAATCTACATGAGGACTTTTTTCTGCTAATCTAGGAAATACATCTTTCCAATATTTTTCCTGTTGTAATACCAAATCTCTAGTCAGGTTATTGATGTAGTGGTAATAAATACTATCGTTGGGTTGAGCCAAAAAGCGTTCTTCTAAATGTTCTATAGCTAACGCATTTAACGAACCTATTTTTAGTTTCTTTATTAAATAATGAATCGCCTGACTTTGCCCTCTAGAACGTTTATAAGAATTTGCTACTTCATATAATTTGTTTTTGTTTTTATATTTAGCCAGCCCATAAAGAGAGAAAGCAATCGTGTTTTTTAGAAATATATTTTCAGGGTATTTTTCCAACAAATTGGTAGCATAAAAAATCGCTTTTCCATATTCCCCTTTTATTTGTTCTAATCGAATGGTTTCAAATTGACATAGCTCTTTTATACTATTGAACCGTTCCGCAGAAACTAAAAATAATTCTGTATTTTCATTCGCATCAAAATGTTTTTCCAACTTAGACTTACGAACATCAATATTAGGGTGTGTTCGGTATCTATCATTTTTTTCATCTTCAAAAACAATAGGGTCAATTTTTTCTAAATGCAATTGACTAGGAATTTCAATTTTTTCAGTATTCAACCAATCAAAATTACTAGGTTCGTTGATGTAAGGATGGTGAGACTGATGCAATTTGTCGAATGCAGTTGCTACTGCTTCTAATTGATAACCACTTTTCTGAAATAATAAGAATCCAATAGAGTCGGCTTCTATTTCATTTTCTTTAGAATGTTGGTAGTATTTTTCGACATGCGTTTTATAATTTTTTCTTTTTTTCTTCTTCGACAACGCATTATGTTCTTCTACTTCTAAGTATCTTTCATAACCATGCTTGGATACATAATGAGCAATTTCGTGAGAGATGATATATGCCAATTCTGCCTCATTCTCCAAATGACTAATTAGACCTACATTAATGAAAATCGTACCCAAATTGGTACAAGCAGCGTTAGCAATAGGGCTTTTCATAGGAATAATTGAAATTTCATTCCTAAGTTTTTCATCATCTGCGAGAATATTATTTTTTATCTCCTCTAAATATTGATTAATCTCATGTCCAAAAACTATATCTCCGCCTTGCAATATATTCATCAATGCATGATGAGAAGATTTGATATACTCAATATCGCTCTCTTGTGGTTTTTCTGTATTGGGAATAATATGAGAAATATGCGGATCTAAATCCAAATCGACTTCATTAATGAGTGAAACAGGTAAGTCACCCTTGGATTGTATAGGAATATAAGTTTTGTTAAAATCTTGTTGTTGACCTACCAAAGAGATGCTCAACAAACTCGACATAACTATAGTGAATAGTAATCGGTTAAACATGGAAATTTGATTTTAATTATGGTGTATTGTTGTTATTGTAACAACATTTACATTAAAATAATTCCATGTTTAGGGGGATAATTTTATTTTCGATGAGCTATTGTCTATGGGAAATAAGTAGAGTGTCTCTAAAATTTATATTGATTTTTTTAATATGTTTGGTAATGTTTGATTACATTGGTGATAAATTATATAGTGATATAAGTGTACTATACAAAACAACGAAGTAAATGAATAAAAAATTGACTTTATCTTGGCTAGAAGGATTTCTAATGGAAGCCTGCGATGTATTGCGTGGGAATATGGATGCTTCTGAGTTTAAGGAATATATATTTGGAATGCTCTTTTTAAAACGATTAAATGATAAATTTGAACAAGACAGAACCAATAAAATAAACGAATATACTGCTAAAGGATATAGTGAAGCAAAAATTAATGCTGCTTTAGAAATGACAAGCCTATATCAATATTTTGTACCTGAAATTGCTAGATGGAACCACAAAACGACTCTAGAAAACGGTACCGAAGTTAATAACGGAATTTTGCACATAAAAGCAGATGTGGGAAATTCATTAAACAAAGCTTTAGAAGCCTTGGAAGAAGCTAATCCCGATAAACTTGCTGGGGTGTTAACTAATATTAATTTTAACCGAACCATTGGCAAAAACAAAAATGCACTTAGCGATGCCAAACTCATCGAGTTTATACAACACTTTAATCGTGTAGAACTTATCGACGAAAACTTCGAGTTTCCTGACCTGCTTGGGGCTGCTTACGAGTATTTAATCAAATATTTTGCCGATTCAGCAGGAAAAAAAGGAGGCGAATTTTATACTCCAAACGAGGTGGTAAAAGTGTTGGTGAGTATATTAGAACCTAATGAAAAAACGGCTATTTATGACCCGACAGTTGGGAGTGGTGGCATGTTGATTGAAGCCAAGAACTATGTTCAAGCCCGCTACGGAAATGCCAGTAAAATGAGTTTTTATGGACAGGAGTTAAATGGAACTACTTGGTCATTGTGTAAGATGAATATGCTGTTTCATGATGTTTTTGATGCTACAATATTGCAGGGCGATACCATTGCAGACCCTCAACATATTGAAAATGGTGAACTCCAACGTTTTGATATGGTTATTGCCAATCCTCCTTTTTCGGCTAATTATTCCGACATAAAAAATCATCGTGACCGTTTTAATTATTGGATGCCAAAGAAAAAAAAGGCCGATTTTATGTTTGTGCAACACATGGTTAGTGTGCTAAAAGATAACGGTCGTATGGCGGTGGTAATGCCACATGGAGTGCTGTTCCGTGGGTCGGAAGAAAAAAGTATGCGAGAATGGTTGGTTACACGTGGATATTTAGAAACCGTGGTAGGTTTGCCATCGGGATTGTTTTATGGTACGGGTATTCCTGCTTCTATTTTAATTATTAATAAGCAAGGTACAGCTAATAGAAAACACGTGCAGTTTATAAATGCCGACCGAGAATATAAAGAAGGCAAAAACCAAAACAAACTTCGTCCCGAAGATATTGCTAAAATAGCCTATATCTACCGACAAAAAGAAAATCTGGATGGATACGCTCAGTTAATAAGCAAGGAAAAACTTGCCGAAGAAGATTATAACTTTAACATACGCAGATATGTAGATAATAGCCCTCCTGTTGAACCTCAAGACGTACACGCACATTTGCATGGCGGTATTCCTACCAGCGAAGTAGAGGCTTTGGGAGATTATTGGACAAATTACCCCAATTTGCAAACTAACTTTTTTGATGATTATAAAGAAGGTTACAAACAGTTTAAGTTAAAAGCCAAAGATGAAATTAAAACATTAGTTGATAATCATAGTGATGTGGCTGCAAAACGTGAAGAATATCACAACTGTATTAACACTTGGTGGCTAAATAATTTGTCTAAACTAGAAGGTTTGCCCGAAAAACAAAACGTTTTTGAGCTTTATAGAGACTTTTCTAAAAGCATTGCGCAGGATTTTAGTGCCTTGGGTATTTTGGATAGGCATAAAAGTAGAGGTGCGTTTGCCGCTTATTGGGACACCCTAGAAACGGATCTCAAAGCTGTGGCTGCCAGTGGGTGGAATGCCGATTTGATACCTGCGGACGAAATTTTGCAATCGCAATTTCCTGAGGTGCTAGAGGAATTAGAACAAAACGAAGCCCGTGCTACCGAACTCGAATCGCTATTCAAAGAAGTAAATGAACTAGACGAAGATGAGTACAACGAAGAAGATTATGAGGTGTTTCCTAAAGAAATATTGAAAGACTATAAAGCTGAACTAAAGCAGGCAAATGGCGAAATAAAACAATTGACTCGAGAAAATAAAGCCTTTGCAATACGATTTAAAGCCAATGCAAAACCTTTTGATGTAGCATTGAAATCTAAGTTGAAAGAAGCTAAAGCGCAACTGAAAACTGCTAAAAAATCAAAAGTAGAACCCGAAATACTGCAAGCCGAAAAATCCATTGCTAGTATTGAAAAAAAGATAAAAGACTTAAAAAATATGGGTCGAGGGTATTCTGATGAGCTAGATACTTTTTTAGACGAAATGGCAAAGAGAAAAACACAGATTCTTGCCTCGGAAATACAAAAAAATAATGTTGAAGCAAAACTAGCCCAACATACCAACCTAGAACTAGAACTTAGAACCTGCCGTGCTACCATAAAAGAAATAAAAGCGAAAAAAGACGAGTTGGTACAAAAAGCACGAGAAAAAATAAGCCCAACAGAAGCGAAAACCTTGATTGTGAAACGCTGGGAAGAAGTACTAAGCAGTACGGTATTGGATTATGTAAATCGTTATGAACGGACACTGGTAGGGGAGTTGGAAGCCCGATTTGTCAAATACAATCATACCTTAAACAGCATTCTTGAGGAACGAGAAACCGCCGCTGCGGAATTAGCTAACTTTTTAATGGAATTGGGATATGAGGAATAGTACTCTTGTGGACAAGTTTAATCTTCCAATTAATTGGAAGATTAAGACTTTAGAAGAACTGACATATCAAGTTATTGATGGTACGCATCACACACCTACTTACACCAAGTATGGAGTACCTTTTTTAAGAGTTACTGATGTTCAAAAAAAGGTAGTTGATTTTAGTAGCATAAAATATGTATCTGAATCAGAGCACAAACAACTTATTAAAAGATGCAAGCCTCAACAAGGTGATATATTATTGTCCAAAAATGGAACTGTAGGGATAGCTAAGGTCGTTGATTGGGATTGGGATTTTTCGATTTTCGTTAGTCTAGCTTTAATAAAACTAAAACCAGCTTTGGATTCTATTTTTGTTTCGTATTTTCTTAGTTCAAACTTAACTAAGTGGCAAATAAAAAGAAGAGCAAAACAAGGAACAGTTACTAATCTTCATTTAGAGGAAATTAGAGAATTTGAAATACCTCAACTTCCACTTCCTCAACAAAAAAAGATAGCCAAAATACTATCGAC
>CALAJP010000169.1 GCA_937922815.1 uncultured Saprospiraceae bacterium
GCATAACCTTTTTGTGGTAGAGGATAATGCTCAAGCAATTGGAGCAGATTATATTTTTTCTAATGGGAATAAACAGAAATTGGGAACTATTGGAGATGTTGGATGTACCTCTTTTTTTCCTTCAAAGAATCTCGGTTGCTATGGCGATGGAGGAGCTTTGTTTACCAAAGATGAAGAGTTGGCAAAGAAAATAAACATAATTGTTGATCACGGCTCTGCTAAACGATATTATCATTCAGCAATAGGAGTTAATAGTCGTTTAGATACGCTTCAAGCTGCCGTGTTATTGGCTAAATTGCCACGTTTAGATAGTTATAATGCCAAGAGAATAGCATCTGCTAATTATTATGACAAAAAACTTAAAGGAATAGCAGGGATTAAAACACCCCAACGAGCGACTTGGAGTACGCATGTTTTTCATCAATATACTATTTTGATTGAGAATGGTAATAGGGATAAGGTAGTGGAAGCTTTTAAAAAAGAAAATATTCCATGTGGTGTGTATTACCCTGTACCGTTGCATTTACAAGAAGCATATACAAACGATGTTTATGAGAAAGGCGATATGCCAATTTCAGAAAGAGCTTCACAGTCTGTTATGTCTTTACCTATGCATACCGAATTAACAGAAGAAATGCAGGACTATATTGTTGATATGGTTGTAGGAAACTTAGATTAGCATGAAAAGGGTATTAATAACAGGTGCTGCGGGGTTTTTAGGGTCTCACTTATGTGACCGATTCATAAAAGGAGGTTTTTATGTGATAGGAATGGACAACCTTTTGACAGGAAGTTTAAGTAATATTGAACACCTATTTGCATTAGAACAGTTCGAGTTTCATCACCATGATATTACTACATTTATTCACGTTTCTGGTGAATTAGACTACATTTTACATTTTGCATCACCTGCGAGTCCTATTGATTATTTGAAAATGCCTATTGAAACCATGAAAGTAGGTGCATTAGGTACCCATAATTTATTAGGGTTGGCAAAAGCAAAAAAGGCAAGAATTTTAGTGGCGTCAACTTCAGAAGTTTATGGAGATCCTGAACAGCACCCTCAAAAAGAGTCTTATGAGGGAAATGTAAATCCAATAGGCCCAAGGGGTGTTTATGACGAAGCTAAACGCTTTTTAGAAGCTATAACTATGGCTTATCATAATTTTCACCAAATAGAAACAAGAATTGTAAGAATATTTAATACCTATGGACCACGGATGAGAGTTGATGACGGACGTGTAATTCCTGCGTTTTTCTCGCAGGCCATTCGAGGAGAAGAAATTACGGTATTTGGAGATGGTTCCCAAACGAGATCATTTTGTTATGTTGATGACTTGATAGAAGGAATTTATAATTTATTAATGAGTGATTATCATTTACCTGTAAATATAGGAAATCCAACAGAGATTACAATTAAAGACTTTGCGAATGAAGTAATAGAAATGGTAGGCAACTCGGAATCGAAACTTGTTGAAAAACCACTACCTACGGATGACCCTAAGAGAAGAAGACCAGACGTCTCCTTAGCAAAAGAAATATTAAATTGGAATCCTAAAGTTTCTAGAGAAGAAGGAATGCAAAGAACTTTTGAGTACTTTAAAACAGTTGTGAAGTAATGAAAAATAAAAAAATATTAATAACAGGAGGAGCTGGTTTTATTGGTTGTCATTTAGTAAAACTAATGGTGAATAAATATTCGAATTATGAGATTTATAACTTGGATGCTTTAACTTATGCGGGCAATATAGAAAACTTAAAAGACGTAGCAAATAAATCAAATTATCATTTTATTAAAGGTAATATTCAGGATGGTGCATTTCTAAAGAAATTATTTAAAGAACATCAATTTGATTCAGTAATTCATTTAGCCGCAGAGTCTCATGTCGATAGGTCTATTTTGTCTCCAATGGACTTCATTATGACCAATATCGTTGGTACTGTAAACTTGTTAGAAGCTGCTAAAGAAAATTGGACGAGTTTTGATGAAAAGTTGTTTTACCATGTTTCAACAGATGAAGTATATGGATCTTTAGGAGAAGAAGGTTTATTTACTGAGACAACACCATATTCACCACGGTCTCCATATTCTGCGAGCAAGGCTAGTTCCGACCATTTAGTCATGGCTTATCATCATACCTATGGTTTGCCAATTGTAATGTCTAACTGTTCGAATAATTACGGACCTTACCAATTTCCAGAAAAATTACTGCCGTTGTTTATTAATAATATAAAAAATAATAAACCACTACCTGTTTATGGGGATGGAAATTATACTAGAGATTGGCTTTGGGTAAAAGACCATGCTAAGGCTATTGATGTCGTTTTTCATGAAGGGAAGTTAGGAGAAACTTATAATGTTGGTGGTCATAATGAATGGAAAAATATTGACTTTGTTAACCTGTTGTGTGAAACAATGGATGAATTATTGGGAAGAGAAAAGGGAAGTTCAGCAAAGTTGATTACTTTTGTAAAAGATAGACCAGGGCACGATTTAAGGTATGCAATCGATGCAACCAAAATAAAGAATGAATTGAATTGGGAACCTTCTATTCAAACAAAAGAAGGCTTGAAACTAACTGCTCAGTGGTATTTAGAAAATGAAAGTTGGTTAGAAAACATTACTTCTGGAGCTTATTTAGATTATTATAAAAAACAATACTCATAACTATTAATTAAGTTATAAAACCTACTACTAGAATCAAACTAAAGATGAATAAAAGTTTAACATTATTAATTATTTTTTTGACAATTACTTTTTATCAACTTGATGCTCAGCAAACGACAGCTGTTGATCCCGAACTTGTTCAAGCAGAATTAGCTAAGCAAGGTGTTTCTGAGGAAGAAGTAAGGGCGAAATTAGAAGAAAGAGGTATTGATATTGATAATATTTCCCCGCAAGAACTTTTAGCTCTTGAACCTATTGTTGAAGAAATAATTGCTGAAATTAAGGAAGAACAAGAATTAAGAAAAGCGGATACTTTATCTTTAGAAAGAGTGCCAAATATTTTATACAACAAAGATCCTTTTGGTGATACAATGAGTATTGATACTTTAGAAATCATTGAAATTGAAGAGAAGGATTCTACTTTTATACCTATTTATGGACACGATATCTTTAAAAAAGGAAATATTAAAACATTTCAATCTATAAATGATGCAGTTGCTTCTGATAATTATGTATTAGGACAAGGAGATAAATTATCTGTTTCAATTTTTGGACGTTCCCAAGAAAATGCATCTTTTACCTTAGATGAAAATGGTGTTATTAACCCAACAGGGATGTCTAAAATTAATTTGAAAGGGTTGACTTTAAAAGCAGCTAAAAAACTATTAATTAGTAGATATAAACAATACTATAATTTTAAACAAGAAGAATTTGCAGTTACTGTTGATCAAACTAGAATGGTTGTAGTAAATGTTTATGGAGAGGTTAGGAACAGTGGATCATTTTCAATGTCTGGTTCTAACACAGCTATTAATGCAATTGTTGAAGCAGGAGGTGTAAAAGAGTATGGAAGTATTCGTAATATTAAATTAATTCGTGCTTCAGGAGATGTTATTCAGTTAGACCTTTATGATTGGTTAGCAGGAACAGGTGAAGCAAAAGATATTCAATTGATGAATAATGATGTTGTACATGTTCCAGTGGCATCTAATATTGTATCAGTGAAAGGTGGGGTTAATAGACCTATGCGTTATGAAGTTAGAAATGGGGAAAAAATAGGAGATATCGTTCGATTCGCTGGTGGTTTAAGTGATAATGGTTACAACAAAAATATTCAAGTTAAGCGTTTCCAAAATGGACAATTAATTTTTGAAGATACTTATTTGGAAGATAATTTTTCTATTATTAATGGAGATGAAATCTTGATAAGAACAGTAAAAGAAGAGTTTAAAAATTATGTTTTTGCTGAAGGAGCATTTGAGTTTGGAGGGTTTTATCAATATGAAAAAGGAATGAAAGTTTCTGATTTGGTAGATAAGGCGAAGTTGAGTAATGATGCATATTTAGATGTTGCATTTATTCAAAAAGAAAAGCCTGATGGTACCTTTTCTTATGTAAAAGTAAATTTAAATGAATTACTTAAAGGCAATCAAAATGAAAATATTCTTTTATCAGATAAAGATAAGTTGATTGTTTATTCTCAAAAAAGGTTTTCAGATGAACTTACTTTTTCCATTAATGGAGCCGTTAGAGTTCCTGGAGAATATCCTTTTGATAATTCAGGAGAGATTAATTTTTCAGATGCCATAACTATTGCGGGCGATGTTCTCCCAAATGCCTCTGAATACGGTTTTATTTATAGAAGAGACCCTTTTTCAAACGATTTAGTTCAATACTATAGAGTTGATATCGGTGAAATTAAAAACAATCCCACTTCTGCACAGAATATTGCTTTACGACCATTGGATAGTATTGTGATTTATGATAGAGAGCGTTATATTGATTCTGCTATGGTTGAAATTACGGGAGCTGTTCGTAAGCCTGACTCATACTTGTTTGACCCTACATTAAAGTTGAAAGATTTGATTTTGTTAAGTGGAGGACTAAAGCTAGAGGCTTCAAAGAGTAAAGTTCAAGTTGCAAGAATGATTTTGGATGCTGGTGAAAAAGTGGAAACTGAAGTATTGGAATTAACTTTAGATGATGATTTATTAGTAAATGGAGAAAATTTTGAATTATCACCTTACGATATTATAACGATTCGTTCTTTACCTGAGTTTGAATTTCAGAAAAAAGTAAAAATAGAAGGGGAGGTTGTTTACCCTGGCGAATATGCAATTGTTGGAAATAATGAAAATATTAGTACTTTAATTAATAGAGCTAATGGATTAACCTCAGAAGCTTTTCCTGAAGGAGCAACTTTTTACAGGAGCGAAGATGGCGTAGGTTTTATTGTGGTTCAGTTGGATGAGATTTTGAAAAACCCTAATCATTTAAGTAATTTAAAACTTAAAGATGGTGATGTTATTTCAATCCCTAAAAGTAGAGACTTTGTAACAATAACAGGTGAAACCAAAGCAATCGAACTGTATCCTGAAAAAATCCTACAACAAGGAAAATTTAATGTGCCTTATGCGGGTGCAAAATCGGCGAGATGGTATGTTGATCAATATGCAGCAGGTTTAGGTGAAAATGGTAGGTCTCGTTTAATAACCGTTCAACAGCCAAACGGGCAGATTAAAAAGACAGTAAATTATTTGTTTTTCAAAAAATATCCAAAGGTAGAAGTGGGTTCTATCATAAAAGTAGGAAAGGTAGAAGAGAAGATATTGCTAGAAAAAGAAAAGGAGAAAGTAGATTGGGCTCAAGTATTTTCTCAATCAATCGCTCAGGCGACTTCTATTCTTTCATTAATATTATTATTACAAAGAATTGATTAATTTTTAAAAATGGTACGTTCTAAAATTGCTGGAATAGGGAAGTATCTTCCTTGTAATGTTTTTACAAATAACGACTTGACCAAAGTCATGGATACTTCTGATGAATGGATTAGAGAACGTACAGGAATAGAAGAGAGAAGGTATGCAACTAAGCATAAAGAAACTACTACAACGCTAGGGGCTAAAGCCTCTTTACAAGCTATAGAAAGGGCTGGAATCGCCAAAGAAGATGTTGATTTTATTATTTTTGCTACTTTAAGCCCTGATTATTATTTTCCAGGTTCTGGTGTTTTGCTTCAAAGGGAATTAGGAATTACAAGTACTTCAATAGGTGCATTAGACATTAGAAATCAATGTTCTGGATTTATTTATGCATTGTCAGTAGCGGATCAATTTATTAAATCAGGAATGTATAAAAATGTTCTTGTTGTTGGTGCCGAAATGCATTCCATGGGATTAGACTTCTCTACAAAAGGTAGGGGGGTATCTGTTATTTTTGGTGACGGAGCAGGTGCTGTAATTATGCAACCGACGAATGAAGATAAAGGTGTTTTGTCTACTAAACTTCATTCAGACGGTACTTATGCAGAAAAATTAGCTTTTATTAACCCAGGTTCTCACGGTGGTTACCATAAAAAATACACAAATGACGATATTGACTATGGCTTTCCTAAAGATGGGTTAGGAGAAATATTTATAACGCCTAAAATGCTTGAAGATGATTTGGTTTATCCACAAATGGAGGGACAATTTGTTTTTAAATTGGCGGTACAAAAATTTCCAGAGGTAATTCAAGAAACCTTAGAAGATGCGAATTTGACAAAGGGAGATATTGATTTGTTAGTTCCTCATCAAGCTAATTTAAGAATCGCATCATTTGTCCAAAAGAAACTAGGCTTAGAAGACCACCAGGTCTTTAATAATATTCAAAAATATGGGAATACAACAGCTGCCTCTATTCCAATAGCACTCTGCGAAGCATGGGAGCAAGGACATGTCAAGGAAGGCAATTTAGTTAGTTTAGCTGCCTTTGGTAGTGGATTTACTTGGGGAGCAGCCCTTATTCGCTGGTAAGTAGGTTGTTAAATAATATTAGACTGAATACTATTGAAATAACAGAAAGTCCAATAGTCCATTTTTTTTGATTATCTCCATTAATTTTTATAAAAATATAATTTACTAATAAAATACAAGCCACAATCAAAAGTTGCCCTAATTCTACGCCAATATTAAAAAATAAAAGAGGTTTTACGATTTGGTCTGATTGCCCTAAAATAACTTTGAAATAGTTACTAAATGCAACGCCATGTATAAGTCCGAAGAATAAAGCAATTGCATACCTAGAAAGGTGAGATTGTTTTTTATTGAAAAAAATAGTGGATAACGCCGTTAAAACAATAGTGCAAGGAACCAATATTTCTGAAATTCGTTGGTCTAAAATAAAAATTTGAAGCCCAGAAAGAACCAAAGTTATAGAATGACCAATTGTAAATGCAGTAATTAAAATAAATATAGATTTCCACTCTTTATAGGAATATGCAGCCACTAAGGCAATAAGATAAACGATGTGGTCATAGCCATTTAAATCCGTTACGTGTCCAAAACCTAAGCCTGTAAATGTAAGTCCCATGTGTAAGTTTGTATTTGATTTTGATAAACAAATATACAGAAATCAATTTTTTTATAGACCTTTGCATCAATGAATTGTTCTTATTAAGTATTTTCTAATAATTAAAACTCTTTTTATGTTAATCGATATTTACAACTTATCAACTAATGTTGATGCAGATTTTTCTGTAGAAGGGGTTATTATTGGAAAAAATAAACCTTCTCAGAACTGGCATATTGCTGGTGGACATCCTTGGTATCCTAGAGCATTTACACCTGCGAAGTTGATAGATTATATGAATGATTATACCTTGGGAATCGGACCTTGCGGATTGGATAAAACAAAAGGCCCAGATATGAAAATTCAATTAGAGATTTTTCAAAGACAAGTTTTGTTAGCGAAAACTTCTAATATGCCTTTACTGATTCACTGTAAAAGAGCACATAAGGAAGTGATTTCTGTTCTTGAAGAATCGGATTTTGACAAGCCTGTTGTGTTCTTAACGTATATGAGAAGTGAACATTTTATAGATGTATTATTAGAAAAAAACTATTATGTTTCTTTCAATCCAGAAAACTTTGACCAGCCTAAAATTAGGTTAGCATTTCGTAAAGCCTATGAAAAAGAGTTGATTATGTTAGAATCTGGAAAGTCTGAAGAACAGATGACAAGACTTTTTCGTCAAGCATCTGGGGTTGTTGGAGAACGACCAACAACATTAGCTGAAATGGTTGAAAGTAACTTTGAGAAAATTTTTAACAAGAAAGCTATTGACCTTAAAGAAAAATTTGAGGGTTAAGTTTCATTAGCGTAAAGTATTAATATGGCCTCCCAAGCCATTCCAATATTGAGTAAAGAATGAATTTGTTTGCTCAATTTCACATGGTTGTTAAAATCGATTTTTGATATTTTTTTAAAAGTATTAACTTCTTCTTCTGAAGGAAGCGTTGTTAGTCCTCCTAAAATACCTAAATCATTTCCACTTAGATATTTATTTTGTTTAATAAAGGAAGGTAAGCTATCAACTCCAATACCGATATTTCGGGTTGGTTTCTGAACTTCAAAAATTGAATTTGAGTTTACTTCTCCATACCAATTACCACCAAGTCTAGAAACGGCCGTCCATCTTCTAGGGTCGATTTGTCCATTCTTATCTAAAATTTGGTCATCGATATGAATTTTTAAAATTTCGCA
Source organism: uncultured Saprospiraceae bacterium (assembly GCA_937922815.1). Classification (GTDB taxonomy): domain Bacteria; phylum Bacteroidota; class Bacteroidia; order Chitinophagales; family Saprospiraceae; genus CALAJP01. The sequence goes on from CALAJP010000169.1 coordinate 8,192, forward strand.
AATAACTAAATTCCCTGCACCTCCCTCAGTGCCTAGCGCTTTTACTTCATTTACTTTACACTCAAAATTGATAGGAGATTCTTTAATCATTGGGGGCTTGACCAAAGAAGAAGGTTCGGGGGTTAAACCTGATTTTGTAAACTCATTAATACCTTTATCAAATTCGGTACTAGAAAGAGACATTTGTTGAACAATATGGTTATCAACCAATGAAATAACTACTTCAGGAACAATTTTTACATTTTCTAAAGTATCTTTAGTCGTATTATCACGAACCCTTCTTGAAGGTGAAAAAATCAAGATTGGAGGATTAGCACTAAAAACATTAAAAAAACTAAACGGACTCAAATTGGAGTTGCCAAATTCATCAACACTACTCACTAAAGCAATCGGTCTGGGAGTAACACTCGATGTCAAGTACGAAAATAATTTTCCTGTAGGAATTTCTTTTGGATTGATAATCATATTGTTTGATTGAAAATAGGTTAAAAATTAGTCTTTTGCAGGTAAAACTTGCCCACTTGCTTGTCCAAAACCAACTCTTACGCCATCTTTTTCTGCAAACCCACGAATAGTAACGGTATCATAGTCTTTTATGAATTTTCTTGTTTCGTTATTTTTAAGCTGAACTTCTTTAGAACCTGCCCACGAAAGTTCCAACATAGAACCGAATGAATCTTCTGTTTTACCCGAAATGGTACCTGAAGCCATTAAATCTCCTGTTCTCACATTACAACCATTAATGGTGTGGTGTGCCAACTGCTGAACCATATTCCAATACATATATTTATAATTGGATTGGCAAATGATAGACTCTTCTCCGTCTTTTGGTTGAATCCCAACTAGTAAGTTTATATCATAATTATGGTCGCCTTCATATTTTAAATATTCTAGAACGGAAGGTTCTTGTTTTGGTCCTTTTACTTTGAAAGGCTTTAACGCTTCCATCGTAACTACCCAAGGAGAAAGTGTAGAGGCAAAACTTTTCCCTAAAAATGGACCAAGAGGAACGTACTCCCATTTTTGAATATCTCTAGCACTCCAATCATTAAATAATACCATTCCGAAAATAGCATCTTCGGCTTGTTTTGTTGAAATAGATTCACCTATTTCAGTGTTTTTTCCAACAACAAAAGCCATTTCTAATTCGAAATCCATTAATCGACAAGGACCAAATATAGGTTGTGATTCACCTTTTGGTAATTGTTGCCCTTTGGGTCTATGGATTGGTGTTCCATCAATAATGATTGAAGATGACCTACCGTGATAGCCAACAGGTAAATGCTTCCAATTAGGAAGTAATGCATTTTCTGGGTCTCTAAACATTTTACCAACATTAGTGGCGTGTTCAATACTTGAGTAGAAATCGGTATAGTCGCCTACTTCAAATGGCATGTGCATTTGAGCACTCGATTGTGGAACCAAGATTTTATCACGATGATTTTCTGCCTCATGTCCTGCGGTCAATATTTCTTGAATAATAGAACGAGTTCTACTCCATACCGTAGGAGCTAAAGCCATGAAGTTATTTAACTTATCGTTGTCAAATATTCCTTTTTTTAATTCAGAAATATTGAGTAATCCCAATTTTTGACATTCGTTTAAATCTAAAATTTCGGTTCCGATAGCAACCCCAACTCTTTTACTTCCATTAGATGTTGAGAAAACACCATAAGGAAGGTTGTGGATAGAAAAATCTGAATTTGTAGGAATAGAAACCCAACTTTTTAAGGATTTGAATGTAGTCATATTGTTATTTCGATTGTTATAAATTTAGTGAATCCAAGAGTTAGCATAGCTTGCATCTTGAATTTTGATAGCTTGTTCTGTTAATTTTAAAGGTCTGAAAGTGTCAATCATTACAGCTAGTTCATCGGTACTTTTTTTGCCAATACTCCTTTCGTACGCTCCCGGGTGTGGTCCATGAGGAATTCCTGATGGATGCAGAGAAATATGTCCTTCGCCAATATCATTTCTGCTCATGAAGTCGCCATCTACATAATAAAGCATCTCGTCCGAATCAATGTTTGAATGATTGTAGGGAGCAGGAATAGCTTTGGGGTGGTAGTCGTATAATCTAGGGCAAAATGAACAGATTACAAAAGCACTAGTTTCGAAAGTTTGATGAACGGGTGGTGGCTGATGAACTCGCCCTGTTATAGGTTCAAAATTGTGAATAGAAAAACCATAAGGGTAGTTATAACCATCCCAACCTACAACATCAAATGGATGCGAAGCATACCAAACAGAATGTAAATGCCCTTCTTTTTTTATTTTTATTAAAAACTCTCCTTCTTCTGAATGTGTTTCTAACTCTTTAGGAAGTTTAAAGTCTCTTTCGCAAAAAGGACTATGCTCTAAAAGTTGACCAAACCAATTTCTATATCGTTTAGGAGTATAGATTGGGGTTCTTGATTCAGCATAAAGAATTTTATTTTTATTAGTATCAAACGAAATTTGATAAATCATTCCCCTGGGAATAATTAAATAATCGCCTGGTTCGAATTGAATATTCCCCAACATAGTTCTCAAAACTCCAGTACCATGATGAATAAATAACATTTCATCGGCATCGGCATTTTTGAAAAAATATTCTTTCAAAGAATATAGCGGAGCAGCTAGCCCAATAATAATATCATTATTCAACATCAAAGGAACTCGACTTTCTAAGTAATCATTCTGTGAAGGAATTTCAAAACCAATAAGTTTTCGAGGTGAAATGTTTCTATCAACTGCAACTTTAGGTTGAACATTAATAGGTTCTTCTACACGTAGAATTTGTGTAGGCGGAAAAACATGGTAACTTAATGTTGACATTCCATCAAATCCAATAGTTCCGAACAATTGTTCATGATAAAGTGAACCATTAGGTTGCCTAAACTGTGTATGACGTTTAGGTGGAATTTGTCCTCTTTTATGATAAAATGGCATTTTTTGTAAGTTTTGACAGTTTTATAAAGTACCTCTTAGTGCTTGTTCTCTTTCTATGGCCTCGAATAATGCTTTAAAGTTTCCTTTTCCGAATGAATTAGCTCCTTTTCTTTGAATAATTTCAAAAAACATCGTTGGTCTAGGATTTACAGTTTTAGTGAAAATTTGAAGTAAATAGCCCTCATCGTCTCTATCTACCAGAATTCCGAGCTCTCTAAGTTCTGCCAAATTTTCATCAATATCACCGACTCTATCTAATAACGTATCGTAGTATGTTTTGGGTACATTCAAAAACTCTACGCCTCTATTTTTTAATTCGGTTACGGTTTCAATGATGTTATCACTAGCAAGAGCAACGTGTTGAACGCCTGCACCTTCATAAAAGTCCAAATATTCTTCGATTTGAGATTTTTTAAGACCCGCTGCAGGTTCATTTATTGGAAATTTAATCCTACCATTACCATTGCTCATCACTTTACTCATCAAAGAAGTGTATTGAGTTGAAATGTCTTTATCATCAAATGAAATAATTTGTTTAAAACCTAAAACATCTTTATAAAAATTAACCCATTTATTCATTTCTCCTAACGGAACGTTTCCGACCATGTGATCGACATATTTTAGCCCTATTCCTTTGGGTTGGTAGAAAGGTTTCCATGCTTTGAATCCAGGAAGAAAAACACCATTATAGTTTTTTCTTTCTACAAAAATATGAACCACTTCTCCGTAAGAATAAATTCCAGAACAAATCACATGCCCATCACTATCTTCTGTTTTGGTAGGTAACATATAGGATTGTGCTCCTTTTTCGATTGCATTGTTGTATGCGAAAGTGGCATCATCAACCCAAAGAGCATTCACTTTGACCCCGTCTCCATGCTTATCGATATGTTCGCCGATAGTAGTCCCTGAGTGTAAGGGAGATGTTAGGACTAATTTTATTTTGTCCTGAACAACTACAAATGACTCAAAATCTTTTTGACCTGTTTCTAAACCAGCAAAAGCAAGCGGTTGAAAACCAAAAGCAGATTGGTAATAATAAGCTGCCTGTTTTGCATTACTGACATACAGTTCGATATAGTCTGTCCCGTTTAATGGTATTAAATCAGTGTTTTTATCTAAAACTTGAGTATTACTTGTAGTCATCATACTGAGTGAATTTAAAACAATAAATAATAGAAATTATGATTGAGTATACGCAATATAAATAAAAATAGTTGCTAAGACAACTATTTTTATTAAAAAAAGGTTGAAAAGGTTGTTTTTAGAAAAAAAAATTATGTTAATTGTTGTAAATCAAACAAAAATAATTTAATGTAAACTACTATGAAACAACAGCGTGGTAAGTATCGTTTACTTGTTTAGATTATTTTCATTATCTTCAATTAATATAAACGTGTTTGTAATATGCCAAAAATACTTATAGTAGACGACGAAGCGGTGAACCGTAAAACACTAACCGAAATA
>CALAJP010000170.1 GCA_937922815.1 uncultured Saprospiraceae bacterium
TTAAGCCCATTGCCACTACTAGCACTACTAGCACTACTAGCACTACTAGCACTACTAGCACTACTAGCACTACTAGCACTACTAGCACAACTAGCATTGCCACACTCACCAAACTAGATGAAATGGACTGGATGGAGGTATTTGAAACCAAAAAAGCAGAAGTCCAAGCCTTGCAAGCAGAAATCAACAAAACAGACAAAGAAATAGACCAAATGGTGTATGAACTGTATGAATTGACACCAGAGGAAATAGAAATAGTAGAGAACAGTTGAGGATGGGGCTTTATACAGAAAAGGGGAGGAGTAGGCTAAAAACAAAGCGGCACATCAAGCTATATTGATATGCCGCCTCGTTGCTTTCGAACGTACAAGATTATGGGTATTTTAATATATAATGAACCCGTTTAATTATGATATTTTTAACGAAACAAAAGAATCTATCGGTGTTTGATAAACAGGACTTAGGTTTTCTTCTCTCCATTCCAATGTTTTTCCAATTACAATTACTGCAGGATTTGAAATTTGTTTTTCGTCCTTTTTCTCAATTATATTATCCAACGTACCGAATACGGAACGCTTACTTTCGCAAGACACATTTTGCATAATGCCCACATTTAGACTACCATTGTGGTGTTTTTTAAATTCGGCAATAATCTTCGGTAAAAATTGCATACCCATCAATACAATCACCGTAGCGTTGGATTGAGCCGCTAAATAAATTTCTTTATTCATTACATTTTTAGAAGTAGTACCCGTCAATACCCAAAAACTTTGGTTTACATTTCGTTGCGTCAGTGGAATATTATTTTCAGCAACCGCTGCTGCGTAGGAACTAATTCCTGGAATAATTTCATACGCAATATTATGCTGTTTTAGGACTTCCATTTCTTCCAATGAACGAGCAAAAACGAGCGGGTCACCGCCTTTTAGTCGAACCACATTTCTATTGCCACTTTGGATGGCTTTTACTAATAAATTATTGATTTCGGACTGTTCGTATTTTTTATAGCCCCGTCTTTTTCCCACAAAAACTTTTCGTCCCCAAGTCGGAATTAAGCTCAATATTTCGGGATTAACCAATGCATCATAAAAAACAATATCTGCTTCTTTTAAAATTTTATATGCTTTTACGGTCAACAAATCTGGGTCTCCCGGTCCCGCACCAACTAAATATACTTTTTGACTTGTCATAACTTTACATTTTAAATTTTTTTAAGCAATCGATTTTTCTACGGCTCTATATTCTTGAACTTGCTTGATAAATCCTTTGGCATCGTTGAGATATTTGGTTGCAAAAAATTCATCGGGTTTATGTTCTTTCATTTGATTAACCAATGACTCGTAAGATTCAAAACCAACATTTTTTATGGCAACATGATTAGGAAATTCTACATCGAAGGCATGAATCAATTTGGCGTGGCTATTGATTTTGGATTTGGTACCTGTCAACAAAGCTTTTGCCGTTCTGACCATTCCGTTATAAGCATAAAAAATAGCGTCTGCATATTTCTTTTCTTCTATTGCCAATACCGACCATTCCAAAGCCTCTTCTGCTTCGAAAAGTAAGGTAGAAACCAAGTCAATCACAACCCCTGCACATTCTCCAACACCAATCTCTTTTTTATATTTTTCAGCATTTCCCCAATCAATATAATCGGTATCTTTCATATTTTCGGTAGAAGCAATTTCTTTCAACAAATCATAGAAATAGATTTTGCCCTTGCGGTCATAATAATCTAAAAATGCTTCATTTTCTTGCTGTCCATTTTCAATATCATTGAACAAAATCCTAAGTGCATCTAATACTCTTTTGGCAGGAATTTTAATTACTTTATCGGCATATCTACCCTCACCATCGCCCAATATTCCACCCCCTAACAAAATTTGTGTAGCAGGAGCAACCAATTTCCCTACTTTTATAGTCATTCCTTGAAGTCCGATGGAAGCAATCATGTGTTGCCCACAAGAATTCATGCAACCACTTATTTTGATAGACAAATCTTGACGAGTTAGAAACTGAGGAAATTCGTCTAAAATCATAGGTTCAACCACCTTCGCCAATCCCATACTACTCGCAATTCCAAGATTACAAGTATCCGTACCCGGGCAAGCAATAATATCCGTCAATCCGTTGAATCCTAAATCAACAAAATTCAGTTCTTTCAATCCTAAGTATAACGCCTTCAGGTTTTCTTCTCTTACGAATCGTAGCGTCAAACTCTGACCGATGGTCAATCGAATATCATCATCGGCATATTTATCCACCAAAACAGCCAAGGCTCTGGCAGTATCGGTAGAAAAATCCCCCGTTCTGACCTTTACACCCACTGAAAAGAAAGGCGTTTGTTTTTGGGCTTTGACATTAATTGATTTCCATTGTGAAAACTCAGCTTCATTAATTTCGCCATCGAAAGGAATAATTGCTCTATCGATAAAAACACCTTCATTTTGAGGTTCAATAGGAAAACTATCCGTACTCAAAGCTTTTGTTTCTGAAGCGACCAATTCCATAAATGCTTCTGCTCCAATTTTTTTAAGCAAAAACTTCATTCTTGCTTTCATTCGGCTGGCTCTTTCGCCATGCTTCTCGAATACTCTCAAAACCGCTTCTCCGAAAGGAATTATTTTGTCTGTTGGTAAAAATTCGTAAGCCACAAACGCTGAAAAAGGTTGTGAACCCATTCCTCCACCTACCAATACTTTGAAACCTCTTTCTCCTTTTTCGTTTAGTTTAGGAATAAACCCTAAATCATGAGCAAACGAAAGATAATCGTCCTCATCAGTAGCCGAAAAAGCAACCTTGAACTTTCTTCCCATATCTTGACAAATAGGATTTCTCAAGAAAAACTTAAAGAACGCATCGGCATATTCCGTTACATCAAAAACTTCTTTTGGGTCTATTCCTGCAGAATGTGAAGCCGTTACATTTCTAACGGTATTCCCACAAGCTTCTCTCAATGTCACTTCATCTTTTTCCAAATCTGCCCATAATTCTGGCGTTCTATCTAATGAAACATAATGGATTTGAATATCTTGACGCGTCGTAATATGGAGGTTTCCAGTAGAATATTCATCTGCTACACTGGCAATTCTTCTTAATTTTCGAGTTGTTAATTTACCATAAGGAATTTTGATACGAATCATTTGTACGCCTTCCTGTCTTTGGCCATAAACCCCACGGGCTAAACGAAGTGAACGAAAACGTTCTTCGTCAACTTTACCATTTTTATATTCAAATATTTTACGCTCTAACTCTAAAATATCTTTTTCAATAATAGGGTTTTCGAGTTCGGTTCTAAAACTTTTCATATCAAAATCTATTCAAAAAAATTATAAAATAAATCCAGCGCCAACGGTGTTGTTGGTTTCCAAATCAATAATAATAAATGCTCCGTTTTTAGGATTGGAATGGTAAGAATCGACAAACAATTCGGCAGCCGTTCTAAAAACAACCGTCCCAATTTCATTCATTTTCAACTCTCGTACATCATCAGCTTTTGCATAGCTAATGGGGTCTATGGTTTCTTCTATTTTTAATAATTTGGCTTGAACCGTATTCACCCCATGTTGAATGGCATATCTACCAAAATTTTGTAAAGGTCTATCGTGCATCCAACATACTTGGGCATGGACTTCTTTGGTAGCCGTAGGAATATTGTCAGATTTTACAATCATATTTCCTCTGCTTACGCCTATTTCGTCATTCAATAGAATCGTAATATTTTCATCCGCATTGGCTTCGTCAATAGATTTTCCATATTGTTCAATGGCTTTGATGGTACTGGTACGTTTGGTAGGCAAGACAACTATTTCGTCACCAACTTTGAAAGAACCGCTAGCAATTTTACCTGCAAAACCTCTATAATCCAAATAAGCTTCTTTTTTAGGACGAATAACATATTGAACGGGCAGACGAGCGGGTAAAACCGTATCTGTTTCACGCTTCGTTTTTTCCAAATGTTCTAATAAAGGTTTGCCTTCATACCAAGTCATTTGAGAAGATTTCTCAGTAACATTATCACCAAACAAGGCAGAAATAGGGATAAAAGTTATCTTTTGGTCAACGAATCCACTTTTCTGTTGTAGGTCTAAAAAGTCTTTTTTGATATTTTCATAAACTTGTTCATCATAACCCATCAAATCCATTTTATTGATACAAACAACGATGTTTTTCAATTTCAATAAATTGGTAATAAAGTAATGTCTAAAAGTTTGTTCAATTACTCCTTTTCTTGCATCAATCAAAATCAAAGAAAGGTCAGAATGAGATGAACCTGTCACCATGTTTCGAGTATATTCCACATGACCAGGCGTATCGGCAATGATGAACCTTCTTTTTTCGGTAGTGAAATAAATATTAGCAACATCAATGGTAATTCCTTGTTCTCGTTCGGCAATCAAACCATCGGTAGCCAATGACCAATCAATAAAATCGAAACCTTTGTTTTCAGATGACCTTTTTATAGCCTCAACTTGGTCTGTTTTCAGCGAATCTGTTTCGTATAATAATCGCCCAATAAGCGTACTTTTTCCATCATCAACGCTTCCTGCCGTTGAAATTGTCAATAAATCCATATTTATATAGCTTTTAGATAGTCTTATTTAAAAATTGAAATGTAGAATGGTGAATCATTAGAAATACCCTATTTTTTTACGAGTTTCCATCGCACTTTCAGAACGTTTGTCATCTATTCTGGCACCTCTTTCAGAGATATCCGAAGATGCTATTTCTGCAATCACATCATCCAACCTTGATGCTTCCGAAGAAACGGCAGCGGTACAAGTCATATCGCCCACGGTACGGAAACGAACAATAGTTTCGTAAACTTCTTCATTTTCAGCTTTATTAATAAAGTCCGATGCTGGCCAAATCAAGCCATCTCTATTGAAAACGTCACGATTGTGAGCAAAATAGATATTTGGAATTTGGATATTTTCTTGTCTAATATATTCCCACACATCCAATTCTGTCCAGTTGCTGATAGGGAAAACTCTTACATTTTGTCCCATTCCTATTTTTCCATTCAACATATCGAATAGTTCTGGGCGTTGTTCTTTTTCATTCCATTGACCAAATTCGTCACGAACCGAAAAGATACGTTCTTTGGCTCTTGCTTTTTCTTCATCTCTTCTCGCTCCACCAATACAAGCGTCATATTTATTTTCTTCAATGGCTTTTAGTAGGGTAGGAATTTGATGTTGATTTCTGCTGGCGTATTTTCCTTTTTCTTCAATCAAATACCCCGAATCAATCAATTCTTGAACATAAGCGACATTCAATTTCAAATTGTTATCATCAACTAATTTATCTCTAAAAGTTATCACTTCTTCGAAATTATGACCTGTGTCCACATGCAAAAGCGGAAATGGAACAGCAGCAGGTGCAAAGGCTTTCATTGCTAAATGAACCAAAACAATACTGTCTTTACCACCCGAAAACATGAGTGCAGGATTGTTGAATTGAGCTGCTACTTCTCGAATAATAAAAATGGCTTCGTTTTCTAAGTGTTTTAAGTGCGAATTTTGCATATCAATTATTATTTGATTCTTTTATATAATTTTCTTTAAGTGATTATTTTTATTGTTAAGCGTGCAAACCACATTCTTTGGATGATAATTCCCACCACCAACGACCTGCACGAATATCTTCCCCTTCTTCAATAGGGCGAGTACAGGGTTGGCAACCGATACTGACAAAACCATTTTTATGAAGCACGTTTTGAGGAACTTTATTTTCAGTAAGATAATTTTCTACTTCTTCCAATGACCAATTAAGTAGTGGATTGTATTTGATAATGTCAAAACCTTTGTCATATTCTAAAATATTCATGTTTTGACGATTATTTGATTGTCCTGCTCTTAGTCCTGTAATCCATATTTTTTTTCCTTCTAATGCTCTTTTCAAAGGTTCTATTTTACGAATCGCACAACATTCTTTTCTGTTTTCTACCGAATTATAAAAACTATTAGGCCCTTTGGCAGTGATTAAATTTTCGACAGCTTGTGTATTGGGGAAATATACTTTAATCGGAGTTTTGTATCTACTTTTCGTATTGCCCAAAACATCATAAGTTTCAGGAAATAAACGCCCTGTATCTAGGGTAAAAATTTCAATATCAGCTTGAGACTTTTCTATCAAATGAGTGATTACTTGATCTTCTTGACCCAATGAAGTTGAAAAAGTAATTTGTCCTGAATATTCGTTTCCTAAAAAAATTAAGGTTTCTGAAACGCTAAGCTCTTCTATCTGCTTTCCTATTTCTATAACATGTTGATTCATAGCTTAACCGTTTTATTCTGCTTCTTTTCGGCCCCAAGTAATTTTATCCCAAATCCTTTCATGACCAATATATAAAACCATTTTTGTTATCAATTCAGCTCCGCCTATCATAGAAGCATATTCTAACTTTCCAGTAATCAACCAAGCCAAGATAACGGTATCGATAGTTCCTACTAATCTCCAACTAAATGCTTTGACAAAACTGCGAGAGAATTGCTCTCCTCCTTTCGACTTTTGGACCATCATTTTATCAATAAACATATTCAAAACCATTTTAAAAATTTTAGTGATTTTTATATTGTTAGTTCAAAGATAGATTCAAAAAACATAAAAAACAAGTATTCCTATCGAAATAGTAGGGATTAAAAATAAATTAACGATTTCTTTACTTTAAAGCCTGTAGTTTATTAATGTTTTAAATGAATTAATGTAGATAGTATTGGTGTTAATACGCCTTTTGGTAGAGTGAGGTATCGCCATATTAATATTAGACGAATAGATAATTATAATCGTATGGGAATTATTTTAATGGAATAATTGTTAAGGTTAAAAATAAACCTAGTTTTATTAAACCGATATCATGAAAAACTCATTAACCCAAAAAGTACTATTTCTTACATCAGTTTTTTTTATTTTTAGTACTCATTCTAATTTTACTTACGCATATTCAAGTACGTACACTAATACAATACTTAGTTCGGATACTTTAAGAGTGTGTGAAGGGGCTTCTGTTCAATTAACGGGTTCTACTAATGTTTCAGGTTCTTATAGTTGGTCTCCATCTACTGGGTTAAGTGATACTAACACGCGTGTAGTAACGGCGACACCTAGCGCATCGACGACTTATAAAGTAAGTACTACCAGTGAAGGAAGTAATCAGATATCAAACCCATGGAGTAATTTTACGACAGATTTAACGCGAATATATTTCGGATCTTTAGATGAAGGTAAATACGCTATTGGTCGAAACCCAAATAGTTTTCACCGTGATTTTCCGAATTGTAGCAGTTCTACCGATTATATGTTTGTGAATGGTGCAACGACTGCTGATAGTAGAGTTTGGTGTAGAAGTTTTAATTTAAAAGCTGCTACTGAATATACTTTTTCTTTTGATTTTGCACATTTGGCAGGTTATAAAGAACAACTTATTATTAAACTGAATGGGAACACAATTTCTCCTACTTTTGAGCCTCCTACTTACGACCAGTGTGTATGGATTAATGCAGCAGAAACCTTTACAACAAATAATGCGGGCTCTTATGAGCTTTGTATTTCTAACCTTCAGGGCATATTATCAGGAAATGATTTCGCTATTAATAATTTATCATTAAATGAATTAATAGTACAAAATGACTCGATTAGAGTGGAAGTTGCACATGAAGGTGCTGATTATTTAACGGAGGAAGTTTCCACTTGTGAAGAAAATAGCTACACTTTTGCTATCAATTATGGTGGTAATGGTACTGTTTCATGGGCGGGACCTAATGGTTTTTCTGCTAATGGGAATACAGCAACAGTATCAAATGTTGATGCGAATAGCACTGGAGAATATACGCTTTCTATAAACGAGGATGGATGTATTCATACAGAGACTATTAATTTGGTAAGTATTTCTTGTGGACCAACTTGTAATAATACTATTAACCCTGTATTCGGTACGGTATATTTAGATGATAAAACGGTGAATGGTATTCAAGATAGTGATGAAACAGGCGTTGCTGGAGTTCAAGTTTATGCTTATGATAGTAATGGAGGCTTAATTGCTACAAAAACAACAGATAGTAAAGGAGCGTATTATTTTGAAGATATTGATACCAATATCAGAACAAGAATAGAATTTAATATTCCAACGGGAATGCGTACCTCTTCATTGGGAGAAGATAATAAATCAAATGTACAATTTGTTTTAGCGGGTGAATGTAATGCAAGTTTAGGGTTGATACAACTTGATGATGATAAAAACGATAATATCCAATATTTTGGAAATAGAGTTTGGGTAGATGAAGATGGTAATGGTGTTCAGGATGCAGACGAAGATGGGTATGCGGGATTAAAAGTGTACTTGTTCCAAGGTGAAAATATTCTTGGTGTTGCATTTACTGATGATAATGGTATTTATTCACTTTCTCCAATTTTAGATTTGAACGAGGGCGAGACCTATTCATTGGTTTTGGGAGATATTAGTGTTCCTTTTATATTTAATGGCGAAGAACTTTTCAATACAACGACTTCGGCAGGAGACAATTCATTTATCGATAACGATGCAACAACAGACGTTACTCGTTACGGTGGTCAACCTTTTATTGATGTTACTTATAGCTCGGATATAGATTTGAATCAATTTGATTTTGGTTTAACGACTTCCCAATCAAGCAGCGTTTCAGGACAATTATTTGTGGATTGTGATAAGGATGGTCTATTTTCAATAGGTGAAAATACCTTGGCAGGAGTCGAAATTAAATTAGATAACCAAACGACAACTACGGATAATGAAGGGAAATTTGATTTCGAAGTCGAAAAATCAGGGACTTATTCGTTAGAACTATCTGACAATATCCCAAATGATGTATTTGCTACTGTAGTTCCTACAACTGGAGATAAAAAAAATGTTTTATTATCAACTTTTAAAACCACTGAATTTCAGTTAGTAAGTGGAGATAAAAAGACTTTTTATTTAGGGCTTCAAGATACCGTAGGACCCACTTTCGTAGCATTACCCGATGATATACAATTAAGCTGTGATGAGGAATTTCCTACAGAATCAACCTTAACTGCATCAGATAATATTTCTGGAAATGTTACTGTAACTTTCCGTTCGTTAGAATCAAGAAATTCAGAAGGAATATTAGATTCTGTATTAAATATTTGGGAAGCAGTAGATGAATGCGGTAACAAAAGCTCGCACTTTCAAAGCATCAAAAAAGGAAGTAAACTTGCAGTTTCTTTTGATGTAGAAAACCTAGAATTATGTGCAGGAGAGGCGAAAGAAATAGCGGTTAATACTACCTCTGGACAAAGCCCTTATACTTTTGAGTGGTCTAGTTCTAGAAACATAGAAATAACTTCTACAGACAATAAAGCGATTATCAATTCTAATATTGCAGGGACTTACACACTCGAAGCTACAATTACAGATGCAACGGGTTGTACAGAGACGATAGAATTGCCATTACAAGTTAAAGATGTTAGTTTGACTATCTCTGGAGACAGTGTTTATTGTGTAGGTGAAGAAATATCTCTTATTGCAACAGGTAGTTCCAATATAGAATGGACTTTACCTGACGGTACAAAAACGAATACACATACTATTTCTATTGAGAGTGCAGCAGTATCTCATACAGGAACTTATATCGCTACTATTGATGAGGGTGCTTGTAAAACGACCAAACAAGTTAGGGTTCAAGTTCAAAATAGTAATGATTTTGAATTAACAGCAAATTCTCCTGTATGTAAAGGAACACAAATCAAATTAAGCACTAATATTAGTAATGCGGAATCTTATTCTTGGAGTGGAGCAAGAGGTTTTAGTAGTAACGAATCAAATCCAGTGATTGAGACTGAAAACCTAGATGCAGGTACGTATAATTATACGGCAATAGTGGAGCAAGGAGGTTGCATTTTAAAAGAAAGTATTACCGTTCAAGTACAAGATGTTGGCAATATAGATTTTCCATCGAGTAAACAAGTTTGCGAAGGCTCATCCGTAACTTTTACTGCGTCGGGTGCCGAATCATTTGTATGGACAGGACCAGCGGGTTTTACTCACGAAGGAAATACTATAACATTAGAGAATGTAACGGCTGCTCAAGCGGGCGAATACCAAGTGTTTTTGAAAGAGAACTCAGGTTGCCAAGCAAATTCTAGTTTCAACTTAGATATAATTACCGCATCTTATTTAGTTGTTGATGTTGAAGATTATAATTGTCAGAATAATACTATGAAATTAGTAACAAATATTACAAATCCATCAAGTATTATCTGGACGGGCCCCAATGGGTTTAGGTCGTCAGAAATATCTCCAACAGTAACTAATGTTCCCGAAAACGGAGGTTTATATCAAGTGACTGTGGTAGGTAAGGGATGCCAAGTATTTAAAAACATAACTATTCTGCCTAGTGTTTTAAAGGGGTTATCTGCTCGTATAACAGAGGAGAATTGTACCACGAATAATGGTTCTATTGAAATTACTTTGCCTGAAAACATTACTTCTTTTCAGTGGAATGGATTACCTGCGAATACTTCTTTGAATAGAAAAAACGTAACAGGAGGTACTTATCATTTAACGATTAAAAATAGTGAATGTGAGCGTACCGTAAGTTATATCGTCCCTTTTAATTGTGATAATGAAGAGGAGTTGGATACAGATGGTGACGGAATAAATGATAATGATGATTTGGATGATGATAATGATGGTATTGCGGATTCTTTAGAAGGAGATGTTGATACGGATTTAGATGGTATTATTGACAGATTAGACTTGGATGCGGATGGTGATGGAATCTCAGACATCGTTGAAAACGGTAATCGTCTTTTGGATATAGATTTTGATGGAAGGCTTACGCTTATTGATGAGAATGGTAATGGGTTACATGATCCACTAGAAGATGCTCAAAATGTATTGGATTTCGATAACGATGGCTACCCCAATTTCAAAGATTTGGATTCTGATAATGATGGAATTCCAGATATTGTAGAAGAAGGCTTGATTGATTTAGATGGAGATCGTGATGCGAAAGTTAATTTTAATGACGCAAATAGTGATGGTCTTGATGATATTATTACGGTTCAAATCAACTTTGATTCAGATATTGATGGGTTACCCAATAGAACAGATTTGGATTCTGATAATGATGGAATTACGGATTTAATTGAATATTTATCTACTTCTGTACCGTATGCAGAATCCATATTAGATGCAAATAAAAATGGCTTTATTGACTTTTATGAAGCAAAATACAATCAAGGTTTAAATGCTAGCAATATTGATAATGATGAATTGCCAGATTATTTAGATATTAATTCGGACAATGATGAAGAAACTGATAATTTAGAAGCTTACGACAACAATAACGACGGTGCTTTAGATTTGATAGCATTGAATGGTGATGCAGATAACGATGGTTTAGACGACGCTTATGATGCTATAAATGGACCTGATGCAACCGAAGGAGGAGAAGAAGCTACCGATTATCCAGATTTAGACAACCCAGGCAATGAACCTGATTGGAGAGAAGCCAATATTAAGAAAAATTCGGATTTAGAAGATGCGGATAAAGATGGTATTCCTGACGTGGTAGAAGGTGATGATGATACGGATGGAGACGGAGTTCCGAATTATTTAGATTTAGATTCTGATAATGATGGAATTTTGGATGTGGTAGAAAACGGAGGGAAAGATGATAACTTAGATGGCGAAATCGACGACCCTACTACTCAAATCATTATTACGCCTGATGTTGACGGAGACGGAATCCCGAACTATTTAGATTTAGATTCTGATAATGATGGAATCTTGGATATCGTAGAAAATATTCCAAGTACGGAAGAAATTACACTTACAGGACAAGATGATAATAATAACGGTATTGATAATGTTTTCGAAGGAAATATTAAAGCCCCAGTTAATATTGATGAGGACTTAATTCCAGACTATTTAGATTTGGATACCGATAACGATAATGAATTAGATTATATAGAAGGTAATGACACAGATAATGACGGAATTTCTAACCCGTTACCAAGCGGAATTGATACAGACAATGACGGAATTGATAATTCATTTGATGATTTAGTAGGTTTTGGTGTTACCGAAAACCCGAAGGCATCTAACCACCCAAATCATGACCACCCTGAAACTGATGAACGAGATTGGAGAGAAAAACAAAACCCTAATCTTGATTCGGATAATGATGGAATTGCGGACCGCTTAGAAGGAAATATTGATACAGACAAAGACGGTATTTCTGATTATTTAGATATTGATTCTGATAATGATGGAATATTAGATATTATCGAAGCAGGAGGAACAGATAGTGACAATGATGGCAAAAATGATTCCCCTGACAATTTAATTAGTTCATTTATTGACACTGATGAAGACGGTATTCCTAACCACCTTGATATTGATTCTGACAATGATGGAATTTTGGATATGGTTGAGGCACTACCTTCTGACGAATCATTTTTACCAACAGGTTTAGACGATAATAATAATGGTTGGGATAATGGATTTGAAGAAAAAGGAATTAGAACACCACACATTACCAACCTAGATAAAGGAATACCTGATTATATTAATTTGGATTCTGATGGAGACGAAATGCCTGATTTAATCGAAGGACATGATTTTGACGGAGACCTTAGAGCCGAAGACGAACCTTTTGGTTTAGATGCGGATCAAGATGGATTGGATGATTCTTTTGATAGAAATATAGGATTTGACCCTTATAATGGTGGAAAACCAACGGCTGCGGATAGACCCGATATTTCGAATATAGGAGGAGAACCTGATTGGAGAGAACTTAATACCGCTTTTCAAATAGATTCTGATAATGATGGTATTCCTGACGAAATAGAAGGACAAGCAGACACAGATGAAGATGGTGTACCCGATTATTTAGACTTAGACTCTGATAATGATGGTATTGCGGATGTGGTAGAAGCAGGCGGAAAAGATGATAATAATGATGGGCTTTTAGATGAAGGCGAATCAAAAATTATTAACCCTATTGATACAGATGCGGATTTAGTTCCTAATCATCTTGACATAGATGCTGATAATGATGGAATATCTGATTTGCACGAAAGGCTTCCTACTAAAAGCCCAATTAAACGCCAAAATGTAGATGCTAATAATAATGGAATTGACGATGGCTTCGAACCATTGATAAAACCAATTACAACTGCCGATATTGGAGAACCTGACTATCTCAACTTAGATTCAGATAACGACGGCGAATCTGATAATATCGAAGCATTTGATAATAATAATGATGGGATTGCAGACATTGCTCCTGCAGGTTCTGATGACGATTTTGATGGTTTAGACGATGCTTATGACAACGAAGACGGAGGTTACAATCCTGACAATGGGGTTTCTCCTTCAGATGCTGATTACCCTGACCATGACACACCAGGCGACGAGCCAGACTGGAGAGAATATTTTGAAAACGAAATAGATACAGACCAAGATGGTATTCCTGATGCTATTGATGTGGATGATGATAATGACGGTATTCCAGACATTATCGAAGGCACAAACGATACAGACGGAGATGGTATTCCTAACCATTTAGATATTGATTCGGATAATGATGGAATTTTAGACATTGAAGAAATTGGTTTTAGAGATGAGAATGGAAATAATATTGTTGACGAATTTATCGATGAAGATAATAATGGATTACACGATAAAATTAATTTTGGTGTTTTAACGCAAATTGATTTCGACAATGACGGCAAACCCAATTACGTAGACATAGATTCTGATAATGATGGAATTTTAGACATTATAGAAGGCCATGACTCTGATTTTGATATTGAACTTTCTAGTATGGATACTGATGGAGATGGTTTGGATGATGTTTTTGATAATGTAGGCGAGCAGAAATACTCTAATCCTATAAATACTGACGACGACGACGAACCCGATTTCTTAGATTTAGATGCTGATAACGATGGAGATGATGACAATATGGAAGCTTACGATTTTGATAATGATGGAGTCATAGATTTATCAATGGCTGAATTAGATAGCGATAACGATGGTTATGATGATATTTATGACAATAAAGATGGCTTTTTCCCTGCGGACGATAATCGCCGTAATGCTCGAACTTATCCAGATTTAGATAATGAAGGAGGCGAACCAGATTGGAGACAAGCCAAAAGCGATGAAACCGAAGAAGAAATAGATGAAGATTTAGTAGCAATAGATGATGAAGTTTTTGTTGCACAAAACAAAACGGTGGCTATTGATGTAACGGCTAACGACAAATATGACAGCTTCTTAGATGACGTTGATTTTATGTCTAATCCTAAATACGGAACTATCACTATGATACAAAATAGTTTCAATTATACACCTGCCGAAGATGTTTGTGATGTAGTAGATACCGTACATTATTTTATTGAAAAAGGTGGCAAAAGAGATACGGCTGCTATTGTTATTACTATTGATTGCGAAAAAGTATTGATGATGACAGGTATTTCTCCTAATGGCGATGGATTTAATGATGCGTTGAATATTAAAGGAATTGAACAATACCCTGACAATCGTTTAAAAATATTCAATAGATATGGTAATGAAGTCTATTCAATAAAAGGATATACAAACGAACAAGAATGGAAAGGTACTTTTCAAGATAAAACTTTGTTACCTGACGGAACATACTTTTATGTATTAGAATTAGCAGACGAAGACAATAATATCTATTCTGGTTATCTTCAAATAGCAAGATAGTAAGTTAAATTTTTTTAAGTTATAATATAAAAAGGAGAGAGTAACAATACGACATTGTTCCTCTCTTTTTTATTTCGACAAAAAGAGAAAAAACATATTTTACCCACCCAAATCAAGTATGAAAAAATAGTCAAATTTAGGTTCATCCAGTTATATGTCAACCTATCTACATATTTAGATAAAATTTAAATTTCAACTTTTTAAAATTTGTTTTCAAAAAAACAAACATAATTTCGATATTTGTTGTTAAATAGACCTAAACCAGTTAGGTTCTTGGAAATTAACTAAACTTTACCCATTTTAAGCTAAAGTGAGCAGGGTTTAATTCTATTTCCTATATTGAAATTTGAAAATATGTATATTTAAATTACTAATATTTCAACGGCATTAATAAATATTTATCAATAACGAGGCTTACTTCTAATTGATAAAAAAAGGAAAATTTATGAGTAGATACATTGATTACTTAAAGGAAATCGAACAAAGAAAAGAACAAAACCTTCATCCAAAACCTATTGATGGAGCGGAATTGTTGATTGAAATTATTGCTCAAATAAAAGATAAGAGTAATGAACATCGCAAAGATTCTCTTAACTTCTTTATTTATAATGTTTTGCCAGGTACTACCAGTGCTGCAGGCGTAAAAGCTATGTTTCTTAAAGAAATTATTCTTGGAGAATCTCTAGTTGAAGAAATTAGTACCGATTTTGCTTTCGAGCAATTAGCTCACATGAAAGGAGGCCCTTCTATTAATGTATTATTAGAATTGGCATTAGGGTCAGATGCAACAATTGCTCAAAAAGCAGCTGCTGTCCTTAAAACTCAAGTTTTCCTTTACGAAGCCGATATGGACCGTTTAGGCAAAGCATATAAAGACGGTAATGTAATTGCTAAAGAAATCATTGAAAGTTACGCAAAAGCTGAATTTTTCACTAAACTTCCCGATTTAGACGAAGAAGTAAAAGTGGTAACGTTTGTTGCAGGTATTGGTGATATTTCTACAGATTTACTTTCTCCAGGTAGCGATGCTCACTCACGTTCTGATAGAGAACTACATGGTCAGTCTATGTTCGAACATAACAAAGAACAACAGCAGGCTTTATTAGATTTGCAAGCAGCTCACCCTGACAAAAGAGTCATGTTGATTGCGGAAAAAGGTACGATGGGAGTTGGTTCTTCTCGTATGTCAGGCGTAAACAACGTTGCACTTTGGATAGGAAAACAAGCTAGTGAATATGTACCATTTATTAATTTTGCTCCAGTGGTAGCAGGTACAAATGGTATTTCCCCCATTTTCTTAACTACGGTTGATGTAACAGGAGGTATAGGTCTAGACTTGAAGAATTGGGTTAAAAAATACGATGCTGATGGAAATTTAGTATTAGATGAAGACGGAGAACCAGTGTTGGAACAAACTTATTCTGTTGATACAGGAACTGTTTTGACAATCAATACAAAATCTAAAAAATTATTTGACGATAAAGGAAATGAATTAAAAGACATTTCTTCAGCATTTACACCACAAAAGATGGAGTTTATGCGTGCAGGAGGCTCTTATGCTATCGTATTTGGTAAAAAACTGCAAACTTTTGCTGCTAAAACTTTAGGTATTGATGTACCGCTAGTTTTTGCTCCATCGAAAGAAGTAACTATTGCGAATCAAGGTTTAACTGCTGTTGAAAAGATATTTAATAAGAATGCAGTAGGAACTTCAGGTGCTACACTTTACGCAGGTTCTTATGTTAGGGTAGAAGTGAATATTGTTGGATCTCAAGATACAACAGGCCTAATGACTTCGCAAGAATTAGAAATGATGGCAGCAACTATTATTTCTCCAATTGTGGATGCTGGATATCAATCAGGTTGCCATACAGCATCAGTTTGGGATTTGAAATCTCAAGAAAATATTCCAAGGTTAATGAAATTTATGAATGATTTTGGTTTGATTACAGGCCGAGATCCTCAACATAGATATCACCCAATGACAGATGTTATTCATAAAGTATTAAATGATTTAACGGTTGACGATTGGGCAATTATTATAGGTGGTGATTCTCATACAAGAATGTCAAAAGGTGTTGCTTTTGGTGCCGATTCGGGAACAGTTGCGTTGGCTTTAGCAACAGGAGAAGCTTCAATGCCTATCCCTGAATCCGTAAAAGTTACTTTCAAAGGAAAGATGAAAGAACACATGGATTTCAGAGATGTAGTTCATGCTACTCAATCTCAAATGCTTAAAAAATTCAAAGGCGAAAATGTTTTCCAAGGTAGAATTATAGAGGTTCATATCGGAACACTACCTTCTGATCAAGCATTTACATTTACAGATTGGACAGCTGAAATGAAAGCGAAAGCTTCTATTTGTATTTCTCAAGATGATACCCTTATCGAATCATTGGAAATTGCCAAAGGCAGAATTCAGGTTATGATTGACAAGGGAATGGATAACGAAAAGCAAGTTCTTCAAGGTCTTATTGATAAAGCAAACGCTAGAATAGAAGAAATTAGAACAGGTAAAAAACCTCCTTTAACGCCAGATGAGGATGCTAAATATTACGCAGAATTTGTGGTGGATTTAGATATCATTGATCAACCGATGATTGCTGATCCTGATGTAAATAACGAGGATGTTTCTAAAAGATATACGCATGACACGATTCGTGAACTTTCTTACTATGCAGGAGAAAAACATGTCGATTTAGGTTTCGTTGGTTCTTGTATGGTTCATAAAGGCGATATCAAGATTGTAGCGAAGATGCTAAGAAACTTGGAAGAAGAGTATGGCAAAGTTGAATTTAAAGCACCTTTGGTGGTAACTGCACCTACTTATAATATTATCGACGAATTGAAAGAAGAAGGAGATTGGGAGATTTTACAAAAATACTCTGGATTCGAATTTGATGATGCTTCTCCTAAAAGTTCTGCTCGTACCGAATATGATAATATCTTGTACTTAGAAAGACCAGGTTGTAATCTTTGTATGGGTAACCAAGAAAAAGCAGAAAAAGGAGATACTGTAATGGCTACTTCAACACGTTTGTTCCAAGGTCGTGTGGTTAAAGATTCGGATCGTAAGAAAGGAGAATCTTTATTAGCTTCAACTCCTGTGGTTGTACTTTCTGCAATATTAGGAAGAACTCCAACCATGGAAGAATATAGAACAGCAGTAAGAGGAATTAAATTAACTCAATTTGCTCCTCCATTGAAAAAAATGACTTCTAAACCAGGTAGTGGACATTTGTTAAGCTACTAAGTTATAGATTATAAAATAAAAATATTTCAGCCTTGCTCAATGAGCAAGGCTTTTTTTATGAGATTTTTAAGCCTATATAACTAGATAGTTTGGAATCCTATATTCTAGGGATAGAAATAACGTTATACGTCTTATAAATTCGGAAAGAAAAAAGATAAAAAAAAGCCTCGCTGTATAAGTGAAGCTTTTTTTTATGACAATCTATAAGAATAAACTCAGTTTATCCTTTCTTCTTTTGACAATGATAAATATATTCTATCGGAATATAAAAGTGTCTTTTTATTTTGTTGTGATCAAAAACTTTTTCAAATTTTTTGAAGTTGAACTTTGTGTATAAAATTTGCGAATAATAACCTCCATTGACCAAATGGTCATAAGAATCTTGTAATATTTGTTGTGCTTTTTCCTTCGGAAAGAAAGAAAAAGGAATGGTACCAATCACAGCATGAATTTCTTTCGGAGTATGTTTAGAAAAATTTTCAGCTCCATCATTTATGATGCGAAGCCTAGGGTCTTTATATTTATCAGCAACATAATCACAAAATTCTTTTTTAATTTCAAAAGTGTATAAAACAGAGTTTTTACTTATTCTATTGAGAATTTTTTCTGTGATAATTCCATGACCTGTCCCAAACTCTACGACTACAACATCTCTATCCGTAGGGATTTTTGAAATTACTTCCTGCCCCGCTTTATTGCTGGATTCAGAAAAAGCTCCCGTTGTGAATAGGCTAGAGGTATACTCCCAAATGGTCTTTAATTTTGACATAGTTGCAATTTTATCTTGCTATAAACTTTAAAAAAAGTTTATCCTCGACTGTATAATTATTTATTAGACCTCTACGGTATTTTTGAATAGAGGTAGGTTTTGAATTGACAAATGTAAAAAAAAATTAAAAATTATTTACCCTTAAAGCATCAATTCACCTAAACAAGCTAATTTAATTCATCAAATAAATGATACCAAGCAAAACTCAATTCATCAGAAGCTGCCTGAATTGCTTTCTCTGTGGACAGTCCAGCACCATGACCTCCGTCCGTTTCTATTCTGATTAGAATCGGAGCTTCTCCCGCTTGTTTTTCTTGCAAAGTAGCTCCAAACTTGAAAGAATGGGCGGGTACAACACGATCATCATGGTCTGCGGTGAGAACCATAGTTGCAGGATATTTTGTATCGGAATTAATATTGTGTAATGGCGAATAGCCTTTTAAATAATTAAACATTTCGACAGATTGGTCAGCAGTACCATAATCATAACTCCAACCTGCACCTGCGGTAAATGTGTGGTATCGTAACATATCTAAAACACCAACTCCAGGCAAAGCAACTTTAATTAAATCAGGTCTTTGCGTCATTACTGCTCCGACTAATAATCCACCATTAGACCGTCCACGAATCGCTAAATGCTCGGAACTGGTATATTTTTCTTTTATCAAATATTCGGCGGCGGCAATAAAATCATCAAATACGTTTTGTTTCTGAAGTTGCGTACCTGCTATATGCCATTCTTTCCCATATTCCCCTCCACCTCTGATATTGGGTACGGCATATATTCCTCCTTTATTCATCCAATGAAGCATTGCAGGATTAAACGAAGGAGTAAGGCTGACATTAAAACCACCATATCCGTATAGAATAGTAGGAGATTTTCCGTCTATTTTAATTCCTTTTTTGTGCGAAATAATCATAGGAATCTTTGTCCCATCTTTTGAGTAATAGAAAACTTGTTTGCTTGTAAAATCAGAAGGGCTAAATTGCAGTTTTGGCTCCCAAAAAATATTAGATATTCCTGTTTGGGGTGAAAAAGAGTTTACAGCCTTTGGCGAAATATAGTTTTGGTACGAATAGTATAATATATCATTGTCTTCATCGCCGCTAAATCCATAAACGGAAGAATTTTCAGGCAATTCAATTTTTCTAACCTTATTACCTTGATAGTCAAATTGTATGATTTCGGTAATGGCATCTTTTAAATAATGTGCAAACAAATAACCGCCACCTTTACTCATACTTAATGACATCTCATTGGTAGGTATAATCGTTTTGGCGTTTTTAATTTGTGGTTTTTTCGCATTGATGCGGATCAATTTTCCGTTAGGGGCTTCATCGTTGGTATAAATATAAAGTTCATCATCTTTAGAATCTACTAAATGATAATCGGCGTCTAAATAGTCAACGAGCGTAGTCGTTTTTCCTGTACTTAAATCTTTAATAAACACTTTATTACCACTAGTTGTGTTTGCAGCTGAAATAAATAAATACTTATTATTTTTGCTGATTTGTGGATAGATATATCTATATTTCTCATCTTTACCAAAAATAACTTTATCTTGACTTTGAGGCGTACCTAATCTATGGTAATAAACCTTGTGTTGATCCGTTTTAGTGGACAAGGCACTGCCATTGGGTTTGTCATAGGAAGAATAATAAAAACCCTCATCACCTTTCCACGTTATGGGAGAAAATTTTAGATTAGAAAGCGTGTCCGAAATAATTTCTCCAGTTTTTAAATCTTTTACGATTGCTTTTCGCCAATCACTCCCGTTTTCTGAAATTAAATAACCCAAATATTTGCCATTAGGACTAAAATAAGTCCCTGCCAGCGAGGTACTTCCATCATCGCTAAAAGTATTTGGATTCAGAATTTCTACTTCATTATTTCCGTCTTTAGCAAACAGTATGCTATGATTGTCTAAGCCGTTGTTCTTATAAAAATAGGTAATTCCATTTTTTTGGAATGGAGTTGAAATTTTTTCATAATTCCACAGTTTAGTAAGTTCTTTGGTTGTTTCTTGGTGATAGGGGATTTGAGAAAGATAGTGGTTGGTCACTTTATTTTGGGCATTTACCCAATCTTCGGTTTCTTTAGACCTATCGTCTTCGAGCCAAAAATAAGGGTCTGGTACTTCAGTTCCGAAATAGTTATGAATAGTGTCAACTTTTTGGGTAGAGGGATAGTTTTGTAGTTTCATATCTGTTTTATTATTATGACAAGAAATAAATATGTACATTAATAAACAAATACATGGCAGGTTTTTGAAAGTTGTCATAATGTCTTTTTTGATTTTAAAATGTAAATAGCGATCTCGTTGATTAAGATAATTGAGTTAATGGATCCCAAAAATAGGATTCAAAATTTTTAACGCTGTTTTTTTCAATTACAATATTCTCATTCGTTAGACGAGTCTCCATACTAGGGTTTTCAAATGCTCGACTTCCTGTTAGTTCACCATTCCTATTGACTACTCGATGTGCAGGAATAGGGGTGGTGCTAGATTTTCGAATTGCCCATACCACAGTCCTTGGAGAGATGGAAAGGCATTTAGCAATAGCTCCGTAGGTAGTTACTTTTCCTTCGGGAATCAGCCGAACAATTTCTTGTATATTGTCAAAATCTGAAAATTCTTGAGGCATAATATAGTTGAATTATTGAAGTTGTTTTGATATGCTTATATTGGATAAGACTAATTGATAGCCGTCAATTCTCTGAAAATAGATTCTATTTCTGACTTTTGCGTAGTCATTTCTAATATTGTCCAATTTTCTTGCACCGAAATATTAAAAATAGAAGCTCTTGCTTCCTTATTATCTAAATAGATTTCGTAAGTATTGTCTGTAAGTAATTTGGCAGAATGAATATTAGTATTTTTGACTAATTTTTCAATAGCTATGGGTGACTGCCATGTAACGTTAACTTTTACTTTTTTGCCAAAATTTTGAGTAAGTACATTAATATTTTCGTGGACAATTTTCTCACCTCTATTAATAATTAATACATTATCACAAAGAGATTCAACTTCCTGCATAATGTGACTCGAAAAAATAACCGTTTTATCGCTCGCCAATCGTTTTATCAAACTTCTGATTTCGACCAACTGATTAGGGTCGAGTCCCGATGTAGGCTCATCCAATATTAATACTTCGGGGTTATTCATCAATGCCTGCGCAATTCCAACCCTTTGTTTGTATCCTTTACTTAATTGATGAATTTTTTTCTTTTGCTCAACAGTCAATCCTACTTCTTCTATTAATTGGTTTACTCTGTTTTTAGGATTTTTTATTTTATATATTTTAGCAACAAAATTTAAATATTCCTTGATGTACATGTCCTTATAAAGAGGATTAGACTCGGGTAAATATCCTATTTTTGATTTCGCTAATAGAGGATCTTTTAATACATCAATACCTGCTACATTTACGGAACCACTACTTGGACTTAAATATCCTGTTATGATTTTCATGGTGGTTGATTTTCCTGCTCCATTAGGACCTAGGAAACCTAAAATTTCACCTTTTTTGGTTTCAAAACTTAAATTATTGACTGCTTTTTGAGATCCGTATATTTTGGTCAGATTTTTTATTGCTATAGACATATCAGAATATTTATTAACGATAGTTTTGTATCACTATTCTAACTCAATATAGTAAAATAGGTTTTGATTAAATTAAACTGAAATATAATATTAAATTATTACTTTCTAGTTGAATAACCAACTGTTCTTAATTATATGAGTTTTTTTAATGTAATGTGACATGATGAAATGACAAAAAATGATAGTTTTTAGCTAATTTTTGCAGAGAAATTATAGAATATTTACTATTGTTACTTTTATAGTATCTTTTTTTAAACATAAATTTTGGTTTATAAATTTTAGAACTATATTTGATTAAACCTATGGTGTATAGATATAATATTCTGTAAAACCACCTGTGTTGTGCTTTATTCCTGTATTACTGATTACAATGATTATTTTCAATCTCATCTAATTTAAGGTCGTTGCAATTTAATGAAAATCATGATTGTTTCGATTTTGACTAATAGATAAATCAGTGACGAAAACATGAAACTAAGTAACCTCTGTTTTAAGCCTTTTTTTATTGTATTGCTAACCATTCTATCTTCTACGTTTGTTGTTGGACAATATTCCCAATCAGAAACGTCTATTTACATTAATGACAATACCAGCATTAGTGAGTACGATATTTCTAATTCTGGAGCTTCTACGACTTTTGATGGAGCAATATTAGGAACTACAGCCTCAGGTTCAGGAACTTTGTTATTGGCAGGAGGTCGAATGATTACCGATAAAGATAATGCAACTGAAAATGTTTGTGAACCTAATATATACTATACTATATACAAAGATGGCGAAAGAGTAGGAAGTCCTTTTTTCGATTTTACAGAAGTTAAATTTTTAAGTGAATCAGATATTTCAGTTCCTGATGGGATGGGAGGAAATGTTACTAAGAGAAGACAAGTTTGGGATTCCCAAGATGGAAATGTTGATTTGTCTCAATTTGTTCCTGGAGATTATAAATTAGAAGTATATGTATTATTTTCTGGAGACAATGCTGGGACGACAGGTTGTGAAGACTTGATTGAATTAAACAATGCCCCTGCTCAAAATTATGTAGCTAGCTTTACGGTTACTGACCCTGCTCTAGATCAGGTTATTGTTTCACCGAGTCCATTAGTTTATAATGGAGGAGCTACAATTACTTTCGATGCGACAGGAACAGACTTAGAAACAGCAATGGGGGATATTTATATCCATTCAGGTGTTTCTACTGATGTAAATAACCCTGACGCTTTTTCTGCTGTTGTAGGTAATTGGGGGCAAGATGATGGAGTAGGTCGGATGACAAACACTTCTGGTAATATTTGGGAAATTAACATAGCTAGTTTACAGACTTATTATAACCTTGTTAATGGTGAAGATATTTTTGGTTTAAACTTCTTATTTAGAAGTGCTGATGGAACAGCAACCCATATCAATGGAGAGCAAAACTACTTTGTCCCAGTTGACCCAGGGAATTATTTTTCTATTCTTAACCCTGCTCAAACATCAGCTATCGGAGAGGTAGGTAGTAATTTTGATATTGCTGCATTTTCTTCGGGCAATGCGGATTGGACATTGACAGAAACTGATATTAATGGAAATAATCCTGTAGTGTTAGACATGCAGAATGCTCTTGTTTCTTACTCGTATATGTATAATATACCTGATATAAATACACATTATTTTGAATTAGAAGCAGATTTTGGAGGAATTATAAAAACCAAAAAATTCAATATTACAGGATATAGCCCTACGGGAGATACCCCTAGACCAAATGGTTTAGAATTAGGAATAAACTATGATCCTACTGATCCCACGAAAGCTACATTGGTACTTCACGCTCCTATATATACTCGTTTTCTAGATGGAAATGGAAATCAAACAGGAACTAATCCTACTGAAGAAAAAAATGTTGTCCATGTTATTGGTGATTTCAATAATTGGGAAATTCAAGAGGCTTACAAAATGAATAGAGATAGAGATGGATGGAATGGAACTACGGATACTGACGGTGATGGTGAAATAGGTGATTATTGGTGGATAGAATTAACAGGTTTAGAGCCTGGCAAACCATATGTTTTTCAATATTTGATTGATGGAGAAACACGAATAGGTGATCCATATACCCGTCAAGTTTCTGATTCTGAAGATAATAATATTCCAAATAATGTTTATCCCGATTTGGTAAGTTACCCTTATGGACAAACCACAGGTAGGGCTTCAGTTATCCAAACCGATAAAAAAGAATATGTTTGGGATGTAACTAATTTTGTTAGACCTGACAAGGAGAAACTCCATATTTATGAACTTCATTTTAGAGATTTTACAGAAGAAGGCTCTTATTTAGCAGCCATTGAGCATCTAGATCATATCAAACAATTAGGTTTCAACGCTATACATGTAATGCCCGTTTCTGAATTTGAAGGAAACAGTAGTTGGGGATATAATCCCAATTATTATTTCGCAGCAGATAAAGCCTATGGGACTGAAAATGATTTGAAAAAATTCATTGATGAAGCACACAAAAGGGAAATAGCAGTATTTAATGATGTGGTACTAAACCATGCTTTTGGGTCTAACCCGCATGCTTTGATGTATTGGGATGATGTAAACAATCGTCCACGAACTGATAACCCTTGGTTCAATGCTGAACATAGAGCGGTTTATAGTCAAGCAGGACACTGGGGTAATGACTGGAACCACGAAAGTCAATGGACACAACAGTTTGTAGATGAAGTAATAGATTATTGGTTGCAAGAATTTCGATTTGATGGGTTTAGGTTTGATTTTACTAAAGGAATTTCTCAGCAACCCCAGGATTCAAACGATGAGTGGGCAAGTAACTATAATCAATCAAGAATCGATCTGTTAAAAAGGATGACTGGAGGGATGACCAGTCGGAACCCAGGAGCCATTGTTATTTTTGAGCATTTAGCTAACTCTGCGGAGGATAGAGAATTAGCTGATAATGGAATTTTAATGTGGTCAGGAGTTGGTCATCATAATGATTTTAAAGAATTTATTCTAGGTTATAATGGACGTGATGTTTTTAACTCAGGACACCACACTGGAAATGGAAAAAACTTCGCAAACCCTCATTGGATATCTTATGCTGAAAGCCACGATGAAGAGCGATTGGCATATGAAGTTATTAACTTTGGTAATGTGGTAAAAGACCTCCCTGACCCCACTCAAAAGTTATCAGAAACTATTGAACGTTTAAAAATTAGTTCTGCTTTCAATCTTATGATTGAAGGACCACGTATGATGTGGGAATTTCAAGAGTTTGGTTATGATTTTTCTATTAATTATAATGGAAGAACGGGAGAGAAACCTGTCGCTTGGGAATTAGGTTATGATCAGGATCCTAACCGTCAAGAATTGAGTACATTAATTTCTCAATTATTAAATGCCAGATTAACAGAAAGTTTTGATTCTTATAATTATGATAATTTAGATTCTCCAACAGATTCGGTTAGAAGAATGGTTATTAGTAATAATACTACTGGACGTGAAATTATTATTATTGCTAACATTGATGCAGAAAAAGGAAATGATTTATTTCCTCAATATAGAGGGACAGGTACATACTATCGAAACAATGGTGATGATTTTATCAATAATACTTTTGATGTTTCAGATACCCAGTCGAATTATTTTTTAGAGGCTGGTCGAGTTTTGGTACTTTCTAACTTCGAACTCCCAATCCCTGTCATTGAAGATGCTGATGGTGACGGAATATATGATGCAGATGATACGTGTCCTATGGAGGCAGGTTTAGATAGGCTTAGTGGTTGTTCGAATAAAATATCGATTGCTGTTGACAAAAAAACAATTACAGAAGGAGAAGAAATTACCATCATGGCTACGATGCAAGAGCCACTAAACGAAGATGTTATTATCACTGTAAATATTTCAGGTTCTGCGGTTGAGGGTGATGATTACGAAGCTCTTTCAGAAATCATTATTCCTGCATGTTTTACTTCAGGAACTACTATGCTAAGGACAATAGATGATGGGGTTTCAGAAACAATGGAAAATTTAACCATTACTGCTGCATCAGCTACTAATGCAATCCTTGATGGAACTCAAACAGAAAATATAAACATGAATGATAATGATTGTCAGAATGTAAAATGTCCTGACACTTATCCATGGAACGAATAAATAAACAAAAACTAGAACTTCATTTTATCTTACTTACGCTTTAATTTTTTTATTATGAAAATTAAAAATTTACTCTTTATTATTTGCTGCTTTGTGATTGGACAATCTTCAATAAAAGGACAGGCTGCTACATTTGGTAATCTAGAAATCACTTCTGCGAGAATTAAAATATCTCAAAATAATGCTGAGTCTTTAATTGACTTTAGTAGTTTTCATAATGCATCATTAGGCACATTTTCAGGTAATTCTAGATTGTTAAAAATTACTGGGGGAGAGTTTGTAATCAATAAACCTGGAGCTAATTTTTGTTCAGCTCAAATAAAATATAGTATAGACTCGATAGGTTCAACTCCAGCTTTTACTGATGATTTTACTGTTCAGCATTCTATGGGTTCAGGTGACAATCAAACTTGGGCAAATGCTTCACCAAACATTGACATGACTAATCTTTTACCAGGAGACTATAAATTAACTATTTTTTCAACATTTACAGGAGATACTGACGGTGGAGGCTGCGATGATAATTTATCACTTAACAATGGAGGTTCAAATTATACAGCTACATTTACATTAACAAGTTCTTATGGTTTTAAGAATGCTAATGTAGCAGTTAATAAAAATGGAACGGATGAATTTCACGATTTAGAAACGGTATTTGATGGATTAGATTTAGGGGATTTTGCTCAATACTCTTCTGATTTAACGCTAAAGGGAGGACAAGCATGGGTTTTTAAAAACTCTCCAGGTAATGTATGTGGAAATCTAATGTTTTATAGCGTTGACCCAGTTGGAACAACGCCAACATTTACAAATTCAGTCAATTTAAATGAAGTAGTTACTGGTCCTAATGATAATCAGCTATGGCAGAGAATTACTGAAAATATTGATTTGACTGATTTGCCATTAGGAGATTATGAATTATCTGTATATGTACAAATGGATGGGGGAGAAACTAGTGATTGTGGAGAATATGTAGATATAAATAATGGAGGGGCAAATTACAAAGCTACATTTACAATTACGGAGCCCTATGGATATATAGAAGCTTTCGTAACCGTTAATAACAATGGTTCTGATGATTTTCATAATTTAGAAACGGTATTTGATGGATTAGATTTAGGTGATTTCGCACGATTTTCATCTGATTTAGTTCTAAAAGGAGGTCAAATTAGAACTTTTGAAAATGATCCAAGTGAAATATGTGAGAATTTTATGTTCTATAGCATTGACCCTATAGGAGGTACACCTTCTTTTGATGATCAAATTGATTTGTCAAATAATGTTATTGGAGGAGATGAGAATAAGTTATGGGAAAATTTAACAGAAAGTATTGATTTAACATCATTAGTGGCAGGGGAATATAAACTCTCAGTTTTTATGCAAATGGAAGGAAACGAAACTGTAAATGATGGAACTTGTGGTGAGATTGATGATATAAATAATGGAGGCTCAAACTATACAGCTACATTTACTATAACTGAAGATTTAGATTTTGATGTATTTGCTACTGCTTTATATTTAACTGAGAATGGAACTAATACTACAAGGGATATATTTAGTGTTTCTGCTGAAGATAATGTTAGTGGAAATAATGTTTTTAATGATTTTGTTGATCCAGCAGGTTTAGGAACATTTGATGCGTTTTCTGGAGATTTAATATTAAGAGGAGGAGAGGTAAAAACTCTTGTACAACGTAATGCTGAAGTTTGTGCTGCATCAGTAAGATATAGTATTGATACAATTACGGCAACTTCATCTTCTTTTATGACACTTCCTCTAACTAACCTTGGAGGTTGTTCTAGTGGAGCGTTTTCTAATGGTGGTGGACCATGCGATGATGGTGAACAAAAAAGAAAAGAAGAAGATTTAGCTATAGACCTTACGGAGATTTGTAAACCTGGAAAATATAAATTAACAGTTTATTTTGATGTAGAAGGTGATAATGCAGGACAAGACCCGTGTCGTCAATTATTGGAATTTGACAATAATGGGATGTTTTATTCTTCTGAATTTACAATTACCGACAATTCACCTTTCGAAATTAGTAGTATTACTCCAACGAACGCAACTTGTAGTGATATTGCTGATGGTTCCATTGATGTAGAAGTAATGGGAGGAAAGTTACCTTATACTTACCTATGGGAAAACAGTTCTGGTACAAACATAGGAAGTACTGAAGATATAAATTCCTTGTTGCCAGGTGACTATGATGTTATTGTAACAGATGATAGAGGTTGTGAAATTATGCAAACGGTCACAATTGCAGCTACGAATCCTACATGTCCACTCATTTTTGATGCAATTGCATCTTGTACAGGTGTAGGTTCTGGTCAAATGGCAATTGATTTATCTAATATTTCTTATGATGGAGCTGCAGGAACAATAGATTTTAAAGTAGATGGAGCAACCGTTTTGTCTCAAGCAACTTCTATGACTTCTGGAACAACATCTGCATTTAATGTAACCCTAGGAGGGAAAGTAACTCTTGTTGCTGAAGTTGGAGGTACAGAGATAGGTAGAGTAGAATTGCCAGTCGTTGCTTGTGGTTATACAAATACAGATAATTATTTTTGTACAGACCAGAATGGAATTACTGCACCAGCAATTATTGCACAAGCTCCACCATTAGCTTCTAGCCAAGGCGATGAAGTAGGGTTTAGATACGAATATGTTTTAGTAGGAGAAGATGGAGTAATTGATGCAATCAATAATACAGGTATATTTGGAGGTGTTCAAGATGGAGAAGAATATGAAGTTCATTTATTCTCATACGAAGGAGAAGCAAGTGATTTTAGTGTTGGAGTTTCTTATGCTGACCCTGGAATGAATAATATGGTGTGTAGAAGTAGTTGTGG
>CALAJP010000171.1 GCA_937922815.1 uncultured Saprospiraceae bacterium
TAATCAAAATGTTTTGCCCAGTTCTGATTTATACGAAAAATACTTTTCTGAAATTCTTAACTATATCCAACAAAATAATGATCATGATTTTTATTTATTTCAAGAATTAGATAGAGATTCAAAACGGAGCTTTGGACAAAACCAATATGAAAGTATCTCTGCCGTATTAAATAATTACGAATATGTCGAAGCGACCAACTACAAAACGCCCTTCGTTCCAATTCCTTTTTTAGAACCTTGGAATGCTTACGGCAGGACGCATGCGGGTTTAGGTACATTTGCAAAATACTCTTCTTTAAAAAGTATACGGTATCAGTTGCCTGGTGATTATAAGTGGCCAAATGATTTATTCCTATTGGATAGGTGCATCAGCGTTCAACAATACCAAACTACTCTTGAAAAAGACTTAATCGTCATAAATCTACATAACTCCGCCTATGATGATGGTTCGCTCAAAAAACAGCAAGTTGCTTTTATCAAAAAAATTGCGGAACAAGAATACGCAAAAGGTAATTATGTTGTTCTGGGAGGTGACTGGAACCAATGTCCTCCAAATTTTGATTTATCTGATTATGTTGACAAACAACATGTAGGCTTGCATCAATCCGAAGTCCCCAAAGATTTGTTTGGATTGGGTTGGAAGTGGAACTATGACAAAAAGCACCCTACTAATAGAAAGTGTTATGAAATATACAAAAAGGGCAAAACTAAGGTATCTACAATCGATTTCTTTGTGACTTCTCCCAATATATCTGTCCTAAAGGTAGAAACTCAACGTTTAAATTTTCAGTTTTCAGACCATGAACCTGTTATAATGACTTTTAGGCTACATGATTAAATTTGTTAATATTTTAAAAAAATGCCTAATTTATAACATATAAGTAAAATATATATTGTTTGATATTAAATAAAATTATATATTTGAACTACCATATGAACATTAAACAATAAAACTAAAACATATAACTCTAAAAAAATTTATTCTTTGCTGTTTCTTTCATTTTCGTTTGAGGTTTTAACATTTCCTCTATATATGAATGTGAGAAAAAGTACGGATTTGAACACCCGTGAATAGATTAAAACCATTAACAAATTTTTGAACAATTATGATCCAAACCGAACAATCTGCTTTCATCTCTTTGGGTGCCCCAAAGCGAAAAAAACACGTCCCAAAAGACGAGAATGACATTAAATTAATCACTTTATTCCTCTTTCTATTAGGAATGACAGGCTTAGTTGTATTGGAGTATTCTTCATCTACTGACGACCCTAAAATTTACAGAAAAGCATCAACATCTGAACGCTCCGAAAAAATGCAAATGTCTTTTTTCGAGAAAAGTGCAAAGCCCGTTTATAAACCTGTATCCTTAAAAGGAAAAGCAATAGAAGAATCAGGTACTCCCACTGCTTTCACTATTACCAACTACAATCCCCAACGTGAATTATATTTCACACCTGGATTTGGTAAAGCTATTCGTATTAACCAAAAAGAATTTAGCTATACTTATCAGAATACAGGAACATTTTTCCCACAAATTATTGAGAAAAAAGGAGAAAAATGGGTATCTATTTCCAAAAGTAAAATTACAATTACGAGTCCTGTAGAAATCGAAATTGAAGAAGTACAGGAATTTCATTATTAAATAATACCTTAACTATGAGAAAACTCACTCACTAATTTCTCTATCATAGTTACTCCTTTATTTAATTGCTCTTTAGCGATAAATTCATCCGCTCTATGTGCTTGAGCAATTGAACCAGGACCACAAATAACACTATCAAAACCACCTTCTGAAAACTGCCCCGCTTCGGCAGCGTAAGATACCGTATCCACTTCAGACATCCCTGAAATCTTTTTCACTAATTGCACAACCTCACAACTTTCTTTTGTATCTAATGGCGGTACTGCTGGATGATTTTCGGTGATTGATATTTTAAAATCAGCATACTTTTTTTGTTCTTCTTTTTCTACATCATCACAAAATATTCTTAATTCATTGAGAATGTCATCCAATTTATCTTTAGGAATTGTTCTAATATCAATGGAAAAATAAGCGTCGTCAGCAATAATATTTGGTGCTATTCCGCCTTTGAATAATCCCACGTGAAGCGAAGTGTGTTCGGGATGAAATCGTTTGTCAACTTGACCACTCGCCACTAAATCATTCATTTTATTATCTAACCATTGAATAATTTTAGCACTGATATGAATCGCACTCACTTCTTGTTTGATGCGGCTACTGTGTCCGGCAGAACCGTTTACCTTTACATCCGCAATATAAATGCCCTTCTGTCCCACCATAGGTTGCATCAATGAAGGCTCTCCTATAATGGCCATTTTGGGTTTTTCTTTATAAAAAGTGTTGATATGCTCGACCAATTCAGGTGCAGCAAGACAACCAATTTCTTCGTCATAAGAGAAAGCTAAATAAATGGGTTTTGCCAAGTTAGCTTTGACCATTGCCGGAACTACCGCTAAACAACATGCCAAAAATCCTTTCATATCACATGAGCCACGACCATAAAGTTTGCCATCACCTTTGTCGGTTAATACAAAAGGGTCTGTCGTCCATGCCTGTCCTGCCACAGGAACAACGTCCATATGACCCGACAATATAATTCCACCGTCAACAGCAGGTCCAATGCGGCAATGCATAGAAGCTTTATTTCCTTCTTCGTTCGGTACTTTTGTAATTTGGACTCCGTAATCATTTAAATAACCTTCTATCCAAGCTAAAATTTCTAAATTACTTTGTCCTCCTAATACAGGGAAAGAAACTAATTTTTTTAATATATCTTCAGCACTCATACTCATATTTTTTTTAAAAAATTATTATTGGTATCCAATAGCTACCGCAAAAAC
The DNA here is from genome assembly GCA_937922815.1 of uncultured Saprospiraceae bacterium. GTDB lineage: Bacteria > Bacteroidota > Bacteroidia > Chitinophagales > Saprospiraceae > CALAJP01. The sequence continues at coordinate 2,864 of CALAJP010000171.1, forward strand.
AAGAACCGATAACGCAATTATTAATAATATTCCAACCATAGGAAAAATGTATTGTAACCATTTATCTATTGGGACTCTACAAATACTCAACATCGCAATCAATCCCCCCAACGTAGGGTTAACTAAATTAGAAACGCCATCACCGATTTGAAAGGCTAATATAGTTACCTGTCGGGTCAATCCTAGTACCTCGCCTAATGGTAGCATAACAGGAAGTGTAGCCAAAGCTTGTCCACTACCCGATGGAATTAAAAAATTGATGATGGTTTGAGAAATAGACATGCCAACAGCTGCACCATATAGTGGCAAATGCCTTAATACTTCTGAAAGATGAAACGAAATGGTATCACTAATTTGCCCCATTTCCATCAATACTTTTATAGAAGTTGCAAAACCAACCATAAAAGCTCCTGGTGCATTTTTTGCCACATATTCAAGTACCGTTTTACTAATTTGTTCTTGGTTCATTCTACTAACCAAGCCAATAGCTAATGCCACCATTAGAAAAACGGCAGATAATTCTTTAATGAACCAATGATAATTAAATATTCCATACATTACCACGCCCAAACCTAATAGAAATATAGCAATTACTAACCAATTTTGTTTCGTAATTCGATATTCTTGAATAGGTTGAGAAAGCTTAATACCCGACGTGTCTAAATCTTTGCCGATACTTGCATCGGGGTTCAAAGTTATTTTTTTCAAATACCTGACATTATAATATGCCATCAAACTAAGTCCCAAAAAACAAAGAAAACTCCTTAGATACGCTCCCGAAAACATAGGTAATTCTGCAAGTTTATGCCCTGTACCTACGGTATAAAAGTTGATGGGAGACAAACCAAAACCTATCGTCATTGCTCCTACTGAAATGCCCGCTGCCAAAATCAAATCTCCTCCTAAAGCAATACTAACCACCGCAGCTATAGGAACCATTCCAATATTGTTTTCATATCCAACAGCAACACCTAAAAGACCATAAACAAAAGTCATTATGATAACGATTAAATACTTTCGTTTCAACCCTAGTTTCCCAATCAAAGTACCAACTGCATTCTCAACCGCTTTTGATTTTTCCATCATTCCAAACATAATTCCTGATGCCAAAATGATGAAAATAATATCTGAAGCGGCATTAAAACCTAAAGGAATACATCGAAATAGGTCCAACAAACCTATAGGAGTAGCATCAACGGTATGATAAGAACCAGGAATAACCTGTTGGCGACCATCTACCAAAATTCTTTCGTACAAGCCTGCAGGTAAGATATATGTCATCAAACTTACCAAGCAGATAATTCCGAACAACATAGTTATCGCATGAGGAATGCGTTTATACCATTTTTTGGTTTGCGTTTTTTTCATAGGTGGTCTCATCCAATTTTTTAGAAATGTTTCCACAAAATAAAGAAACCAACAGAAACGAACGAATTAAATTTTATAATTATTAGACATTATTACGAATGAATTCATATGGATTAAAAATGTTCTTTTTACTTCACTCTTCGTCAAGTACTCATCTTAATACCTATGGGTATTAGATTCCGTGCTTTCCTTGATTGAAATAAAAATTCCTGTTTTTTCTC
>CALAJP010000172.1 GCA_937922815.1 uncultured Saprospiraceae bacterium
TTAATTCTGCAAAAGTAGAATCTCTTTTATTTTTAATTTGGTCTAAAGAAATTCGTTGTTTTTCTGTTGTTTTTTCAACAAAATATTCGCTCAAAATTTCAAAATGAAGTGTTGCCATTTGTATTGACAATTCTTCATTGAGCGTATTATAATCAACATTTAAAATCCCGGACTCTTCATCAAAAGAAATATCAAAAATACCTTCCACCCCTTCTTCTTGATTTCCTGTTATTAAGCTTTTTAAATTTAATAATGCTTTATTCTCATCAGAACCTTTATTATCAAAAACCAATCCTTCAAAATAAAAATCACCTAAACTATAATCTTCCAATTCAGCCCAACTTTCATGCAGCTCATAAACATCAATCAGATGATTCGCAACTAAATCAGTTTTACCATCTAAGTTAATTTTTTCAGATAATAGTTTTTTTATTATCATTCTAGACTTAGAAAGCTCTATCATCTTAAGCGTATTCACAGCTCCACCTCCACCTGCTAGTCCACCAAGTCCAAATTGTCCCAAAACGGATGATATTCCACCACCGCCACCTTCATCATCATTTAACATGAAAGTTAAATTAGCAGGATATTTAACTTCAGAAGTCAAACTCTTATAAACAAAAAAGGCTACAAAAGGTATAGCAATTAAAATAATGAGAATTTTATTAGACCATAATTCAACCCAGAATTCTTTCAACTTTAGAATGAGTTCTTTTAATGTTATTTCGTCTTCGTAATAATTATCTTGTCTATGGTCTTGATTCATTGCCTCTTTTAATTCGATTACTTTTTAAGTTTAGAGTTTAAATTACTTTAAAAATGTAGATTTAAATAAATCTACTAAATCTAATTTTTCCCAAGTAAATAACTCCAATTCTTTTTCTATTGTTTCTTGTTTTCCATTATTCATTCTATGAAACTTCTTAACAACAACTTTGTTTTCACGCCCCATATGTCCATAAGCAGCAGTTTCTGAATAAATTGGATTTCTTAATTTTAGCCTAGTCTCTACTCCATAAGGCGTTAAATCAACCATCGACAATACTTTTTCGGCTAGTTCGCCATCAGATAAGCCAATTCTTGAAGTACCATAAGTATTGATATATAAACCACACGGTTCAACGACTCCGATTGCGTAAGAAACTTGTACCAAAACTTCATCACAAATACCTGCAGCAACTAAATTTTTAGCAATATGACGAGTGGCGTAAGCAGCAGAACGATCTACTTTTGAAGGATCTTTTCCTGAAAATGCACCACCACCGTGAGCTCCTTTTCCTCCGTAAGTATCAACAATAATTTTTCTCCCTGTCAGACCTGTATCTCCATGTGGCCCACCGATAACAAATTTTCCAGTTGGGTTAATATGAAATTCAATATCTTCATTAAATAAATGATCATAATTAGGATATTTAGCCCTTACTTTAGGAATCAAAATCGCTATTATATCTGATTTTATTTTAGCTAATATCTTTTTATCCGCTGCTAATTGAGCTTCAGAAGAATCATTTTCAGCTTCAATAAATGAATCGTGTTGAGTAGACAAAACAATTGTTGTTATTTTTTGAGGTTGATGGTCGTCAGAATACTCAATGGTTACTTGAGATTTAGCATCGGGAGCTAAATAAGGCATTAATTGGGTATGCTTTCGAATATTAGCCAATTCTTGTAATAACGCATGTGCCATATCTAAGGCTAAAGGCATGTAATTATCGGTTTCCTTGCTTGCATATCCAAACATCATCCCTTGGTCACCAGCACCTTGTAATTTAGGATCCTTTTTATCAACTCCTTGGTTAATATCTGGAGATTGTTCGTGAATAGCATTTAAAATCCCACATGAATTAGCCTCAAACATATATTCAGCCTTATTATATCCAATTTCACTAATTACGCCTCTCACTATTTGTGGAACATCTAAATACGTTGTAGACTTTACTTCTCCTGCAACAATAACCTGCCCTGTGGTAACTAACGTTTCACAAGCTACTTTGGAATTTTCATCCCAAGCTAAGAAATTATCAATTAAAGCATCTGAAATCTGATCTGCAATTTTATCTGGATGTCCTTCTGAAACAGATTCTGAAGTAAATAAATATGACATAATTCGTATTTTGATAATCTGAACTAATATTAATTTTGTAGGTTTTTTAACAAAAGAACCTAAACTTTATATTATAAACATAATTAAAAATCATATGTTTCTAAATAGCATCTCAAAAATAGTTATTTTTATAATATAACCAACTAGAACTAGTTGCTTACTGTACTATTCTAAGATAAACTTTAACTTTCTAATAAACTTTTGTACTCATAAATACCTAGTTAAAAAGAGATAGCGTTAACCACTTGCGTTAACTTAGGCAAACACTCTTCCATAGCCTCTTCTACTGTTTCAGAGATATCAAGAATAGAATAAACGCCTTTTAAATTCTCATTTTCTAACTGATCTATACTTATCTCTGATGAACCACAAACCACGTATACAGGTTTAGTATACTTTTTTGCCAATTTAAAAATGCCTGAAACCACTTTCCCATGTAACGACTGACTATCAAAACGCCCCTCTCCAGTGATAATGATATCAATATCTTTTACTTTTTCTTCTAGGTTTGTAATTCTTTCAAACATATCTATGCCCTTTTCTAATTTTGCATTCAAAAAGAATAAACTTCCTCCCGCAAAACCACCCGCAGCACCAGAGCCTTTCTGATCAATATCTATATCAAATTTATTTTCTATCAACTTTCTCAAATCTATCATTCCTTGTTCCAAGATCCGAGTTTGTTTTATGTTTGCACCTTTTTGCTTCGAAAAAACGTGTGTTGCTCCTTCGGTTCCAGTCAATGGGTTTTCAACATCGCAGACTGTTGTGAATACTATATTCTCAAGAATGTTGTCTGTCGGCTTTAAAATTTGTTTAATATTTGGCAATTCTTTACCAATAGGTTCCAACTCTTTGCCCTTAGCATCTAAGAATCGATAGCCTAATGCATGAGCCATTCCTATTCCTGCTTCGTTGGTAGCACTACCTCCTACAAATAGAAAAATTTCATTTGCTCCTTTTTTAATTGCGTCTTTTATCATTTGCCCAGTACCAAAGGTAGAAGCAAACATTGGGTTTCTTTGTTTTGAATCTACTAATGTCAAACCTGACGCCTGAGCTAATTCAATAAAAGCACGGTTGTCTTTAATCAAATATTTAGCCGTTACGGGTCTAAATAAAGGATCTAACACCATTAATTCAATTTCTTCTAAGCCCAAAATATCTTTTAAAACATCTAATGAACCATCTCCTCCATCTGCTAATGGCTGCTGAATAACTTGATACGTTTCGTTTTTTCCAATTAATGCAGTTGCGATGGTCTGACAAACCTCTTGTGCAGTTGCGGAACCTTTATATTTGTCTGATGCAATAAGAATTTTCAAAGCTAATTTCTTAAATTAAAAGTGAATGTAAAATTGGTACAAAAATATCATTTCTATTCAATACAACATTATGTCCTTCTAAATTTTCAAATATTTTCTTCTAAAAAATTTTTAATATGCCCTGCAATAGTTTTTGTTTCTATTAAAAAACCATCATGTCCGTATTCGGTTTCCACTTCGAGATAAGCTGAGTTAGGGATATATTTTGCTAAAAACTTTTGTTCTATCGTTGGAAAAAGAATATCTGTGGTAAAACCTAATATCAACGTTGGACAAAGTATATTTGCTAAAGCTTTCTCTTTTGAACTTCTTCCTCTACCTATATTGTGAGAATCCATAGCTTCTGTCATTCGATAATAGGAGTATACGTCAAATCGGTTCGACATTTTTTCGCCTTGATACCGTTGATAAGAAGAAGCTTTAAAGTCGTTAAAAACTTCATTATTATCAGCTTGAGTCTTATTGTAGATATCATATGAACGATACGAAATCAAAGCTACTCCCCTAGCCGCTTCTAAGCCTCTTTGTGCGGCAGTCGGCGTAGGTTCGCCAAACGATTGATCCGCCCTAATTGCCATACGTTGCGTTTCATTTATCGCTATTGCCCAAGGTAATTGTTCAGCAGTTGTAGCTCCCAAAACCATGCTTTTAAATACAGTTGGCTTTTCGTACGCCCATTCCATACACATCATTCCGCCTATAGAACCCCCAACTAATAAATCTATTTTTTCAATTTCTAAGTGAGTTCTTAAAATTTCTAAATATTTGACTGAATCTCGAACTGTGTAAAATGGAAAATCATTGTAATTATATTTTTCTGGATTAGTTTCAATTGTTGTTGGGCAAGAAGCTCCATAACAAGAACCAAAATTATTCACGCAAATAATGGTGTAATCTTCTTCATTAAAAAAATCTTTTGTCCCAAATAAACCTGGCCACCATTCATAAACATTAGAGCTCCCCGTTAATGCATGAACAACCCAAATAATCTTCTTATCAGGCTTTATTTCTCCCGCAATATGATACCGATATTTCAGAGGTGAGAAAGTATTTCCTGACTCCAAAATTAGTTCTTTATCCAAACATAAATCAACTTGTTTCATTGTTTCTGATACTGTTGCCACAACCATTTCCATTCTAGGTTTTAAAAATTAGGAGAGGCATTGTACCTCTCCTAAAAATGTCTCTTTTATTATGCTAATTTATCAAAAGCTTGTTGTAAATCTGCTTTAATATCTTCGATATGTTCTATCCCTACTGAAAGTCTTAACATACCTGGCTTGATGCCTGCAGTTTCCATTTCAGTTGCAGATAATTGGTCGTGTGTAGTGGTAGCAGGGTGGATAATCAAGGTTTTCGCATCCCCCACATTTGCTAAATGTGATATAATTTCTAACGAATTTACTAATTTATCGGCTTTTTC
>CALAJP010000173.1 GCA_937922815.1 uncultured Saprospiraceae bacterium
TGCGAAACAAGATCCAGTTATAAATTTGCAAGAAATATTCAAACGTTACCAACAAACTATTAACGATTCTTTTGACTTATATCTCTACTCCCTTTGGTTATTGAAAGTTATCATATCCGAAGACAAAAAAATGGCTGAAAGGAAAAAGAATAAATTGATTCAAACCGATGAAGATGCCATTTTTCAACCTAAGTTAAGTACAAATCCTCTTTCTCAGTCTTTAACCATGAATGAAAACCTAATTAGAGTTTTCAATCAAAAAGGATGGAAAAGTGATGCAATAGATTCTTCTATTCCTCTGAATATTTACAAAAGTTTTCTTCAAACGGAAGCCTATAAAACTTATCAAGAATCTATCAATACTGATATAGCTGACCATCAAAAGGTTTTGTTAGCCTTATTGAAATTTTGTTTTGATGATGAACGTTTTGTGGACATCATTGAAGATTTCAGACCTTCATGGATTGATGATGAATCAATTCTTGTAGGAACGTTGAAGAAAACGATAAAAGCTTTACCTGTTTTTGGTGATTTTTATAATGCTTACTTGCCTGACAGAGCTGCTACTCAAGATTTCGGTAAAGAACTTATCATTCAGCTTTATCAAAAAATGGAGCCTATCAATAATGAAATTATTCCTACTTTAACGAATTGGGATGCTTCTCGTGTGGCTGTTTTGGATATGATTTGTATTAAATTAGCCGTTTGCGAATTAATAACTTTTCCAAGTATTCCTACCAAAGTAACGGTAAATGAATATGTTGAGATTGCCAAAATGTATAGCACTGATAAAAGTAAAGAATTTGTCAATGGTGTTTTAGACCGTTTGATGAAAAAATTGACTGCTGAAAATAAAATCCAAAAAGAAGGTAGAGGCTTAGACAAATAAGCTTTCTTCTATTGATGAAATCCAACTATGCAAGTACCAAAAATTAAAGCTTCCATTGCTGAATATAAAAAATATTTATCATCGCAAAGACTCCTTGATGAAGCATATTGGTGGAAGATTCAATCCAATTTTCAACAATCTTGGGATATTGAAGTAACTGATTTTTCTAAAATGTTTGACAGTTGTTTTCAAAGCCAAGTTTCAAGGCGTTTTTGGAAAGGACATGATTTTGAGCCCAAAGTTATGATGATGAAATTCATTGAACTGAATAAAGATATGGTTTACAGCCTTTTCAAAGATTTATTCAATGAAGAAAAATCTATCGATGGGCGTTTACCAAGATTCAAAGCGGGTTGTGATTCGCTTTATGAATACTTCAAAGAAACTCATCCTCACAACGTTCTCACTAGTCATTATCATCACAAAACAGAGACTATTTGGAGATATTTAGCTTTTCGTTTTCCTACGGAATATGCTATGGTCGAATTTCCTTCATTTACTAAAACATTACAGTTTTGGGGAGCTCAGAAACCACCTCAAGAATTTGACTACGAACGGATTCAAAAACTTTGTAAAACCATCCATCATTTTATTAAACAAGATGATGAATTAAATCAATTATTAGCAGAAAAAACGGGACTAAAAGAAAATTTTGACCCGACTAATATGATGAATACTGCTCATTTTTTGTATTTTTCTTTTCAAAATCTCAAAAATTAATAATTAGTCAAACCTACACGTTATGAAAAAACAGAATGGCAATAAAAAGTTTAGTCCTGGAATTTTCATAACTGCTGCCTTTATTGGTCCTGGAAGTGTAACGCTTTGCTCCTATGCTGGTGCAAATTATGGGTACACCTTAATCTGGGCAATTTTATTTTCCATTTTAGCCACTATCGTCTTACAGGAAATGACTGGACGATTGGGTATTTTAACTAAAAATGGTTTAGGTTCCTCGATTAAAATCGCTATAAAATCTATCCTTAAGCAAAGGTTGATGATTGGTTTAATTATCTCCGCGATAGTCATCGGAAATGCTGCTTACGAAGCAGGAAACCTATCAGGGGCTGTCGTTGGTTTAGAATCATCGATTGGAGAGTTAAAAGTATCTGGTTATTCAATATATCCCTTGATTATAGGAACTTTAGCTTTTATTTTTCTCAAAAATGCAAACAAAGGTATTTTAGAAATAGTTTTGATTGGATTAGTTTTATTGATGAGTGCTGCTTTTATAGGAGCTGCCATATTATCAAAACCAAGTATTTCAAGTATTGTTTCAAGCCTAGTCCCTAGCGTTCCTGAAGGAGGATGGTTAACGGTAATCGGTTTGGTAGGAACTACCATTGTTCCTTATAATTTGTTTCTACATGCTTCCAAAGTAACTGAAAATGGAGATGACTATACCATATCCGAAATGCGAAAAGATTTATACTATATGCTTCCCATAGGCGGTTTGATATCTATTTGTATATTAATTTCTGCTGCGAGTACTTTTTATCTTCAGCAAATTCCATTTAAGTCCGTTGGCGATATGTCTATCCAATTGGAACCGATATTGGGTAGTTACGGAAAATGGTGTATAGGCTTTGGCTTTTTTGCTGCCGGTCTTTCTTCTGCCGTTACGGCTCCACTTGCAGCTTCTTACGCAGCAAAAGAAGTTTTTAATTGGGAAAAAGATGGCAAATATTTCACTTGGATGTGGCAATTTATACTTTTAATAGGTGTTCTATTTTCAACTTTTGGTATCAAACCATTGCTCATTATTATGTTTGCACAAATAACGAATGGGGTTCTGCTACCTGTAATTGTAGGCTATCTGATTTGGGTGATGAATCAAAAATCTATTATGAAGAATCAAACCAATTCTACTTTACAAAATATTATAAGTATTGCTGTATTGGGAATCTGTTTGATGATGAGTGTTAAAAGTTTGGTTAGTTTATTTTAGGAAATTTGAATTATCCTAGAGGAAACGCTTTTAACACCTGGAGTTGCTGCTAATAATGCACAAGATTATGAAAACTATATATACCACCATTTTACTTTTATTTTTTTATGTAGAAAAATTACCTTCACAGGATTGTATAGAAGGAATATCTATAAAAAGTGCATTTAATGAAGATGAACTCTTTAATTTTAAAAATACACAAGATGAGTACCATTATAATTTACTTTTTGACAAGCCAGAATACACGAGGACATATCTAAAAATATACGATAATGATACAATATATTTTTAAGATACATTTA
>CALAJP010000174.1 GCA_937922815.1 uncultured Saprospiraceae bacterium
AGCTACTGATTTCTTAAAAAACTTAGCAGCATTTTGAGCTAAAGCCAGTGTGAAACTGGTTTTACCCATACCGGGCCTGGCTGCCAAGATAATTAAATCGGATGGTTGCCAACCAGAAGTCAAGGCGTCAAGGTCAGCAAATCCTGTTGGAGTACCGGTAAGCCCATCTTCTCTGGCCCCCATTTCTTCCATTTTCTGCTGTACCTTTGGTAATATAGTCGCTATAGATTCTACTCCACGACTCATATTGTTTTCTGTAATTTCGAATAGCGATTGTTCTGCTTTGTCTAACAAGTCAAATACGTCAGTAGTAGCTTCATAAGCATCTTTGATAATATCGGAAGATGCTTCGATTAAAGCTCGTTGGACGAATTTTTGAGAGACGATTCGGGCATGAAATTCAACATTTGCCGAAGAGGTTACTTTGTTAGTCAATGAGGCAACATACTGAATACCTCCCGCTGCTTCTAACTTTCCTTCTTGTCGGAGTCTTTGGACGACCGTAAGCATATCAACGGGTTCGCTACGTTCGAAAAGAATATGCATAGCGGCATAAATCTCCTGATGTTTATTTAAATAAAAACTTTTCGAATTTAATATGTCAATAACAACAGCAATAGCGTCTTTTTCGAGCATAATTGCCCCTAAAACAGCCTCTTCAAGTTCGATGGCTTGTGGAGGAACTTTTCCTAACCTCAAATCGGCAGCAGCCATATCGGGTCTTTTACGTTGAAAATTACTCTCTTTTTTCTTTAATTCTGACATAATATGTTGAATGAATAGGTTTAATTTTTTATGCTATTTTGTTTGGCGACGATGAGATGCAAGTTTATTTAGCATCATATTTTAAGCCTAATTTCTCTCCCAATAGTTTGAGGTGTGGATTCTTGTCTGACATTGATTTGAAAATTTCTTGTGGGCCTGCTACTTTAGGCATAGCTATTTGCTGTTCTTTTAGTTTTTCTTCATCAACATCAATTACCATGACAATATTCTCGAAGTTTTCGTGCAAATGTCTGGATAAGCTAGCATCGCCCATTATAGTATTTCGAGCAATATTAGAAGGTAATTTTACATGAAGGGTAGATTCCGAGATTTTTAGCTCGGCATTTTTCATGTAGGCTTTATAACTTGGAGATTGTATGGTTTCTGCAAAAGTATTCCACTCTTTGGTTATATTTTCGAGTGTAATGGGTTTGAAACTTTTCCTTAGATTATTATCTTCAATCGCTTCTTTCTTGATAGAATTTAAAGAAAGCCCTGAAGCCGAACGGTTTAGTTTTTTTTGTAATTTCCCTTTTGGTTTTGGAGAAGAAAAACTTGTTGTTTTTTCAATATTAGTTACGGGCGAAGATGATTTTTCGGTAACAACTGGTTTATTGTCACCAACTATTGTTGGTTTTTGTGCTAAACTTTGTTTTTTGGGGGTAGGTTCTTCCGCTTGTTTTGTTTGATAAGAAACTTCGGTATCTGCAATGATATTAGGAATTAAGTTTTTTTTTTCGGCAGCAACCATATTTTTACCCTCTTGAACAAAAGCGATAGAAGTTAATTGAATGAGTGCCATTTCTACCAACAAACGTTGATTTCTTGCTGTTTTTAATTGAATATCACATTCACTCAATATTTTTAAACTAGTCAGTAAAATATTACTATCAATAATATTGGCCTGCGAATGATAACGATTCGCAATTTCGCCAGTAATAGACAATAATGGTTTCGTGTTTTGGTGCTTAGAAACTAATAAATTTCTAAAATGTTCTGCCAATCCACCCGTAAATATTTCTGGGTCAAAACCATTTTTTAACACCTCATCAAAGAGTAACAGCGTTTCTTGAAGATTAGAGGAAATAATGAAGTCCGTTAACCTAAAAAAGTACTCGTAATCTAATATATTAAGATTGTCAATAACTTGTTGATAAGTCAATTCACTACCTGAATGGCTAACAATTCTATCAAAAATAGATAAAGCATCTCGAAGTGCTCCGTCAGCTTTATGAGCTATCATATTCAAGGCTTCTTCTTCTGCCTTGATGGATTCGATACTACAAATATTTTCAAGATGTGGCATGATGTCAGCAACTTGTATTCTTCTAAAATCAAAAATTTGACATCGTGAAAGAATAGTCGGTAATATCTTGTGTCTTTCGGTAGTAGCCAAAATGAAAATGGCATAAGATGGCGGTTCTTCTAATGTTTTTAGAAAAGCATTAAAAGCCTGTTGAGACAACATATGAACCTCATCTATAATGAAAATTCTATATTTTCCTTGTTGTGGTTGAAAACGAACTTGTTCTATTAATGTACGAATATGTTCGACACTATTGTTAGAAGCGGCATCTAATTCGGTAATATTAAAAGAAGCATTGTCGTTGAATGAAACACAAGAACTACATTCGTTGCAGGGGCGATAATTTTCGTCTAAATTGCTACAATTCAATACTTTCGCCAATATACGTGCACAAGTGGTTTTGCCGACTCCTCTTGGTCCACAAAACAAAAATGCATGTGCTAAATGATCTTCACGAATAGCATTTTTCAACGTATCGGTTACGTGTTGTTGTCCTACCACTTCATCAAAATGAGTAGGTCTGTATTTTCTTGCTGAAACGATAAATTGACTCATACCACGAAGATACATTAATTCATTTAGGATTGATAAAGCTTTTTTAAACATTTCACAAACTGTCTTTGATTTTCAGTTGTGGAAAAAATTATTATTTGCTTTTTGTTATCAATATATTTGAAATGATTGATTGAAACATTGAAGAACCTGTGCTAATTATTTCGTCAGGAAAATCATAATCAGCATTGTGTAAAGCTGGTGTTGATAAGCCCGAACCAAGCCCAAACATAGCTGTTTTGTAAGATTTCGAATACCATCCAAAATCTTCTCCAAATTTGAAAGGATAGTTTCGCTCTATTAACGAATAATCATTTTCTTGAACGGCCTGCCTGATGTAATGATTGCTCTCTTTGTCGTTCTTACTGGCAGGGAAATACTCTAACCACTCCAAACTATAGCTCACTTTATGCGTTTTGCTGACATCTGTCAATATATTGTTTATTGTTTCTTTCAGTTCTTGCATTTTTTCCGTACTCCAAGTCCTTGTTGTGTAATGCAATTCGCCGTTTTCGGGCGATATTCCATAAGATTTTTGTCCCATATGAATATGAACAGGAGTCAATATCGCAAAAGATTTATCTTCGGGGTTATGTATGTTCAATTTTGATATCGAGCTTATGATTTCTGATATGCACAAGGCTGGATTTATTCCGTTTTCTGGTTCGGCGGCATGAGATTTTTTTCCTTTCAGTTTTACAATAAAACTTTGTACTTCTGCTGAAAAACCGCTTTCCATAACGATAATGCTATTTAGGGGCTCTTTGGGAATATTATGAAGTGCAAATACGTAGTCGGTTTTTAGTTTTTTATATTTTTCATCATTCAATATTCGTTCTGCTCCTTGTCCTGTTTCTTCCGCAGGTTGAAATAATAAGATTACTTTTCCGCTTTCGAAGGCTGTTTGATTTAGCCAATTTGCTAAACTCGCTACGATTGCCATATGTCCGTCGTGCCCACATTTGTGAGATACGTTCTTTTTTGTTGATTTATAAGGAATTTGATTATCTTCTTGAATGGGAAGTGCATCTAATTCGCAACGAATGGTTATGGTTTTACCTGCTTTTGGATAATTATATACTGCGGCTATTCCTGTCCCGCCTATATTTTCGATTATTTCGGTTGGATGGTGTTTTTCTAAAAACCTTTTAATAATTTTTGAAGTTTCATATTCAAGGTTGGATAACTCTGGTTTTGCATGGAGTTCGTGCCGTAATTTTATGATTTCTGTATCATTCATTTTTGATGGTTAATTGAATTGCTAATAATGTTGAATATACATTATTTAGGGGAGGTTTTTATTTCTAATTTGTTCCATGTCTCTTTCCATCTTTTCTTCTCAACTCTACTATTGTAGATAGTCAAATCAAATTTAGGTGTTGGTATCACTAAAAGATTGAATAAATCATCTAAGCCATAAGGTGCGATATATTCAACTTTATTTTTGAAATTCAACCTTATAGCTATGGATGTTGCTGTTTCTGGCCAAATTAAAATCAGATTCGGCATATTCTTCTAATGAATGTATTTCACTATTTGTAATTAACTTATCATAGAATTCTATTGGTTGAACGGTCCAGAGTTTCATTTGAGGTTTGTTAACGTATAATGATATCGATCGTTTCTATGGGAAACGAAGATATATAATTTAACATCTAGCACTTTGCGTGGACTTTTTTATTTCTTGTTATATGCATTTGGATTATTTGATGAAAAATTCCAATTCCACCTTGAGTCTATTTTGAATTCCATTTTGGTTTTGAATGTACATTCAACATTATAGTTTTCTGGGGTTTTTCGAATGTCATCTGTTATATGTCCTTTTACGTTTATTTTAGTTAATTCTTCATCTCCAATTGATTTCATAGTAATCTTCCACTTTGCTATCTTTAAATGTTCAAATTGGTAGAAATGACCGTAATACAATTCTTCCCAGTTGTTTTGAACCAGACTTAAATCATTTGGAAAGCCTATATTGATGGTTTCGCCTTTTAACAATTCTTCTTTTATTGGTTGCATTATTTCTAATCCAACATCACCAATCAAAACTTCTTTGTCGCTGTGCAATTCGTAATGATAAGAGTTTATCCATACGTTTAACATTCTATAGTTACCAATTTGTTCCACTGCAAGACTTGCTTCACCAATATAAAATTCGTCTCTCCAACCTTTAGGAGTAACTTTTACCGTTCCTAATACATTTTTTGGCAGTATGAAGTTTTCCATTTACAAATTATGTTTTTCTTAGAATTTAATTTTTTTATAGACACAAAATGCATTTACACCCACACAAACTAAAAAAAATCCGTTGTATTATCTACATCTAACCCTCATTTAAATATTTTTCATTTATCACTTTTATATGATGAATGCTGTGTCCAATAATTATATAGCCTAAAGCTTTTGGGGAAATTTTGCCATTTTTAGAGGTTGCTAAAAAAGTTAAATTTTCTTCTTTTTGGTCTTTGAATAAGAATTTTGAACTTTCCCTCACTGCCAAAAACTCATCAATCAAATCACTCATTTCTTTTTGGGAAACGTCTGCATTTTTTGCATAAAAGTTTTCATCCATTCCGGGGAGAAAGGTTTTACCATCTTTTCTTAATCCCACTAATGCTCTGAATGTTAAAATTCTTTCCCAATCAATGAGGTGCATTAATATTTCTTTGATGCTCCATTTATTTTCCTCATATTTAAAATCATGAAATTCTGTTGGAATATTTTTAAAGAAATCAACGACTAAGTTTTGATTATCAATTAGATTATTCAACAATTCTCCTTGAGGAACTAAGTCAATATAGTATTTAAAATATTCATTAAATTCCTCTTTTTTAGGTCTTATCATCGGGTTTGATTTTGTTTAATAAATACGGGGTTCAAATCTTAAATTTATGCTTAATAAACGATAAAAAATATAATGTATGTAAATAATTAGGTTAGCCAAGGGTTATTAGAATGCTACGTGTTTTTATTTTCGGAATAAACACTGAAATATTTGATGGAAATCAATTTTAGTCAACCTTTCTAACTGTTGTAATTGCTCTTTTTTATTCAGTTTTGATATTAAGAATATTGGCGACATCTTTATAATTTCATAATAATGAGACGAAAAGGGATGTGTTTGATTGAAAACATTTTAACAATAAAATTAAGTTCTCCGTTAAAAAAATCGTAAAATTGATATTTCAAGAAGTATAATACAACATATTACCGTTTAACAATCGAGGCTTAATTTTTATCTCATCAAAACATAATTTTTTATGAAAATTGGATTTTCTTTGGCACTTATCACTTTATTTTTGACAACTAATATTTTTTCTCAGCAAGATGCTGATGCTAAAAGAGTTATTAGCGAAGTGGCAAAAAAATATCCTAAAGATGCTGCTATCTCTTTTACCTTCAAAATGGAGACTGAAATCCCCGATGAAGAAGATAAATTTGTTACAAAGGGTAAAGTATTAGTCAAAAATTCAAATTTTAAACTTTTTATTGATAATAATATATTAATTTCGGATAGCGAAACGCTATGGTATTACAATTCGGAAATGAATGAAGTACAAATAAATAGTGCAAAGGATATTGAAGAATCAAATGAAATCATTAATCCGCAGCACATTTTAGATATACTTCACAATCCTAATATTTCCTATTTGATGACTGAAAGTTATCTTGATAAAAACGAAAAAATAAATATCATAGAATGTATCGCTCCCAAAAATGATGCTGGTATCTTCAAATATAAGTTGCATATCAATTCAAATTACCAAATTTTAAAAATAAAGAGCTTTTCTAACGATGGATATCGTACTACTTTATCCATTGAAGAAGAAAAAATATCCGAACGTTTCCCACAAGGAACGTTCATTTTTAACACCTCGGATTATCCTGAGGTACATGTCGAAGATCTTAGAATTGACTAAAACAACATCCCATTAACAAAAGTCATCTAATTTCCTTCAAAATTTTTCGGGAAATAAAAGGGGGTTCCTCAAACGAGGAATACCTCTTTTTTTTAACTTTGCTGAAAAAACTATGGGTATAAAATCTACTTTGATTCGCCCTTTTGCTCGGCAGGTATCTAAAAACATTCTAAAAGACCAGATTGATGCCGTTCATAATCAACAACTAATATTCAAAGAGCTAATTTCTAAAGCAAAAAATACTCGTTTTGGAAAAGACCATCATTTTGATAAAATAGAAACACATCAAGATTTTATTGATCATGTTCCTATTCGGGATTATGAAAAACTAAAACCCTATTTTGATAGTATAGTCAATGGTGATAATGATGTTTTATGGCCAGGTAAACCTCTTTATCTCGCCAAAACTTCGGGTACAACTAGCGGTGTCAAATATATCCCTTTAACAAAAGATAGCCTCCCTAACCATTATGGAACTGCCCAAAAAGCACTTTTTCATTACAGTCATTTATATAAAAAATTTGATTGGGCTGATGGAAAAGTTATTTTTCTATCAGGAAGTCCAACATTACAACAACAAAATGGATTGAATATCGGTCGATTATCAGGAATTGTTAATCATCAAGTTCCGAATTGGCTAAAAAAAGGGCAACTACCCAGTTGGGAAACGAATTGCATCGAAGATTGGGAAACTAAATTAGATGCCATTGTAGAAGAAACTTATCAAAAGGATTTGAGACTTATTGGAGGGATTCCGCCATGGGTACAGATGTATTTTGAACGATTGATAGCAAAAACAGGCA
The DNA here is from genome assembly GCA_937922815.1 of uncultured Saprospiraceae bacterium. Lineage (GTDB taxonomy): Bacteria > Bacteroidota > Bacteroidia > Chitinophagales > Saprospiraceae > CALAJP01. The sequence continues at coordinate 7,347 of CALAJP010000174.1, forward strand.
AGAAAACGATTAAGGAAATTTTTCCTAATTTTTCTGTATTTGTTTTTGGAGGAGTAAATTACGAGCCATACAGAACCAGTATGGAAAAATTAATAGGTGGTTCGGTGGATAGCATCGAAACTTATCCCGCGTCCGAAGGTTTTATTGCTTTTCAAGATCAGTCTCCGAGCGAAGGATTGTTATTGAATGCTAATTCAGGAATTTTCTTTGAATTTATTCCATTAGATGAAGTTTTTAACGAAAAACCTACTCGTCTGACTATCGAAAACATAGAGCTGAATAAAGATTATGCAGTCATTATTAATAGCAATGCAGGATTGTGGGGGTACAATATAGGCGATACCGTTCGTTTCGTTTCCCAATCTCCTTACCGTTGTGTAGTCAGTGGACGGGTCAAACATTTCATTTCTGCATTTGGCGAACATGTAATTGGCAAAGAGGTAGAACAAGCATTATTAAACACGCTTACTCAATTTTCTTCAGTCAAAGTCACTGAGTTTACGGTTGCTCCGCAAGTAAATCCTATTGGGACAGAAAAACCGTATCATGAATGGTTTATTGAATTTGAAACAGAACCTGACGATTTGCAATCATTTTCAAATAAATTAGATGAGGAATTGATTCTTCAAAATATATACTACAAAGATTTAATAGTTGGGAATATTCTTCAACCTTTAAAAATTACACCCCTTAAAAAAGGTTCTTTTATAAATTATATGAAAAAACAAGGGAAGTTAGGTGGGCAAAATAAAGTACCTCGATTGTCGAATGATAGAAAAATAGTAGAACAGCTTTGAACTTTGAAATGAAGCTAATTCTATTTATCTTTATAATGATACGTCTTGTTTATTTCGTTAATATCAATTGCACTTTATGAAACAGGTAGTTTTGAACATTGAAGAAAGTAAATACAATTTCTTTTTAGAACTTATTGAAAGTTTAGAGTTTGTTAAACTAGAAAAAACTACATCTAACTCTAATGAAGAAATAAAAGAAAATTTAAAACAAGCTTTTCAAGATCTAAAGAAGTATAAAGAAGGAAAGTTAGTTACTAGTTCGGCTAAAGATTTTTTGGATGAATTATAAAGTTGAACTTACAGAACACTTTAAAAAAGAAGCAAAACGACTTTCAAAAAATATAGATCTCTTAAGGCTGACTTATCTGTACTTTTTGAAGAATTAGAAAGCACTCCCTCGATAGGTACCCCATTGGGAAATGATATTTATAAAATACGTTTAGCTATTTCATCAAAAGGGAAGGGAAAAAGTGGAGGTGCTAGAATAATTACTTATGTTCAAATAGATAACTCTACCGTTCTACTTTTATCGATTTATAATAAAGGAGAAAAGGATACGATTTCAAATTCTGAAATCAAGGAAATTATAAAAAAGTATTCTTAGGGTACTTCCAAAAAAAACTCCTTTCAGATACTATCCAAAAGGAGTTTTTAACTTTTTATAGGGTATAATTTGTTTACTTCAATTCTACAATTAAAGGGGTTTTGGGTGGTAAATTGATAATACTAGAAATATTGATAGATTGTCCATTCAATACATTCGTACCTGATCTTTTATTTCCTATCATTTCTTGGAATCGTTTGGTATCAACTTCAACACGTTCGTTTTTACGGTTCAACATCACCATTACTTTCTTGCCTTTGTAAATTCGGAAATACGTATAAACGCCATCTTGAGGTACATAATGAATTAATTTTCCTTTATGAACTACTTCATTTCCTTTTCTCCAATTCAATAAACGTTTCATGAATTCTTGCGTGCTTTTTTGATCTGCATTCAAGCCATAACCTGTAAATCCATTGGTAGCATCGCCAGCCCAACCACCTGGGAAGTCTGTTCTAATAATGCCATGATCACTATTGTCAGCAGGGTTTGACATTAAAATTTCACTACCATAATAAAACTGAGGAATACCACGAGTCGTACAAATGAAAGCCATCCCTAATTCGTACAATTTTTTATCATAATTTGCTCTTTTAAAGAAACGATCCATATCGTGATTGTCTGGAAAAATTACCAAATTATAAGGATCAGCATACAAAAAGTCATTGCCAATCATTTCATAAACCGATTTCCATCCGTTATTTTCCTCTCCCTTTTCCATCGTTTTCCATAATGCCTCCTGAATAGGGAAATCCATCAATGAAGTCAATTCAGATTCATAACCGTCGGGGTTTACTTTCCCTTTTTGCCAATAAGAAACCAACGCAGGATTGCCAGTCCATTCTTCTCCTACAATTTGAAAATTTGGATATTCTTTCATTACTCTTCTTGTCCATTCAGCCATATAATCCGCTCCTGGGTACGGATAAGTATCCATTCGAATACCTGCCAATCCTAAATATTCGACCCACCAAATAGAGTTTTGAGTTAGATAATTTGCCATCAAAGGGTTTCTTTGATTCAAATCTGGCATTGTTTTCACAAACCAACCGTCAAACATTTGTTTAATATCAGAAGGAGCAGCGTGAATATCTTGGGTTAATGTTTTAGTATGGTTTGTTCCAGTATATTCTGCCCATTCATTTATCCAATCACTGGCAGGTAAATCATTCATCCACCAATGGTTAGAACCGCAATGATTAACAATCATATCCATAATGAATTTCATTCCTTTACTTTTCGCTTTCTGAACCAAATCACGGTACATACTATTAGTTCCGAAACGAGGGTCAACACGATAAAAGTCAGTAGTAGAATAGCCATGATAAGAGTATTCTTCCATATCATTTTCCAATAAAGGATTCACCCAAAGCGAAGTAAAACCCATTTTTTGGATATAGTCCAAATTATCAATCATGCCTTTGATATCACCACCATGACGACCTCCTTTATTTTTACGATTGACTTTTTCTTTCATTTCGTCAACCGAATCGTTGTTAGGGTCACCATTGGCAAAACGGTCTGGCGTAATCAAATATAAAACATCTGAGGTGTTAAAACCTTCTCTATTTTTAGCATTAGGTTCACGTCTTTTTAGTTCATATTCATGGGTAATTCGGATTTGTTCATTGTCAGAAAAATTGATTTTCATTTTCCCCACTTGAGCATTATCCTCAATTAATACATCTAAAAAAACATAATTAGGGTTTTCGGTAAGAATGGTTTGTTTCAGCGTTACTCCTTTATGTTCTATGGAAGGTCTGAGTTGAGAAATATTATCTCCATAAACCATAATTTGAAGCTCTTTGTGTTCCATCCCAACCCACCAGTTTGGGGGTTCGACTCTTTCGATGGGAGCTATTTCTTGAGCAATGCCTATACTTGAAATTAGTAAAAAAGCATAGATTAGAAAGAATTTGTTCATAGTTTGCCGTTTTTGTAGTTGTTTTTTCGTTAATCAATTGAATCATTTTAACATTGATACAATTAAGTATTGTCAAAGATAATAAAAAGATAAGTTTTGTTTAAAATTCTAATCTGTTTATCTATCAAAAGCAACATTTTATAACTTAATAATAGCTATTGAACGCTACTTAAGTAAAACTATCGAGAGAGAAGTTGTATAAACGATAGTTGTATTTACACTTTTCAAAAACCGAAATGATATTTCTATTGTTACTATACGCAATAGGCTTTTATTTTTTCGTTCTATTTTTTATAAAATGTAAAATGCCTTACCTTTAAAAATAAAAATCGCAAAATGGAAAATATACATGAATCCGTATCGGAATATTATGGTACTGAATTACAATCTTCTGAAGACTTAAAAACAAATGCTTGTTGTACGATAACTCGTCCACCAAAACATATTCTTGAAGCTATAAAGTTAATTTCGGACGAAGTAATTGCTAAATATTATGGCTGTGGAATTACTATCCCATCGGCTTTGAAAGGGCTGAAAGTACTGGATTTAGGCTCGGGGTCGGGTCGAGATTGTTATATCGCAAGCAAATTAGTAGGAGAGAAGGGGCAAGTAATTGGGGTAGATATGACGGACGAACAATTGGCTGTTGCCAATGCCAATATTGATTATCATACCGAAAAATTTGGCTATCAAAAACCTAATGTTTCTTTTGTGAAAGGAAATATTGAAGATTTGGCAGCCTTGAATTTAGAAAAAGGTTCTTTCGATTTAATTGTTTCTAATTGTGTGTTAAACTTGGCAGAAGATAAATTAAAAGTGCTAAAAGATGCTTATGAACTATTGAAGCCTGGTGGCGAAATGTACTTTTCTGATGTCTATACCAATCGTAGAGTTCCTCAACACTTACAACAAAATAAGGTGCTTTGGGGAGAATGTCTTAGTGGTGCATTGTATTGGAATGATTTTCTGAATTTTGCAAAAAAAGCAGGATTTACCGACCCGAGAGTTATTGAAGACAAACCAGTGACCGTCGAAAATGAAGAATTAGAAGAATTGGTCGGGAATATCGAATTTTATTCTGTTACTTATCGCTTGATGAAAATAGAAGGATTGGAATCGGATTGTGAAGATTATGGTCAGGCAGTAAAATATTTAGGCGGTATTCCTGAAAACGAACATGCCTTTGAATTAGATAGCCATCATTTATTCGAAAAAGGAAAAATTGAATCGGTTTGTGGAAATACTTTTCTAATGCTTAAAAAAACTCGATTTAATCAATATTTCGATTTTTATGGAGATTTTAGCACGCATTACGGAATCTACGAAGGCTGCGGAACGAATAGTCCTTTTTCTACGGGGACAAGTAGTTCTGCTGAAGATTGTGGTTGTTAAAAATCCCAATTTGATTGAAATCTTAAAAAGCACCTTTGGGTTGATAATGTCAATTCAAAGGTGCTTTCTTTTTATGAACTCGTCTTTTGAAATATAGCTAAATCTTATCTCTATTTCTGAAAAGATTTGGATTTTTACATTTAATAACGTATTTTTACGTTAAACAACTAATTAAATAGTTTTTAAAAATAAAATATGAAAGCACTTACTAAAGCTGAAGAAGAAATAATGAATGGTTTTTGGGAATACGCTCCTTGCACCGTTACTCAACTGATAGACCAAAAGTATGTAGACCCCAAACCTCCACACAGTTCGATTTCGACCATTACCCGAATTTTGGAAAAGAAAGGTTTCTTAAAACATGTAGCCTACGGAAGAACTCATGTGTATTCGCCGACCATAGACAAGGCAACTTATACAGAACAAACATTGCAAGAAGTGAAGAAGAAATATTTTGCGGGTTCGGCAATGGATATGCTTTCCTTTTTTGTTAAAAAAGAAGATTTGAAATTAGAAGATGTTATTGAAATAATGAAAAAAATTGAAAAATCATGATTTCCTTTTTATATGCATTTACATTCACGATGTGTCTGGGTTTATTGTGTCATTTCATATTTTTGAGAACTACGAAACACTTTGCTTTTCAGCGTAGTTTTTTGTTAGGTACATTAGCTTTAGCTGTCACAACGACACTGTTGGGCTCTTTCGGAGAACAACTTTTTTCTACCTCTCAGATTCTTGAAATTACCTTGCCGAGTATAGAGATTAATAATACATTAAGTAGCCCTACAGTTGATACCTATTATCGTCCTATAAATGTTCTTTTGGTGGTTTATGTTATCGGAGTTTTGGTTACTATAACTTTATTGTTGAAGCAATTTTGGGAAGTCTATAGGGTAGGAGCGTTTGCGGTTATTTCTAAGAAACCAAATTTCAATATTGTGGAATCTACTGCCGTCAATGCCCCATTCTCTTTTTTTAATAATCTTTATATCAACCCAGCTTGGTGTTTTTCATCTTCAGAAAAGCGTATGATTATTGAGCATGAAAAAACGCATATCCAGTTGGGACATACTTATGATAGGTTGATTGTTTCTGTAATGAAAATATTCCTTTGGTTTCATCCACTGATTTGGATTTTAGAAAGAGAATTAATTCTTGTGCATGAATATCAAGTTGATGACCGAACGGTTCAGCAACTGGAAATGAAACCTTATGCGACCTTTTTACTTAATCAAGCATTTTTAATACCTCAAAAGACAATAACCAACCAAATTTTTTCACATCACTTAAAAAAACGTATCAATATGATGACTCAAAAAAGCCAAAATTCAACAGTAAAATTATTTTTTAGTTTGCTAATCTTAGCCGCAAGCCCATTTATCTTTTCTGCCTGTACAGAGGAAGTTGAAAATAGAACAGAGGAAAACCCCATCAATCTTTCGAATGAAATTTTTAAAGTGGTAGAAAAAATGCCCACTTTTAAAGGTTGTGACGAAACTTTAGAATCTGCTGAATTTAAGAAATGTGCAACGAAAAACCTTCTTCAATTTGTATATACCAATATCAAATATCCAGAAGTATCTAGAGATAATGGAGTTGAAGGAACAGCTTTAGTTAGGTTTGTGGTTGACAAAGAAGGAAAGGTTACAAGCCCTGAAATTATTAAATCCGTATCACCAGATATTGATGCAGAAGTATTGAGAATTATGAATTTAATGCCCGATTGGAATCCAGGGGAGCAAGAGGGAAAAAGAGTTTCTACTTACTTTAATTTACCTGTTAAGTTTAAGTTGCAATAATCGTATTACTTTTATTCAAAAAGGCTTTCATTTCTACAAATGAAAGCCTTTTTGGTTTATGATAAGCTTTTATCTTATGAAAACGAACCCCTATTATTTACTTTATGTAGTAGTAGGCACGACTCGTAAACATTTATATACGAATATAGAATTGAAAGAACAAATAGCTGAGATATTATCGAAAATTGACGTAATTGACCAGTTTAAAGATAAGAATAGAGATCTAATTATTAGAGAACCCACTCGTACTATTGGTGCATGGGAATTCTTAGCAAATCATAAAAGTCACAGAAGAAATGTGGATAATTTGAAGCATTTGGCTGAAGTATTTGAAGTGAAGTTTTTGGATCATCCAGAGGCACTTATAAATAATGTCACCACAGATGGCTTACGAAGCTTAGTCGCTGGTGCTACTGATACTGGTAGACTACTAAAACGTCTTCACGATGCGAAATCTATAGATGAATTTATTGGTGCATTTAAAGTTCGAGGAAGACCTGTAACCCATGCATTTAATAAAGATATTAGTACCTTACAAAATGTACGACTAGGTAATGGAGGCTCTAACGTAGATATTAGCCGTGCTGAATTAGACAAGTGGTTTAATACTAGAAAAGGAGCAAAAACCAAACAAGCTAAAATTGATGCCAGTGAAAAACTAGCAGAAGCTCGGGTAGATCTTGAATACAGTAGTAAAGGATGGGAAAGATTAGATGTGGAAAACGTCCCTCCTGGCAAACAAGGAAAATTTGATAGAGTCTATTATGATTCTAATGATGGACAAATCCACGTCATAGAAGCCAAAGGCGGATCGGGTGGAAAAACCAGTCTTGGTGATCGTATTGTAG
>CALAJP010000175.1 GCA_937922815.1 uncultured Saprospiraceae bacterium
CTTTCGTCGCAACGCCAGATAGCGTGACCTCTTGCATGACCTCGATAAAGCCCTCAGCTTGTTTTTTAGTGTACCCTCTTTCTTTTAAAAGGTTCACCGTTCTGTAGGTATCAAAATGTAAATTAGCAAATTGCATATATTTATTATACGCTATAGTAATGTGCTTTTCAATATGTCTTTTTATATGCTCTTACTAAAAGCAGGTGCACTCTGTATAAATGCTCGAAGTATTTGGACACGCCATGGGTGCAGAAGAACGAAATTTAGTCAAAGGAATTTGGTGATAACATCAATTCTTGTCTTTCAGAATTAAAACAATACTCGCAAGTTTAATATATTTGAAGTGGTTAGACTCTAGTTTTTGTTGGCCCCCACATTGCCCATCCCTTGGGTATATTGTGGGGGTGTTTTATTCTTATCATAATCAAGGATCCCCCATTACTCAAAAGGTGATTTTTAGATATACTACTCTTTTTTCCATATACTCAGACATGGTCTTTTTCTTCTATATCATAGCCAAATAGCCTCAGATTAACGATATAATTATGTTTTGGATCATTTGACAGTCTACAAATTTTACATTACATTTGATTTTACCATTTTATATATCATAAAAATAAATATATATTATAATGAACGTGAGTGGGTTAAATATAGGAGTCGAAGAAGTAGTGAATAAAAAAATAAGAGATGAGTTTCCAAGGATACTGACCATGGAGCAAGTCGAAGCCTCTAAACGGAGTGCTAAAGAATATAGAGAGGCTATAAATCAATATTCAAAAAAAGATTACAATATTAACATAGATGACTTACCGCCACTGGAAAAGTTTTAGTCTGTCATTTTATCTTAATAGATTTATCTAGATCTGACACTACCCATTACATTTTAAATGTAATGCAAAACATATTTCCCCCAAAATAAAATGAAAGCATTGGACAAGGATACATTAATTGCAAATATATTAGATATTGTAGAACCATTTAAACTTTCACTTGCTCAAGAAGAAGTAGAGCAGCTAGCAGAGAATTCAATAAAGTTCTTTAGGCGTTTTGCTAAAATCTTTCAAATAAGTCTCGATGATTCCGCCCTACTTGGTGCTATTGTTGAAATTTTATGGGTTCAAAAATTTTCCTTTAGTAATAATACAGATATAGGATTTGGTTTAGCTGAACTTGTTGGAGCCACCAACACGGGTCATAAAGTGGGCCTTAAAACAGAAACCCAAAAACTTAGAATGAATTACCACCATGAAGTTTCTAAATCTTGGCGCAGTGATTTAAATAACCTCAATGAAATTGAAGTGCTCACTAATTACCTGTTTTGGAGTCATTTTTTGTCTGCGCCAAAAGTAAAGGAAGATTAAATCCATTTTTATCATACACATTTCATTGAGTAAGAGATATGGTCAAAAAACACCGAATAATTTAAGTGCACCTTTCAATATGGCTGCTCACATTTTAAACATAAGGTAATAAATGTTGATGCCTTCTTATGAGCAGTCTTTGTCTTCCCTTTTCTAGAGCAAGTGAATACCTAAATTCCCCTGCTATACGCATCAGATTTGAAATTTTAAATTCTATACAAACTCTAATACGCTTTCACAGGATAAAACATTAAACCGCATTGAAAAAATTGCTAAAATAAATGAGAGTTTCAATGAAAACGCCAATGACGTTATGCACAAAATTGATGCGGAGCAACATAATAAACAAGAGATAAGTTATGTTGCTACTCATTCAGTTGAGCTTACAAATGATTTTTAATTAAAAATTAGCGTAATTCACTTGTCGGTGTATCCAAAAGCTCTTTTACCTCTTTTGACAGCATTGATTTTTCACCATAGCCTTCGGGACGGGCTTGAGTTCTATTTGTATGCTTATCTTCGGCAATTCGGGCGTAGGCCTTAAGCTCATCAGTATTTTTTGCTGTTGCACCAGGCACACCATTCACGTAAAAAATCGCAGTGACGTTATTTGTATTATGATCAGTGATCTGAATAAAATAATGGCTATCTACTCCATATTTTCTTTTATAAATTCCTTTTAGGCTTTCACCAATTGCTTTAGCTTTTTCAACACCTTGCTTGCCTGCAAAAAGTCCAATACCTACACCGCGATAATCTTTGGAGTATTCATGTGCCTCATTTGTACAATTTTCAACAATCCCAGATTTAAAATTATCTTTTTCAGGATCGGTATTATCATTGACCACCGCGGTGTTCATGACGTGTGTGATGCTGGTTTGATTGGCTTTGAACGCCTGCGCAGATGTTTGAGCCTTTAACGCCAAGGGGCTTAAGGCCATAAATGCACCGATCAATGTTGTTTTTAGAGCGTTCATATTTTTTCTAGCTGGTTTTAATACACTAATATAATACGTTCCTTATTCTTATTACACATGGTTGAGCGAAATCTTGTGTCCTTCTTTTTCTAAAACAAGTGAATATCCAAACTCTCCTGCTATACGCATCAGATTTGAAACTTTGATGTCTTTTTGTTCACCTGTTCGCATCTTCTGAATTGATGTTGGTGATAAGTCTGCCGCATTGGCTAACTTACGTATAGATATTTTATCTCCTTCCATTAAAGCAAGCAAAAGCTCAGATAAGGCAAACTCTTTGTATTGTGCATTAAAAGATTTTTTGAATGACGCATCACGCATTTCAAGGTCAAATGTGCTTGGTCGTTTCTTATTCTTGCTCATAATATATATCCTTTTTTACTCTATCTAAATAATCTTTCATGTGGCGCAAGGCACGATCTTTTTCTGTTTT
>CALAJP010000176.1 GCA_937922815.1 uncultured Saprospiraceae bacterium
CTTTCTCAGATTTTAAATACCTTGAGTTCTTATCGTTTAAAATCTAAACAAATTAACATAATTCTAATAAGATGTTTGATATTCAACCTAAAGTGATTTTTGAAAAAACTAAACATTTGTTATCTGCAAACATACCAACAAATAATGATGAGTTACAAACATTCGTCAACGAGACTGTTGAGGTTTTAAAATATCACGAATGGAGATATTATGTAATTGTTGAACCCATTATTGGAGATACAGAATACGATGAATTATATAAAAAATTAGAATCTATTGAGCTTTCTAATCCTGATTTGATTCTTGCCGATTCTCCTACTCAGCGTGTTTCTAACGATTTGAAAAGTGATATGCCCTCGGTCAATCACTTAGAATCGATGTTAAGTTTGGATAATTCTTATAATTTGGAGGATTTAGAAAATTTCGATAAACGAATCAAAAAACTTTGTGATTTACCAGAAAACGAAGCCGTAGAATACGTGGTCGAACCTAAATATGATGGTGGAAGTATTGCTTTGGTTTTCGAAAACGACACCTTAACCAGAGCTGCCACTCGTGGAAATGGTACACAAGGCGAAGAAATTACAGCCAATGCAAGAACGATAAAATCAATTCCTCAAAAAGCTAATTTTTCTTCTTTTGGAATTAACAAAGTGGAACTTCGAGGAGAAGTATTAATCAGAAAAGATATTTTTGAAAAACTGAACGAAGAAAGAAAAGAGGCAGGAAAAGATTTGTATGCCAATGCTCGTAATACAGCCACAGGAGGATTGAGAACCAAAACCCCTCAAAAATCGGCTGAACGAAAAATGGATGCTTTTATCTATCAATTGGGATATACCGAAGGCGATTTCTCTATCAAAAATCATCACGAAAATATTGAAGTGCTTTCAAAATTAGGTTTTAAAGTGCCAACTGTTGAAACCAAAGTTTGTAAAAACATCAAAGAAGTACACGATTTCTGCAAAATGTGGGAAGAGAAAAGAGACAGCTATAATTATGAAATAGATGGCATGGTTGTCAAGGTAAATTCGTTAAACTTGCAAGACCAATGCGGTCAAACCAATCACCATCCTCGTTGGGCAATTGCCTTCAAATTCAAAGCAAAACAAGCGACTAGTATTCTAGAAACTGTCGAATATCAGATTGGTAAAACGGGTTCTATTACGCCAGTTGCCAAAATTAAACCTGTTCAATTAGCAGGGGTTACCGTTTCTTCAATTTCTTTGCATAACGAAGATTTTATCCAAGAAAAAGACATTATGATAGGTGATACCGTTGTGGTAGAAAGAGCAGGTGATGTAATTCCTTATATCGCCAGTTCGATGAGCAGCATCAGAAACGGAGAAGAACAGCCTATCGAATTTCCTAAAAATTGTCCTTCATGTGAAACGGTTTTAACGAGAGTTGAAAATGAGGCAGCTTGGCGATGTCCAAATGTGTCAGGATGCCCAGCTCAACAACTGCAAAGAATTATTTTCCACGTTTCTAAACCTGCCATGGATATTGATGGTTTTGGTAAGTCAAATGTAGAACGATTTTTTGAATTGGGTTATTTAAATTCTATTGCTGATGTTTATCGGTTACCTTTTGAAGAAATAGAAAAATTAGAAGGTTTTGGAGCAAGGTCTATCGAAAAACTTAGAAATTCGATTGAAAAAGCAAAACTTAACCCATTACATCGCTTATTGGTCAGTCTTTCTGTTCATCATTTGGGTAAGAAAGCATCAAAAATCATAGCTTCTAAAATCAAGTCTATTTTCGATTTGACTACTATTAATGAAGAATGGCTAACCGAAATTAAAGATATTGGGCCAATTTTGGCGAAAAATGTCATTTCTTATTTTCATGATGAAAACAATATTCAGTTGCTAAGACAATTAGAAGAATTGGGTGTAAATACCACGCAATTGGAAGCTGATCAACCTGTCGAAATCATAGAAACAGACCATCCTTTTTCAGGCAAAACGATATTATTTACGGGTGCATTACAACAGTTAAAAAGAAAAGAGGCACAGGAAAAAGCCTTGTCTGTAGGTGCCATTATTGCTAGTTCTGTTAATAAGAAATTGAACATTTTAGTAGTGGGAGAAAAGGCAGGTTCTAAACTCAAAAAAGCTCAAGAACTGGGAAGTGTAGAAATTATTACTGAAGCTGATTTTATTGAACAATTAAAATAAATTCATTAGACATTATTACGAATGAATTTATATGGATTAAAAATGTTCTTTTTGCTTCACTCTTCGTCAAGTACTCATCTTAATACCTATGGGTATTAGATTCCGTGCTTTCCTTGATTGAAATAAAAATTACTATTTTTTCTCACATACAATCCAATTCGTAATAACGCCTATTCAAATTTCACATTATCGTAGATTTCACTCAATTTGATTTTGGTTTCTAATACTTCAATTTCAAGCTCATTTTCGATGCCTGAAACACGGGTGATTTTCCACAAATCACCTTTTCTTTTATGAATATCAATTTGTGCTTTGTATTGGTCTATCAAAATATATTCTTCTAAACTTTCTAATTGACGATACAAGAAAAATTTATCTCCTCTGTCATAACTGGCAGTTGATTTAGACAATACCTCAATGATAACTTTCGGGTTGGTTATTGAATTAGAATCTTTTGAAGAAGTTTCTATTTCATCACAAATAACCATTGCATCAGGGTAAAAGAAAGAATTCACAGATTCAACATATACCTTTACATCACTATTTATCGGATTGCATTTACTGCCCTTCAAATTTACATGAAGTTCAGCAAAAATATTCCCACTTATTCGCCCATGATTAATCGTACCACCCGCCAAAGAATAAATAGAACCGTCAAGAAATTCATGTTTCTCATTAGTTTCAATTTCTAAATCTAAATATTCTTTAATCGAAAAGTTATCTAACTTTTTTGCTTCCATAATTTCCTTTTACAATAAATTACTACAAAAAATAAACATTTCCAAGTTTAATCTCTTAGTAAATCTCTTGAAATAACTATTTTTTGAACCTCGGAAGTACCCTCATAGATTTGAGTAATTTTAGCATCTCTCATTAATCTTTCCACATGATATTCTTTCACATAGCCGTATCCTCCATGAATTTGTACTGCTTCGACAGTGGCTTTCATGGCTACCTCAGAAGCATATAATTTCGCCATTGAACTTTCCACCCCATAAGGTTTGCCTTCATCTTTACATTTTGCAGCTTTATATATCAACAAACGAGCAGCTTCAATCTGAGTCGCCATCTCTGCCAACTTGAAAGAAATTCCTTGAAATTTAGCAATTGGTTTGCCGAACGCTTCCCTTTCTTT
>CALAJP010000177.1 GCA_937922815.1 uncultured Saprospiraceae bacterium
ATTTAGAAATTGAAAAAAAGCGATGGAAAGAAAATGGAGAAAAGTTAGAACGGATGATAGTAAGACTTAAAGAGAGAGAGAAAAAGATAAAATTTGCCGCAGAACAAAAAGAGAGAATAAAGGAATTAAGGGAAAAAAAGACGGAAGAAAGGACAAATACAAACCAAACGGGAGTTAAATAATATTGACTTTTAAATAGTAAAAAATGAAGTAAGTTCTACTTATGAAAAGAGTTTTAGATTTTATATATTTCAATGTTTTTATGCCGATTACAAGGCTTTTTATCAATAAAAAATTAGTTTCTAAAGAAAATATGAAAAAGAATTTAGAGGAAATTAATAAAGCAGAAATTGAATTTTTATTCAGTCCCGAACAAAAAAGAAAGAGAAGGGAATTGAGAAAAAACAAAAAGCGAGGAGAATGGAAATTGATTGATTTAATTGACTTTAACGAAGAAAAAGAAGAAAGAGATAGAATGATTAGAGAGCGTTTAAAGTCTGAATTAAAAGAAGATATAAAAGAAAACAATAGGTATAACTAAAACTAAAACGAAAACGCCAAAAAACTATGAATATAAAAGTAGTAAATAGAGATAAAGATGGATGGGCTACTAAGGTTGTAGCACAACATAATAATAGCTTAAATCACTTTAAAAATGATTTAGATAGATTAGTAAAAGAGGTTGATTATAAAAGTTTTTCGGTAGATTCTTTAAAGATTAGACTTGAATTAAATAAAGTGAATATTTTATCTAAAATATTGCTTGGCGAATTTTACATTATCGACAAAGAAACGGGCGAAGAATTGACAGATTTTGAAGTCCAAAACTTTAAGCGAAGCTCATTTATGCATGATTCCGAAACGGGTGTAAAAACGTACTATAGGCTTGAAAAACAAGTAACAGAGCATCAAACAGTCCAGGAGTATTTGACCATTCTAATTACTTCAAAACTATTCAAAGATTATAGATATTTTGAAGGGATTAGAAGAAAAAATATTGAATCAATTTATAATGAATTGATAGCACATAAAATTGCTGAATTTAGTTTTTCAGATTTTATTAAAGCAGATATAACAGATGTCGATATAAAGAGTGATTTTGTTCTTAAAAAGGGTACTCCACAAGAATTTGTAAAACAATTATTTAGCTGTGCTAAGTTGAAAAAAAGAGCAATAGAAGCATGTACTGATTATACTGATAAAGAGAATACGGGTATTCAATTTTCATTAAGAAAAACTAATTCATTTAGAAAGTCACCATTTCTTAAATTTTATGGAAAAGCGATTGAATTGACTTATAAATCTAAATTGTTTTTAGAAAATCATTTGTTTGACGTTAAACTTCCTCAGAATTTGATTCGAATGGAAACGACAATAAAAAACAAGAAACATTTTAAGTATTTAGGCTTTGATAGTAATACTTTAGAGTACGTGTTGGATCATATTGAAAGAATAGGCAAAAAAGCATTCCAACACGCTTTAAAAAAGCATTTGGATATGGATAAAGCAAATACTGAAAAATTGATAGCAAAAGCAAAAGCATTAAATGTAAATGATAAGGCTTTTATTTATGTGATAAATGATTTTGTAAATCACAAAGGTTTTAATTTAGAAGATGCAATAATTGAAGTTGCATCAACTTTTTATGATGATAGACGAAGACAATCAGAATTGAGAAAACGGCTATTTAAAATTTTTGAAGATATTGATTATAAAAAACAAACAGATGATAGATTGAGGTTTTTTATAGAAAACATTCTTTCGTAGTTAGACCTATACATAGATGATAGGTCTAGTGTCCTAATAAGTAGGACGAGTTAATAATTAGAAAAATGAGGAAAGTGACGAAAGTGATAAAGTGACGCTAAAACAAAAAGTTTTTTTTTATTAAAAGATGGCTGTTCTATTAAAAAGTTCGCAAAAACAGAAATAGAAACAGCCAATAAAATTTAAATGTTATGACAAATTTAGAAAATTTGACGGTAAACGATGTGCTACAATCAATCGCAGATGCTGCACCAGCTCTAATCGTAGCGACTTCTTTGGGGACTTTTGGTATAATCGGTTATTTTCAAGCTGATTACTACACAACAATTTTTTCAGATGATTTTGCGAACAGTAAATGGATAGGCATTTCGATTGCTGTATTTACAGAATTAGTAAGGTTTGTCTTATTGATTTCTTCAGTTAAAGACTTTTCAAACAACAAGCGATTTCAAGGTATATTGGGACTTGTTGCAAGTGTAGGTTTAGTCTTTCACGATATACAAACAAATAAAGCTATTGCAACTGTTTTAGAGGGCATCCATTCGCATTATTTTTCAAGTATTTTAAATTTCCTCGTTGTGTTGGGTTTAATTCTCGAAATTAGGCTAATATTAGCTATTTCAAGTAGCAATAAGACAACGACAAGACAAAAACAAGACAGCTCCCCTACTCCATCGAAATTGGTAAAGTCAAAAGCGAGGTTAAACGGTGTAAATACTGTGACAACGAATTAAAAAGGCTCAACTCAAAGGCGAGATATTGCAACATTTCTTGCAAAACAAATTACTTCAGAAAAACGCAAAAAGTTCGTGTGTCGTCGTAAATTCTTACGCAAGATTAGAAAAAAGCGAATAGTCGAAATGTGGTTTGTGGTCATTTTCTCATATGGCTATACAACTCCAAAACATCTTCTATTCGCAATGTAAATATAAGATTTTATTAAGGCAAACCATTTGGTTTGCCTTTTTTTTAAAAGATATTTTTTATGGTGTACCTTTCTTTTGTATACGATTAATTATCTGTTAATCAATGTTTTATGTTTTTTTTATCTGGTTTGCCTTTTTGTATTTAAATTAGATTTAAAAGTTTTTTTTAAAAAAAACTTTTAAAGAGTTTGTTTTTGAAAAAAAGGTATACTATTTTTGTAAAACGTACGAGGGTTGTAGGAACTCCCAAAGTATGTACTGCGATGCAAATCGAAAACACAAGCGAGGAAGATGAGCCATGTTGCTGTACTACTCGCTTTTTTTGTATCCATTGCAGAGCAGTCTATAAAAGTTCCTAATACATTTAGTTAGTCAAAAAACGGGAAGAAATGAGTAAAAGGAAATTAAATTCGGGAACTATATCAGTAAAATGTAATTCAGAAGATTATAAAAGAATTTATGATGCTGCATTTGAAGAGAATAAAACAAGAAGTGAATTTGCAAGAAGTATAATTCTAAATTACTTAGATAGAAACGAAAAAAAAGAAGAGTTTAAAGTAGTTGCTGAAAATAGCAATAGGGAGAGTGAAGAATTATTGATTGAGAGTTTATTTCGAGAAAATGAAAATTTAAAAGACGATGTAAAAGAGTATAAAGATTGGATTGAAAAATTGAAAAATGATATAAAGATAAGAGATAAGAAATTTGATAAGTTTGATTCAATGAGTGCTGAATATCATAATTATAAAGTTGATACAGTTCTACTGGTTAAAAGTCTTGAATCACAAATTGCGCAAGAGAAATATTATTCTTTAGAAGTTAAAAAAGAAAGAGATGATTTTAGCCAAAAGATTAATCTTTTAGAGAATAAAATATCTGATTTAGAAATTGAAAAAAAGCGATGGAAAGAAAATGGAGAAAAGTTAGAACGGATGATAGTAAGACTTAAAGAGAGAGAGAAAAAGATAAAATTTGCCGCAGAACAAAAAGAGAGAATAAAGGAATTAAGGGAAAAAAAGA
>CALAJP010000178.1 GCA_937922815.1 uncultured Saprospiraceae bacterium
TCCCCTTGATAAACCGTTGTCCCATTACCAAAACTAGAACTAACAATTAACTCTGGCGATTCATATTCTTTATCAGGGTTTGTTCTAAAATGAAAAGCTACATTCGCTTTAATATTTCTAGTATCATAATCAACTAAGTCTTCTTCTTTATAACCTTGACGATGGAATTGATCTAAACCTACAAACTCCCATGGAGCTGAGGTTCTCAAATCCATGCTAATGTTATATTCATCTCCATAAATATTCACAGCATCATATCTTCCAGGGTTATCTACCCCTGTATTTGTGTCAAAAACTGCACTAAAGTCCCTTGCCTCCCAATCATCTGCTCTCAAATAAGCAAAATTGATTTTATAGGCCATCCATTCTTTGCCATCTTTATTTTTAAGTGCTTCTGCCCAACGAGCAGATACATCTACTAAATTTCTTTCTCCATATTTCAATTGAGCACTCAATCCTTTTTGTAAAAATGGATTTTTGGTTTCCATGCTGATAACTCCGTTAAAAGCATTTGGTCCATAGAATGCAGAACTTGCTCCTTGAATAATATCAACTTTCAATACATCTAGTTCCGAAGAACCTAAAAAGTTTCCTAATGAAAAATTTAATCCAGGTGCTTGATTATCTACACCATCTATAATCTGTAGAGAACGAACTGGGCTTGTTGAGTTAAATCCACGAGTATTTATCACTTTGAAACCTAAACTTGCAGAAGTTAAATCTACTCCTTTCAAGTTTCCCAACCCTTCATAAAAACTAGTAGATGCTGTTTCTTTAATTGCTAGAACATCTAACGTTTCTAATGTCAAAGGCCCTGACTTTTGTTTATCAGAAATTCGTTGTCCTTTTACCTCAACTACTTGAGTAGTAATAACATCTTCTTCTAATTTGATTTTTAATCGTTCCTTATTCGTAACTTCTATCACTTGTGTAATATAACCTAGATAGGATATCTCTAAGGATGTAGGTAAGTCATTTGTTAGTTTAATCTCAAAAGTTCCATCCCAATCGGTAACAGTACCATTTTGAGTGTTTTTTTCGACAATATTGGCTCCTATCAACTCTTCGCCTGTCAATCTATCTCTCACTTCTCCTTTAATGGTTGTTTGTGCTGTTAAAGCGATATTTAAACACCCCAAAAAGGTCAAAAACATAAGAAATTTACAATTCATATAATTTTAAATTATCTGTTACTATAGGAATACAAATGGATAATATAGTACAAAATAACTTAAAATTATGGAATTACAAAATTTCCCTTTAATTGCAAGCCTCAAAACCAAACAAATCTAGTCGAGACTACATTTTTAACGCTCTTATTGGCTATAAAAACAGACCATAAAAGGCAATACTGCGTTAAACTCCTCTGGCAACTCGTCTTTCATGAAATTATTAATCACCCAAGCATTCATATTCCCTGGCTGTTCAGTGAACATTTCCCAAACCACTCGATTTTCTACCTCTATATACCAATATTCATAATAATACTTAGAGTCTCCGATTAATTGAAAAGATAGTTCGCCGTTAGAAATTCTCCATTCATGAAAATTATCATTCCATAATGTTCGTGCCGTAATGTCGTTACTAAAACTCCATTCGTCTGCTCGGTCTGGCCAGACCATAGTAGCATTTATATATTCGTCATTAAGAATAATATTAAATTCTGAGAACTGCTCAGTAGAGCCCCAAAACCTACTTTTAAATTCGCCTATATTGTTTTCGTATTCGTCAAGAAACTCCCATTCTCTAGAATCATTAAGATATTTAGTTTCTACGAATCTAATCTCCTGTCCATTAGCTTCTTGCCATAAAAACAATAAAGATAAAGTGAACAAAAAAAAGGCGTTTGAATAGGACATTTTATATTTCTTGGTTAGATAAGTCTCTGACAAAATCAATTATCTCATCAATATATTTTGGATATTGTACATATTGAATTTGATGTCTATCCTTGCCATATAAATTTAAAGATACAACTCTTTTTCGTTGATTATAAGTAATTGACAAGCGCAAAGGAACAGGAGCTGGCTTCATACTTTTTCTTTTTTCACAAAGCAATGATTCACAATCATAAACAAGAGGTTCTTCAAAAAAATTGTTTTGGGTGGCAAAATCTACGATTTTTTTCAAATTTTCTACCGTTGTTTTACTATTTCTAATAATAGAGCCCTCTTTTTCTGTAACAATTTCTGCTCTTACGTTTCCTTTCGCATCTACCTGAACCATATCTCTATAAACAGGGTTAATACCTCCATAATAACCGCCACCTATCATTTCTATGGCAATGTAATCAGTAGGGATTTCTTGTTTTTTTTGAGATTTTCTTTTTTTATTTCGATGCTTATTCAGTCTATTTTTCCACTTCCTATCAAATATAGATTTCCGTTTTACATAAACTGTAGGAAGTTCGTTACTGGGTTTAACAAAACCAACATTTCTTGATGTATCATTAATCTTTTTAAACCAATATTGAAAAGTACTTTTCCCTGCTTTAAACTCTAAAACTAAACGGTTATTTTTAATAGACTTAACCTTAAAAGATTCTTGGTCTCGTAGTTTATATGAAAGTGTATTTCCCTCCAAAGACCAAAGATTATATTCCAGTTTTTCGTTAAAAACTTGCTGAGCAGTACCGTCATATCTAAAATAAATAAAAATACTGGAATTCTCATCCGCCCTATGAATAGCAGTTTGGGTGTTTTTCTCCACCAAAGCTTCGTATTCCCATTGGGTTTCGGCAATCAACCTTTCTGGTATGTCAAAAAGTGATATTTTTTGTGCATTACCTAATGGCAAAATAAAAATAATAGAGATACAAAATAAGTATAGAACCTTCATCTAAATTCAATTAAATAATTAAATTAATAGTATAAGTTCTAGCTTTTGTTTTTACGGCTAAAAGCGGATTCCAGTTGTTAAAGTAATCTTTGTATTACTTTTATTTAAGTTTACAAATGGAAATGACGCATTCTCTCCAGGTATTGTATATGGACTATAACCAATTTTTTCAGTAAAAAAGTTCCCGCCTAAGTCTATATAAAATTTATCTGCAGAAAAACCTAGCCCCGCATTATAAACGATATTTGTCTCGTTTATATCTTCATACGGATTTGCAACAAATTTGATTCCTCCCCTAAACCTAAACTTGTTCAATAAAACTTCAAATCCAACTTTAGGATTAAGCGTACTTTTCAATTCGTCTTTAATTCGATTATCTAATTCTATTTCATTAGAATCATCAAAATTTTCTTCATTATTAATATTAAAATCAAAAGATGACAAATCATATAGCACCGCTTCTAAACCAAGAGTAATAAATCCGAACTTTGGGAATATATGTCCTCCAGACAAATCAAGTCGCCATGCAGAATTGACGCCATATCTAGACTCTAACGGAATCGCTTCATCTTCTTCTAAACGATTAGAACCATCAAAAAACTGGTAAGTCATTCCAGCCCCAAAAGTTTCATTAAGTACAAAATAGCTAGGTGTCTGAATTCCCAATCCAATTGAAGTCCAATTCGTTATTCGATGATTGACACCCATTTTTAGGTTAACTCCTACCCCTCTCTGATTTATAAACGAACGATATTCTAAGTCTTCAAATGCAGCATTCGCATCTTCTAAATCAGATTCCATATAAGTAGAATTTCTAGTACTATTAAAAAATGGAATTCCTAAAGCTACCCCTACCTGTGTTTTTTTATTAAACATGGCCGCCGCCGCCAACGAAAACTCAGACATACTTCCAGTTTCTGTCACAATATCTTCTTGAAAAACCCTGTCTCCAGGTGCTAAATCCGACGTATAAATATTATTATCAGGGTCTTCGTCAAAAATTGCTCCTGTATTGTATGCCAATCCTTCTTCTAATTCATAAAAGTCATCGGGGTGTACTCCATCCGCAAAATACAAGAACCTATCCGTGATAGAACTGCTTGAAAAACCATTATACCCAAACCTATTATTAAAACTATGTAATTTGGAATAAGAAATGCCGAAAACAAAACGCCCTGACTCTTCATATGAAATATCCGAATTTCCATAGACGAAACCAATACTTTCCAAACTAGCATGAGTTTGGTCTACCGATAGACTTTCTACACCAAATTCGGACTCGTTATTTACACTTTCAAAACCTAAACTAAACGACAAATCGTTCTGCCGAAAGCCTGCCAAACCTGCTGGGTTTACACTATGCATAACACTTAAATCTGAGCCAAAAGGAGACAATCCATTCCCCGTCGAAAGGTTTCGTGCGGTTGTTCCTCCTGAATACGAGGCTAATCGGACAACATCTCCAACACCTTGGGCAGAAATAAGACCTGAACTTAGAGCAAAAAAACTAAATAAAAAGTATTTATGAAGTTTCATAATGATTGTTTGAGTGGGTGTTTTTAAATCAAAAGTTTACTTAATCTACAACATTAATTTCGAATATCGAACTCTCAAATGCTCTTTAATATTATTTTAAGCTAACGTTAAATTGTCATTTTGCAATGAGCTTAGATAAAAATAAGCATATTACTAAGCATATTACTTTGACCTTCGTTTACCATTTCAAGAGTCGCTCCAAATAATGAAACTCAATCCCAAATTCAACTTTTAGAGCATTGAAAGTTGATAGAGATTCATGGTTTTCTTGTCCACAAAATTCAGCTACAATCATCGTATTTTTAGGCGTATGTTCAGACTCAATGAATTCAAAAACTTTAGTTTTATAACCGAAATACTCCAGAATGAGAGCTCGCATGGCATCCGTAAGCAAAACGGCTTGTTTTTCGAGCTGGATTCCATGTTTTAAGATAGGGCTCCATTTTTTAGGTGGAGTCATTGATTTGCGAACTTGTTTTTGACAACAAGGAGCAACCATGATATATTTTGCTTTCGATTTGATTCCTTTAGCTATCGCTAAATCGGTGGCAATATCGCAAGCATGAAGAGCAATTAATGCATTCCAGTTATCATCATTGATAGACGCTATATCTCCATGTATAAAACTGAGTTTATCAAAATTTAACTTTTTAGCCGTTTCATTTCCCCAGCTAATTACATTTTCCATCAAGTCTATCCCTCGCATTTCGATAGGATATTTCTTCGAAAGGTAATTATATAATGCTAAAGTTAAATATCCTTTTCCACAGCCGACATCAAGTACACGAATATTCGAATTAGGTGGATTATTTTTAAAAATTCCGTCCATT
>CALAJP010000179.1 GCA_937922815.1 uncultured Saprospiraceae bacterium
TTCTGATTCGCCAGTATCATATTTATGGTCAAATGGAGAAACAACAGCAGGAATTTCAGTTGTAAGTCCACAAACTATGGCATCAGTTACGGTTAGGGATACAAATAATGGATGTGAGGCGGCTGCGGATATCACCTTAAATGTAAATGATACTAAACCTTTAGTGTCAATAAGTAAAAGTCATGAAGAATTAACATGCGATACTACAGAAATTACCTTAACGGCAAGTGTAAGTAATGCAACGAATGTAACGTACTTGTGGTCAACAGGAGACACAACAGCTTTTATAAATATTACTGATGCGGCTACTTACAACGTGACGGTTACCGATGGAGATAATACTTGTGAAACAATCACTAATATTGTTATTGCTCAAGATACGGTTACTCCTATAATATCATTAACTAAAACAGATGTTAGTTGTAAGGGCGAGGCAGAAGGCATAATAACAGTTACGATAGATAATTCAGATAGTGGAACATTTGAATATAGTTTGAATAACCAAGATAACTATGATGTTGACAATACGTTCTCTAATTTGTTATCAGGAGAGTATGAAGTTTTTGTTCGAAATATGAATAATGGATGTATTTCTTCAGAAATAATAACGATTGAAGAACCTGCAACAGAGTTGTCAATTACTACTTCGGAGGATATATCTATTTGTGGAGGAAGAGAAGTTGAAGAACAAATCGAACATTATTTTACTACATTAACGGCTACAGGAAACGGAGGAACAGGAACATTAAGATATGAATGGTCGACAGAAGGTACTATTATTAGTACAACATCAACAGTTGATGTTGCTCCTGAAGTAAATACAATTTATACAGTTACGGTTTATGATGAAAACGACTGTTCAGTTTCACAAGAGGTTGAAGTAATAGTTGTTGATTGTAAGTTGATTACAATTGCAGACCCATGTAGTTGTAAAAATAATGCAACTGAACCAGGTAATGGTCAATTTGATGAGGTCGTTTTAGTGAGAGGGGTAGAAGGACAGACTTGGAAAGTGACTAAAGTAGAAGGATTATATTTACCTACAAGTGATTTTCCTCCTGCTGAACCTACATTAATTCCGATAGGAACAGAGTTAGATGTTAATGGTAGTTTTGGAATTTGTAATGCTACGGGGTCATCTGAATTTACATTAAACGGAGTTCATGTTGATGCAAAAGGATATTCTTTAGAAGTAACTAACGGAGGTGATACGCTAAGTATAAGCAATACTTGCTTTTACCCTATTATCGAATTAGATTCTATATATGGTAATTACTGTGTAACTAGTGAAGAAGAAATTGAGCTTACAGGTAGAGTTACTAATTATGATGTGAATCTAAACAGACCTATGTTTAGTATCGTAAACGCAAATGATGAAGTTGTATTGGCGGACATAACAACATTTATGCCTTCGGAATTAGAGCCAGGTAATTACGAATTAGTATATTCTGTGATTGGTAAAAATGAAGTTTGTGACATTCCTTGTGATGCTACTATTGATGATATTTGTAAAACACCAGGTTGTGATGCTTTTGTAACGCAACGAATCAGAATAGCAGATTGTAAGCAAGCTTTGGTTTGTAATGATAATGTATTATTCAGCCTAAATGAATGCGAAGCAACAGTAGAAGTTGATGATGTGTTAGAAAACCAAGAATTCAATGATGAAGATTATATTTTAGAAGTTAGAGACCTTCGTACGAATGAATTAATACCCAATAACATACTTAACAACAATCATGTTGGAAGGGATTTGGAATATAGAATTAGACATATCTTTTCTGATGTTTATTGTTGGGGGAATATTACGGTAGAAAATAAAAATGAAATTGCGATTGATTGTCACAATGATACCATCTACTGCACAAACCCAATATTAGCAACTAACCAATTTGATACAACGACTACATTTGTAGCAGCATTCGAAAACGGGTTGAATACTAAAACCGTTCTTGCAAGTATTGATGAGGATTGCTACCAAGGAGAACATATAAACGGAATCACACTTACAACGGATAATGAAAACGATACTATCAAATTTTCATATACTGTTGATAATGCACAAAGTTTTGTTTACGAAATAGCGTTAACAGGAAGTACAAGCTATAACCTTTCTAATCATCACTTTAAAGCATTAGGGTTTAATATTGATGAAATTAAAATGAATGGTTCATTTTATGTAGCATCTACTTATGAAGCTGAAAAGTCAAACAATATAACGTTGCACATTAAGCATGGTGTTGCATTAGACGTAATGTTTGCCAACACTAATAACTGTATCGGTGATGATATAATTGTTAATGTATTGAATACTACGTTCAAGCCAGGAGCTTGTGAAGACTTATGGTCAAGTGGAGTTTATGAAAGAACGATACAGCTTGAAAATGCTATTGGACAAACTGCAACTTGTACGCAAACCATTTATATTGAAACTCCAACATTTGAAAGTTTCGCTACCCCTCAAGATGTTAAAGGCATTGATTGTAGCCAAGAAGCATTAGCAGGTATTGATATTGATAATATCACTGCCGATAATTCTACAGAAATTGTTACTCCTCAATTAATAAACGAAGTGTTAGGTGTTTCTCAAGCAGGTGCAATTTTTGGTTGCCAATCGGTTACGAATGACAGTCCTTGTAACCTAACTATTTCTTACGAAGACATAGTTTTCAAAGCTTGTGGTGGAGTAAAAATTATCAGAACATGGACTTTGTATAATTTATGTAGCTCAGTTTCTAGAGAATACGAACAAGTAATTCTATTCGCAGATAGCAAAGAACCTACGTTGAAAAGTGAGTATTTAAACAAAACAATTGAGATAGAATCGAAAGGAACAACTTGTGATGGTTCAATTCAGTTACCAAATTTATTCGAAGACGATTGTAGCGAAATAGAAAATGTTAGTGCTACTTATGTAATTGGTGGACAGTATTCTTCAAACAAAAGTACCGTTACTGTTGATGCATTAAATGGCACTATTGATGGATTAAAAGTAGGAGAAACTCATATTATTAAAGTTCAAGCAAGCGATGCTTGTGGCAATACTTCTGACGAATATGAAATTACGGTAAACGTAAAAGATGGTCAAGAACCGATTGCCATCATGAACAGACAATTGAACGTTACCTTAGGGAATGACGGAACTACTCACATTACTCCAGAAATGGTTGATGAAGGATCTTACGATGCCTGTGGAATCGCATTCATGGAAGTACGTAGACTAGATGGATGTTTAGGTGAAAGTGATTGGTCTAAAGATTTTGTAAAATTCGATTGTTGTGATGCAGGGTCTAAGGTTAAGGTAGAATTGAAAGTTACAGACATTAATGGATTATACGCGACAACTTGGGCCGAAGTATTGATTGAAGATGGAACAGCAGTTCAGGCTTCTTGTCCTGAAAACATAACAGTTTCATGTGTTGATTTTGATTTAGCTTCAGCACTAAATGCTTCAAGTGAAAAATATGGATACCCATCTGTTTCTGGGAACTGTTCTGGTGAAGTAAAAGTTAATTATACTCCTATTGATAACACGAATTGTGGAGAAGGTGAATTCATTAGAAAATGGATAATCACTCGATCAGGGTCTAAACCATCGGTAGATAGTTGTGAACAAGTTATTACTATTACGCCTACGGATGATTGGACAGTAACTTTCCCTAAAGACGAAACTTATTCTTGTACTGAAGACTTACCAACACCTGAGCATGCAATTATAACGAATAGTGGTTGCGAAGAGATTTTAATTTCTTGTGATACCATAAAATCAAATAGTAATTCAAGTTGTGGAGTAATTTATATTGATTACACAGTACTAAACCAATGCGTTTATAATGCAAATGGAAGTAATAATTTAGACCCGAATGACCCAACAGGAGAACAAATTTCGGAGAGAACATTTAGAGCAGGTAATGACGGTATTATTCAATGGAGACAAACTATCAGAATAGAAGATAATAACAAACCTGTTTTTGATTGTACTAACCAAATAGATACCTTCCCTCACTTGTCTGAAAACTGTGAACGTTCTGTTATTATTTCAGCAACAGCTACGGACGAAGTTTGTGAAGATAATCTAACATATAGAGCAAGTATTGATGTTGATAATGACGGTGTTTTCTTTGAAAATGGAGTAGATAGCACGGTTAATGCGTCTTCAATTTCAGCAACCTTGAAAGACGGAACTTATCAAGCCAAATTTATCGCTACCGATGCATGTGGTAATCGAGCGGAATGTGTTAAAACATTTGTGGTTATCGATGGTAAAAACCCAACACCAATTTGTTATGCTGGATTAACTTCTGCGATAATGCCAGAAAACGGAACCCTTCAAGTTTGGGCTACGGACTTTATCAAAGATGCTGTTGATAACTGTACTTCGAGAGAAGATTTATTAGAAACAGTCGAAATCAAAATTAATAACAATACTTCAGAATGGGATACGGTACTTGATATTAATTGCTTAACACTTCAACAAGTAGGTAGCTCTGTGCTTCCAGTATTGATTCGTGTTACAGACAATGAAGGTAACGAAGGTGTTTGTATCACTTCAATTATAGTAAGAGATAATTTCGACACTTGTCCTATATCTGTTTCTAATCAAGCCAATATTGCAGGTTTGATTACAACTCCTGCGGGAATTCAAATCCCGAATGTTGATGTAATGCTTAATAACGAATCTTCATTCAATACTAACGAATCAGGTGTTTTTGTATTCGAAGAACTAAAAGTTGGTGAATCTTATGATCTTGTTGCTACCAAAAATGATGATGTAAATAATGGTATTACAGTGGGTGATATTGTTCTAATGGCACAACATATTTTGGGAGCTAACGAATTAGAAAACGGAGAACAACTTATTGCAGCGGATATTGATAATAATGGTAGAATTTCTGTTTCAGATATTTTATTCTTGAGACAATTAATTTTGGGCAAAATTGAATCATTCCCGAACAACCAATCTTGGACGTTTAGAGATGCTTCAACTGACTTTACAAGCCTTAATTTGAGAGATTATGATTCGGAAGCGGTTAATATTGATGTTTTAGACGAGGATAAAATGTTTACGGATTTTGTCGGAATCAAAGTTGGTGATGTGAATAATTCAATAAAACTGGAAGGTAACGCTGCTGAAAGTAGAACCACAGAATCTGTTGTTTTAGAAATGGAAGACATCGTTTTAACTCCTGGCGAAACGCACAATATTGTTATTGCGGCGAGCGATTACTCAGCAGTATTAGGACAACAATTTGATATTAGTTTTGATAATAATGTTATTGATATCGTATCTGTTCAAGCTAATGAATGGGATGTTGATGATAATAACTTTAATATTTCAGAAGGAAAAATCAAAGGCGTTCACGCCACTACAAAAGCGATGTCATATGACAAAGGAACGGCATTATTTACAGTACAAATCGAATCTCACCGATTGGTTAAATTGAGTGAAGTACTGAATGTAAATAATCAATCAGAAACAATGGCATATACGAATACGGATGGTGTTTTGAATAGAGCAAATCTATCATTCAAATTTACTGCTCCTACTGCAAGTACAAATTTTGTTCTTTATCAAAACCAACCGAACCCTTTCAATGGTTCAACTATTATTGGGTTTGAATTGCCAAGAGCAGAATCAGGTCAATTAAATGTATTTGATATCAATGGTCAATTAATTTATACCCAATCTTCAGATTTTGTTGCAGGGTACAATCAGATTAACTTAAACCAATCCGCATTAAATACGACGGGTGTTCTATACTACGAATTGAATACAGAAAATCATAGAGCCATCAAAAAAATGGTTATTTTGAAATAAGTATATTAGAAAATATATGCAATCAAGGCTGTCTCCACAAGAGGCGGCCTTTTTTGTTTTTAAGGATATTCTGAAGGATAAATTTATAAATTTGTTGAATGTGAAATTGCGAAAAAAACTTATTTTGTGAGACGGAAATATTTGAAAATGGTTAAGTATTACAATTTAAAGTATTTTTTATGAAAGTCAGGCAAGCAAATAGGCAAGATTTGCCTCAAATTATGGCAATTCTCAACCACGAAATTCTCAATCATAGTAATATTTATCATTACCACGAAAGAACGTTACAAGAAATAGAAGATTGGTTTTTAGAAAAAGAGAAAGAAAATCACCCCATATTAGTAGCCGTTGAAAATGATGATATAATGGGCTATGCTACCTATGGCAAGTTTAGAAATTATTCAGGTTACCAATTCACCATAGAACATTCCATATATGTAAACCCTAAGTTTCAGAAACGAGGCGTTGGCAAAAAATTGCTAACCGAATTAATTCTTGTTGCCAAAAAACAAAACTATCATGTGATGATTGCGTGTATAGATGCGGCTAACCAAAAGAGTATTCATTTTCATGAAAAGTTTGATTTCATACCTTCAGGAAATTTCAAACAAGTAGGGTATAAGTTTGATAAATGGCTCGATATTGTTTTTATGCAGTTGATGTTGAAAGGGTAGGTTATGTTGCACTAATCAAAGGATAGGAATTAGGTTTTTTAGTAATTTGGTCGAGTAGTTAAGGTGTGGTTGACTACTTTAGGTGACGATATTTTGAATAAATAGCAACGAACAGTCTCTTTATCATAGAACAGGCTATAATTTTTAGTTTATTGATAATAATATGAAATAAGTCGGCGTACATAATATTTAATTCCCTACCTTTTCAAGTATTTGACGGCGATTTTTTATAATTTTGCGACTCCTAAATTATAAAAACAAAATCAGTATGCCGTACGACATAGCAAACATCGAAAAAAAATGGAAACAGTATTGGGCTGACCATCGAATTTACAATATTGAAAATACATCTGACAAGCCTAAATATTATGTTTTAGATATGT
>CALAJP010000180.1 GCA_937922815.1 uncultured Saprospiraceae bacterium
GAATTCCGATGACGAGAATTCCGATGACGAGAATTCCGATGACGAGAATTCCGATGACGAGAATTCCGATGACGAGAATTCCGATGACGAGAATTCCGATGACGAGAATTCCGATGACGAGAATTCCGATGATGTAAACACTGACGATTTAGATGGAGATGGTGTTCCAAACCACTTAGATTTAGACGATGATGGAGATGGCATTCCAGATTATTTAGAAGGGACAAAAGACACCGATAGCGATGGTATTCCTGACAAAGAAGATATAGATTCTGATGGAGATGGTATTCCTGATGCGATAGAAGTTGGCTTAATTTCTAAAACATCCAGTACCGATGCAAGTGGACTTAGCGACGGTTTTGGTATTGAAGCGTTACAATTAATAGATGCAGATGGAGATGGCATTCCAAATCATTTGGATATAGATGCAGATGGAGATGGCATTCCTGACTATGTAGAATTTGAAGGGTCTACAGATGATTTTATTATTGATACAGATAATGATGGAATTTATGATTTTCTAGACTCAGATTCAGATAATGACGGATTAAGCGATTACGTAGAAGCTTATGATAATGATTTAAACGGAAAAGCGGATATTTCTAAATCTGGTTTCGATATTGATAAAAATGGACTAGATGATGCTTTCGACGAACTTATCCAGAAACAAGGCATAGCTATATTCCCTAAAAACCTATTTACTAATGAAGTAAATTTTAGAAATACGCCTTCTTCTATGGTTATAGATACAACCATTAATATTGTCAAGGGTATTCCTCATACTATGTGTTTTGATAGTTTAATCACTCAACAATACACACAATTAGATGTTGAAAATAAAAATTGTCACTCCGTAAATTCTTTAGAAAAAACAACAGAATATATACTATTAATAAACTGTAAACAAGCAACTTGCGATACTTTTCTGGCAAGAATTAATGTCATTGAACCCCAAATAGATACAATTTCAATTATACTTACGCCTCAAGAAGCACAAGAAATTTGCTTAAACACTGAGGAAATAACAGGTAACTTGGTTTTAAAGAAAAACTGTAGTGTTGAAAATATCGAAGAATTAAGCATCACTAAAGATTTTTGTATCAAATTGAAGGGTCAGGTCTCTACAAAAGAAGAACTCTGTTATTCATTATGTAATGAAAATGGTGTTTGCGATACCTTTATTATTCAAGTAACCCCATTCGAAAACCTTAATATTTCTAATGACGAATATAGCGTTTCACAACATAAACCTAAGACACTAAATGTATTAGAAAACGATTCTTTTTTTAATGTAGATTCTATTGGTATTATTTCAGAAAGTAGTTCAACGTTAAATATTTCTGTGGTTGAACAATCTATCATTTACCAAAATAATGAAAATTGTGATACTGTCGATTCATTTAAATACGTAATATATTCAGGGCATCATACTGATACAGCAACGGTTTTTCTTCAAATAGAATGCGAAAATGTATTAGTTAATAATGGTATTAGTCCTAATGGAGATGGCATAAATGATGGGTTTATGATTTCTGGAATAGAAAGTTATCCCAACAATGAGCTAACAATATTCAGTAGGACAGGAAATCAAGTTTATTACCAACAAGGATACTCTAACGAAAACCCTTGGCATGGAAATACTCCTGATTTTAATTTAATTGATGGTACATACTTCTACGTATTAAAACTAAATAATAAAAACGAAACCATACTGTCTGGGTATGTTCAGATTATGAGATAACGTTCAAATTATTGTCTGAGTTATTTTTAAAGAAATTCACTTTAGTTTCAGTATAAAATCGCTATTTTTGCATCAAAAAATTATGCGATTTTATACTCTGTTTTTAATTAATTTCATTTGTTTTAATCATTTAATATCACAAACATCTGCACATAACGTCTACTTGTTTGATATAATGTCTTATTCCGATGGAAGCAAAACTTTAGCAAACCCTAAGCTATTAACAAAGTTTAATGAAAACAATTACAACAATCAGCCATACATCAAAGATGCTTCTACCGTATTAATTACTGCCGATATAGGTAATCAAACGGATATACTTTCGCTTAATTGGAAACAGAAAAACATCACAAATTTAACCAATACAAAAAATTTCAAAGAGTATTCACCTCGTCCTCATAATGGCGGAATATCTTTTGTAAAAGTTGAATCTGATGGAAGTCAAAGAATTTGGCACCAAAAAGGAAACGAAAGCAATGTATTATTCCCAGATTTAAAAGATGTTGGTTATTATACCATTGCGAAAAATGGCAAAGTGTATGCATTCTTATTAGACAACCATAAATTTGTAGAATATACACCTTCAACTAAAAATAGGAAAGTAATTATTGATAGAATCGGGCGTTCCATTCACGAAGATTCGCAAGGTAATATTTACTTTATACACAAATTCAAACCTCAATTTATTTACTTAAAAAAGTATAGTCCCAATGATGCTAAAATCCAATCGTTAGGAAGTACGCCTGGTGCTAGTGAAGACTTTACTATTGACGGTAATAATACAATTTGGCTTGCAAGCGCTAATAAAATTTATATTTTCAAAAATAGAACTTGGGTAGAAGTAGCTGATTTAAAGAACTTAGGAGTTTCAAAAGTCACTCGAATTTCTGTCCGTGGAAACCAAATTGCGGTAGTCACCGAATAAAACAAATCGACAACAAAACCAACTAAAATGAATTTCAAGAGAAACCTAATCCATTTATTTATTGCTTGCTCTTTTATTGCCTTTTTTTCTGCTTGCGAACAGGTAAATCCTAACTATAAAGAAGAAATCAACAATCCTGAGTTTTTTAGAAATTCAGTAAAAAACCTGACGGATATAATTGTTTATGATATATTTTCGCCACCAGTTGCTAGTCGGGTGTATGCTTACCCCGCCATCGCTGCATACGAATGTATTCAACATCAAAATGAAAGTTTACTTTCTCTTTCGGGGCAATTAAAACAACTAGATAATCTTCCACAACCCAAAGAAAATCTAGAATATAGTTTTCCTTTGGCTGCTGTCGAAGCATATAATACCGTTGGTAAGAAATTAATCTTTTCGGAAGATAAAATGGACGCTTATTTGGCAAACTTGAATACGCAAATAGATGCGATTCAAATGCCTTCTGATGTTAGAGAACGTTCTGTCGAATTTGGGAAAGAAATTGCTGAACATATTATCAAATGGTCTGGAGGAGATAATTATGCACAAACTCGTACCATGCCTAAGTTCAGTGTTACCGATGAAGAAGGAAGGTGGCAACCCACTCCTCCTAGTTATATGGCAGGAATTGAACCGCATTGGAATAAAATAAGAACTTTTGTCTTGGATTCAGCTAATATGTTTGCTCCAGCTCCTCCTACTCTATTTTCAACCGAGAAAGGAAGTGATTTTTATAAAGGAGCATTAGAAGTTATGAATTGTCTTCAAGATGAGCCAAACAGAAGTGTTGATGAAAAAATAGAAATTGCAAAATTTTGGGATTGTAATCCATTTGTAGCTCACCAAACGGGTCATGTTATGTTTGCTACTAAAAAAATCACACCTGGTGGTCATTGGATGGGAATTACGGATATTGCAACAAAACAAGCCGAATCTAATTTTGAAGAAACGGTAGAAATTTTTTCTTTAGTTTCTATTCATTTGATGGATGCCTTTATCAGCTGTTGGGATGAAAAATATCGTTCTAATTTGATAAGACCAGAGACTTATATCAATCAACATATAGACGAGAATTGGTTGCCTGCTCTACAAACACCACCCTTTCCAGAACATACCAGTGGACATTCTGTGATTTCGGCTTCGGCTGCATACGCATTGACGCAGTATTATGGTGATAATTTCAGCTATGTGGATTCGGTAGAGGTTGAATATGGATTGCCTGTTCGAAAATTCGAATCTTTTAATCAAGCAAAAGACGAGGCTGCTATTTCTAGATTGTATGGAGGAATTCACTACATGCCAGCCATTACGGATGGTGTTAAACAAGGTGAAATGGTAGGAAAATACTTGAATGAAAAAATTAATACTCGAAAAAAGTAGATATTTTTTAAAAAATATGTGGCAAAAATTTCACTCTTTTGTAAAATAACATTACTTTTGCAAACGATTTTAAATCGAACATAACTTGGTGGTTGTAGCTCAGTTGGTTAGAGCGCCTGATTGTGGTTCAGGAGGTCGTCGGTTCGAGACCGATCTTCCACCCTACTAATTAAAATGACATTTACTTTTAGTGAATGTCATTTTTTTTTGCTTCATTCCACAACCCATCCATTTCCTCCAAACTCATTTCTTCCAGCGATTTTACGGCTTCTTTTTCTATAAATTGAAAACGATTAATAAATTTTTGATTTACTTTTTGTAAAGCATTTTCAGGGTTAATTCCTTTGAAGCGTGCATAGTTAACCAAAGAAAACAACACATCTCCGAATTCTTCTTCTTGTTTTTCTTTGCTCAGTTTTTCTACACTTTCTTCAAACTCCAACACTTCTTCTTTTACCTTAGCCCAGACTTGTTTATCATTTTCCCATTCAAAGCCCACTTGTTTAGTTTTTTCCTGCAACCGTTCCGCTTTAACCAAGGCAGGAAGTGCAATGGGTACACCATCCAAAATAGACGCTTTTTTATCACCCTTTTTTTCAGCTTGCTTTATCTTCTCCCAATTCCTTTTCACTTCGTTTTCATCATTCACATCAATATCCCCATAAATATGTGGATGCCTTCGAATCATTTTTTCACACAAATGATTTAACACATCGTCTATATCCCACATCTTTTTTTCAGAAGCAATTCGAGCATAAAACACCAAATGCAACATTACATCACCTAACTCTTCTTTTAGATTTTCATCATCTTTTCGAATAATCGCATCAGCCAGTTCGTAAGTTTCTTCAATAGTCAGAGGTCTCAAACTCTCAAAAGTCTGTTTTTTATCCCAAGGGCACTGCTCACGCAATTCGTCCATAATAATTAATAACCTTTCGAAAGATGCCTTTTTTTGTTCGATGGAATTCATGATTTTATCTTTTGGGTAAAGATAATCAAGTCTAAAGTTCCAAAAAAGATAATTGTCCTTTCATCTACACCTTTATCCACAATAGCGAATTTGATTTCTTAATTATGTTATACGAATTGGCTCCCTAACATTGAAATTCTTGCAGATGGGTAGGACTTATAGTAACTTTATTGGAATTCTAAAGAAAAAACTAATGAAGAATTATATTATATTTTTAAGTTGTGTACTTTCATTTTTGTGTTGTGGTAAAGAAACTCTAACGGTTGAAGTAAAACAAATTTACTTTGTTGATCATAAAATTCATTTAAAAAGCAATGATAAACCGTTTAGTGGCATTTTAATTGAAAAATTCAAAAATGGTTCTATTTCTGGAGAGATGAGTATTAAAGATGGTGTTCAATTTGGAAAATGGAAAACATTCGATCGTAATGGTCAAGAAATCCAAAGAGGTGAAGTCATAAATGATGATGAAATTTCAAAGTATTTAGGAGAACCAACATGTTTTTTAGATATTTCATTTGAAGGAAATCTAAAAACAGTATCATTATCTATATATGATATAAAAATTTCAGAAGAAAACTGTTTAAAAGAATTACTTTTTTTAAAAGAAAACTTCCTTTTGAAATATAAACCTAATTATATTGATATAAGAATATTTAATAAAGGTTCTAAACTATGTTCAAAAGAATTTGGCGGTGTATCAAATGTAATGCTAAGAAATAAGCAACTCGGATAAAAAACGTAATTTTAAGATTATCAAAAAAAAATTATGTATACATCTTGTCCAAGCTGCTGTAGCACAAATATAAAAAAGAATGGCCATACTT
>CALAJP010000181.1 GCA_937922815.1 uncultured Saprospiraceae bacterium
TCAGTTGGGAGCTCAAATCAACAAGACTACAATTAATGGGCTTTTTTATTTCCAGCCTTATTTACGTTCTCGTTTTATTGTTTCATAAGAAGTACATTGGATTAATAACACTGCAAGATAATAATAATAATAATAATAATACAATTCCAAACACTTTATTTCAATAATTCACCTTCTTAACTAGCAGGTTATCATACATTAACCACCAAAATCAAACATGTAAAAACATCGAAAATATCAAGCAAAAAATGGTGAACGTCAAAATTTAGGGGTTGAACGTTAGAAAAGAAGGGTTGAACGTTTTTACATCAACCAAAATGTTGTCATAAAACATAATAAAGGTGTTCTTTTAATTTTTTTTGGAAATAACATACAAAGCAGATATTTTCGAAAAACGCATATGAAATATTATGATTTGATACTCTACAATCAAAAACTTAACCAAGAAGCCTAAACTATTAACATTACCCCAATAATAATTTTTTGTTAATCAAGTTATAAATATTAAATTTGTCCCGACTTTCACAGACCTAAATACAAACGATTCTTCTTTGTATTTAAAATTCCAATGATTAAAAAAATAAAAAATTTAATAATAAATGAGATTAACATTTTTCATTTTATTCAACCTTTGTGTGGGTGTCATTTTATATGGACAAGAAACAACAGGAAGTATTTCTGGTTTCGTTTTAGAATCTAATAATAGCGAAGTTTTAGCAGCTACTATTTTGTTAAAAAACCTAGAAACAAACGAACAATTCGTAGGCTATAGCCAAAATAATGGTTATTACCGTTTCTTAAATTTGAGTCCAGCAACTTATGGAATAGAAGTGAGTTATATTGGTTTTCAGACATTTAGTCGTAACGATTTACAAATTAGTTTAGGCAAAGAACTGAAATACAATATTACCTTAACTCAAGACGATATAAACCTTGAAACAGTAACTGTCGTCGGAGGAAAAGGAAATTCGGCTTCCGAAAAACAAATTACACAACAACAAATTCAACAAACGCCTAGTATTTTCAGAAGCATCCAAGAACTGCAACGCTCTGACCCAGAAAACAATCTCAATTCATTTCAAGGAGCAAGTCACCGTTTCAATAATTTAAATATTGATGGAGTAGCCACCAACGATATTATTGGTTTTCAAGAACCTGCCAGCGGTGCAGCTGGTTCACAAGCCAACGGAACCCCAGGTAGTTTATCAAAAACACAGCCTATAGGTTTTGGAGCTATCAAAGAATTATCTACCAAAACTACACCTTTTGATGTCAGTATCGGTAATTTCAATGGAGCCAATATTGATATTATTACTAAAAACGGAACTAATAACTTTAAAAATAGTGTTTTTGGATATTTTAATAACCGTTCAACTACAGGCAAAAAAATAGATAAGGAGCGTATAGATGTTGCCGAATTTTCGGATTACCAAATCGGGTTCAACACAGGCGGACCGATTATAAAAGATAAACTATTTTATTTTGCGAATGCTGAATTTGCAAAATCTTCAACACCTTTAATTAATACGCCAGGTTCTCAGGGTTCTAATATTTCATCTGAAGATGTAAATTTGGTTAGAAATCATTTAATCGATAATTACGATTACGACCCGGGGGCATTTGAAACCGCAAATAATGAAATTCAAAGCTCAAAAGTATTCCTACGGTTGGATTATATTATCAACAAGAATCACAAACTTACTTTTAGAAATAACTTTGTTTCTAGTTTTGCTGATAATTTAGAATGGAGTCAAACTTTTTTCAATTTTGGCAACCAAGGCTTTCGACACAACAACCTAACAAACAGTGCCGTATTAGAATTGAAGTCAAACTTTAAAAACGTTTTCAACAAATTAAACATTAGTTTCAATAGAGTAGAAGAAGGAAGAACTTTTGATGGAAGGATATTTCCTCATTTACAGATTGCAACGTCCTCAGCTTCAAGAATTTTTGCAGGAACCTATAGAGAAGCATCTGTATTTAATAGTAATTTCAACACCTATCAAGTCACCAATAAGTTATCTATTATAAAAAAT
Source organism: uncultured Saprospiraceae bacterium (assembly GCA_937922815.1). Taxonomy (GTDB): domain Bacteria; phylum Bacteroidota; class Bacteroidia; order Chitinophagales; family Saprospiraceae; genus CALAJP01. The sequence continues at coordinate 2,037 of CALAJP010000181.1, forward strand.
AATCATTCGATAAGCACGGGGTTTTTATTTCAGTTTCATGACTTAGATTATGGCTTTTTATCCGCTTGGAATGGGCGTTGGGAGTATTCTTCGGTTGATAATTTCTTGAACGATAGACCTTCTCGAGTACGAGGGGTTTATAATGTAAATGCGAACCTAAATAACTTTGATTATGTCCAAAACAACCCTGCTGCCTCATTAGGCATTTTGGAAGGAGCAATTTACCTTCAAGACAACTGGAATATTTCGCCTGAATTTAGTCTTTTGTACGGTACTCGATTAGATGCTCAATTTCTTACTCGAGACCTACCTTTAAGCCCTCTGATTCGTAATTCAACATCTTTTCAACAGTACACTAACCAACTGAATAACAATATTCAAGTGAACCCAAGAATCAAATTAAGCTACCAAAATAGCGATGCCAATTTATCTATAAACCTTGGGACAGGATTATTTTCTGGTAGGTTACCCTATCTGTGGTTTGCTTATATTGACTATATTTCGGGAACAGATTATTTCAATATTGATATTCGCCCCAATGGAGAATTCCCTATTGTTGAGAATTTACAAGATTTAACCAGTTTGCAACCAGGGTTAACGGAAATAAATCTATTAGACCCTGACTTTAAATATCCTAGAGATTGGAAATCTAATATAAATATCAATTGGGATGCCAACCAAAAATGGAGTTTTGGTTTTGATTTTAGTTTCACAAAAGTTCTTCAAGGTTTATTATTCCAAAGTATTAACAGAAACGAAGTTTTATCTAATTTTTCTGGTGCTGGCAATCGTTTATTTTACAATACATCAGGCGATAATGTAAAAATAGACGAGAACTTTACAAACGTATTTTTATTAACCAACACCGATAAAGGTTTCAGATATAATGCAACTATAAATGCGGAAAGAACAACCGAAAAAAGTAAACTCAATATAGGCTATAGCTACGGATTGAGTAAAGATGTGAGCAGCACCGTAAGAAGTAGCCCCGCAGCCAATTACGAATGGAATCAAGCCCTTTTAGGAAATGCCCCTAATGTTTCTTTTTCAAATTACGATTTGAGGCATAAATTTAATGCTTCGTATGCCCAAATCATACCATTAGGCAAAAACCAACTTTCTATTTCGTTGCTATACAATGGGCGTTCAGGCTCTCCATATAGCATTGTTTATCAAGGCGATTTGAATAGAGACGGTTCTTCTAGAAATGATTTGGTTTATGTTCCTGCAAATGCTTCAGAAATTAACCTAGTAGAAACAACGAATTCAAATGGAGAATTGGTTAGCCCCGAACAGCAATGGAATTTATTGAATCAATATATCGAAGGAAACAATTATTTGAATACTCGTCGAGGAAATTATGTAGAAAGAAATGGTGCAAAAACGCCATGGAATCATAGTCTGGATGGAAGTTTCAGTTATTCGATGCCATACTTAAAAGAAAAGAAAGTAACTTTTCGATTAGATGCTTTCAATCTCTTAAACCTAATTCATTCTTCTTGGGGCAAACAATACTTTGTTCCGAATGTGGTCAATTCAAGTTTTAGTTTACTAAAGTTTGAAGGTATCGAAAATGGAGATATTCCTACTTTTTCATTCAATATTCCTTTAGAACAAACACCTTGGTTGGTTGACCCTATTAATTCTAGGTGGAGGGTTCAGTTAGGGCTTGAAATTGAGTTTTAAATGTATTATTTCTGAATTGATAATTAAACTTAGTTATCAATTCAGAAATTTCCAAATTTTAACTAAAATCCAATTCGGTATTATCTCCGATATTCAAACTTTGTTTCATTCCTTTGATAATAGCATCGTTTCCTACAATAGATTTTTTGAGAACAATTTCGTCAATATCTGTATAGTTGCCAATAATTGAATCTTCAACAATGCTATGGTCTATTTTTACGTTATTTCCAATAGTTACGTGTGGGCCAATGATTGAGTTTTTTATATCACAATCTTTTCCAACAGCAACAGGATTAATAATAATCGTATTTTCGTAATGCGGTAAATCATCAGAAGTGTAGCCCATTTCGTCCAATTTACGAGCATTGGTCAGTAACAAAATGTCTTTTCGACCACAGTCATACCAATTGTCTACCGTCAAGGTTTCTAAAATTTCACCATTTTTGACCATTCGTTGAATACCATCCGTCAATTGGAATTCATTATGAGTGAGCACTTCATTATCAATATTATACTGTAATGCTTCCATCAGTGGACCAATTTTGGTAAAATGATAAATTCCCACCATCGCCAAGTTAGATTTTGGGATAGCGGGTTTTTCAACCACTTTAACGACTTGCTTATCTTCATTAATTTCAACAACACCGAATTGTTGAGGGTTGGCAACATGCTTCACCCCTAATGCTGAATGTTTTATTGCAAAAAAGGCTTTCCAGTCCATATCTATGATGGTATCGCCTAGTAATATTATTACATCATCATCATAATCCAAATACGAATTTGCCAAAGAAACCGCATGTCCTAGCCCCTTTCTTTCCGTTTGATTAACAAAAGTTTTATTCAGGTCAGGATAAGCTTCTTCAACATAAAGTTTAATTTTTTCGCCCAAATAGCCGATAATAAAAATAAATTCATCAACGCCTTGGTCAATTAATTCGTCAATAATATATGCCAATATTCGTCTTCCTGCCACAGGAATCAGCGGCTTAGGTTGAGTATATGTGAGCGGACGCAATCGGGTTCCTGCTCCTGCTACTGGGATAATGGCTTTCATATCAATTATTTAACTGTCGACTAATCATACCCCGCAAATTAACAAAATGACTGAGGTTTACGAAATAGAATTAAAATTTATTATTTCAAAAACGATTGATATTTATTCTTATCGTTAAGAATAGAAATAGCTTCTTTGATTTCTGCATCGTTTCGCAAACCAATTTTCACCTTCCCTGCTTGATAATAAGAACGTGAAACTATCTCTTTTTCAATTTTATCAACTATAATTTCTTTGTGCTCGTTTAATGCACTTTCTTTTTTAGAGGTAATTTGAGATTGAATTTGTTTAGAGAGTTGAGAAACATCAATATTTTCTTCTTTGGTATTGTCTATCAATTTCTCCAAGGCAGTTTCGCTATCTGTTTTGAAATTAAATTCGGTTGACTTCAAGAACGAAGTAAATGCCGCCCAATCCGAAAAATGAAAATCTTCCACATTCTCAATCGTCCCTACTTTATCAATATATTCGTTCACAAATTTGAAAATAATAAATTGCTCATTAAACGCCTTAATCAATGGTATTTTGTTAGGGTTCGGCAATAATAAGTCTGGTTTTACCCCACCTCCATCATAAACAGTTCTTCCGTTTTTCGTTTTAAAAGCTGCTCTTTTAGACTCTGGAATATCTACAGGGTTTCCATTCTCATCATATTCTACCCCCTGAATACATCTGCCCGACGGAATAAAATACTTAGAAGTTGTCAATTTTATTTTAGAATTATAACCTAAATCCATCGTATTCTGAACCAAACCTTTTCCATAAGAACGCTGCCCAATCAATACCCCTCTATCCAAATCTTGAATCACACCTGATACAATTTCAGATGCCGAAGCAGAATGGTCATTGATTAAAACCGCAATAGGAACATTCAAATCTAAAGGAGCTTTTTTGGTATAATAATTCTTATCTCTATCTTTTACTTTTCCTTTCGTAGAAACCACCAATTCGTTTTGAGGAACAAACAAATTACAAATAGCAATTGCTTCTCTCAACAATCCACCTCCATTACTTCTCAAATCCAAAACCAAAGCATTCATATTGGTATTGTCATCTTTCAGTTCATTATAGGCATTGGCAATATTTTTACTTGCATTAGCAGTAAATGTGGTCAAATTAATATAACCTACATTATCATTTAACATCCCATGATAAGGAACATTTGAAATGGTAACTTCGCTTCTTTTGATTAAGAACTCTTTATTTTTGAACGAGCCTTTTCTGGTCACTTGTAGCTTAACTTGTGTTCCCTCTGCTCCATTAAGTATAGCCGCTAAATCTTCTTGTTTCTTATCCGTAATGTCATTACCATCAATTTGAATAATTTGATCTCCAGGTCTTAATCCTCCTTTTTGGGCGGGAGCATCTTCATTTACCGCAAGAATCATAAAATCGTTCTCTATTTTCTGTATTTTTGCTCCAATTCCTGTAAACTTACCTTGGGACTGCATCCTGTAGCCTTCCACCTGCTGTTCAGAATAGTAAACCGTATAAGGGTCCAAAGAATTAAGCATTGCATCAACACCTAATTTCATTAGTTCTCCAGGGTCTAATTCATCAACATAATTAGTATTCAATTCTTTATAAACACTTGTGAATAGTTCTAAGTTTTTAGCAATTTCAAAATATTTGTTATTCACAGGTGCATTCGCCGCTACAAATAACAAACTCATTGTTAATACGCTAAAAATTATTTTGGTTTTTCTTCTCATTATCTGAAAAATTTATTCTCATTTTCAATAAACAACTTATCTATTCTACTTAGAATAAAGGCTTAGGGTTGCAAATAAGACACAAAGGCATCAATCACTTGTTGAGGGTGTGAAGCATGAACCCAGTGCCCTGCTCCTTCTACAGTTATAATTTGTGCAAACGGATACAAGGTCTTTATTGTAGAAACGTCGTTATCTAAAATATATTGAGAGGCACCTCCTTTAATAAATAACACTTCTTTGTTATTTACCTTTGTTATCTCCGAATCCATCAATTTTTGATAATTTTCAGCCAAAACAGGCAAATTCATTTTCCATTCGTATTTTCCTTCTTTGTTTCGAGTCAAATTTTTCAATAAAAAGAGAAGTACCCCTTCATTCGGAATTTTTTCAGCAAGAAACTTGGCGGCTTGGCCCCTCGATTTCATTTCGTCAATAGGCAAAGATTGCATTGCTGCAATTAAATCTTCGTGTCCACCGCTATATTTTTTGGGAGCGATATCAATAACAATACTTTTATCACAAAGATCTGGATATAAATCTAGAAATTTCATTACTGCCTTTCCTCCCATGGAATGCCCCACAATATGTGGATTTTGAATATTATGGTCTATAATAAACTGACGCAAATCAGTAGCCATCAGTTCATAACTCATTTCTTGGCTATGTGGCGAACGCCCATGATTGCGTTGATCAACTAAAAAAACTTCAAAATTTTCCGCAATTTTCTTAGCAATGGTTTGCCAATTATCAAGTGTTCCAAATAGCCCATGAAGGATAATAAGAGGTTTTCCTTCTCCGAATTTCTTAAAATTAAGTGTACAAGTATTAGTCAAGAGAAATAAGTTTTCTGGTAAAAAAGTAAATATAAATACAGTTTAGAATCAAAATTGTTGTCAACAATAAATTTATAGCTAGATAATTAGCTGTTTAAATGTTTTGAAATTATAATATCTTTGTTAGTGATTGAATCAATCTATTTCTTTGGTTCCAAACTAAAACAGTAGCTTTTCGTAGTTATTAAAAATTTAATATAGCAAATAAATATGAATAAAATAAAATTGGGTATTTCGATTGGAGATGTAAATGGAATTGGGTTAGAGGTAATTCTAAAAACGTTTTATGATAGTAGAATGTTAGAGTTGTGTTGCCCGATCGTTTATGGTTCTTCAAAAGTTTTGGCTTACCACAAAAAGGCAACTGAATTAGAAGATATTCAATTTCATAACCTACGCTCTATTCAGGACAGACTTCATACCGAAAAATTAAACGTTATTAATGCGTGGCAAGATAATGTCAATATTCAGTTGGGTGAAGAAAACGAAATAGGAGGTACTTTTGCGATGCGTTCTCTTGCTGCTGCCGTCGATGACTTAACCGCTGGAGATATAGATTGCTTAGTAACTGCTCCGCTTAGCAAAAAAGCAGTTGTTAAATCAGGCCTAAGTGATTTTGTTGGGCATACTGAATATCTAACCGATAGAGCAGGGGCTGATGAATCTTTAATGCTTATGGTTGCCGACCAAACACGAGTAGGTATTGTAACTAACCATATCCCTGTCAATCAAGTAGCTTCGGCGCTTACTTCTGAACTTATTCTAAAAAAGATAACCCTATTAAACGCTACCTTGAAAAAGGATTTTGGAATCGAAAAACCAATGATAGCCGTTACAGGCTTAAATCCACACGCTGGCGAAAATGGCGTTATTGGCGATGAAGACGTTAATATCATAAAACCGGCATTGGAACAGGCTAAAAATAAAGGAATTACTGCAATGGGACCTTTCCCTGCTGACGGACTATTTGGAGGCGGAGAATTCAAGAAATTTGATGCTGTACTCACGATGTATCACGACCAAGGACTAATTCCTTTCAAAGTGCTAGCAGATAATGGCGGTGTAAACTATACGGCTGGACTTTCTTTCGTTAGAACATCTCCTGACCACGGCACAGCATTCGGTCTAGCGGGCAAAAATAAAGCGAATATAGAATCTTTTAGAGCTGCTGTGTTTACGGCTATTGATATATTTAAATGTAGATCCGAATACGAAGAAAATCATAGCAACCCGCTAAAGAGAAGAAACAAAAAAATTCATAATAGTAAGGCTGGCGATATTGAGGAATAAATTATCTTCTTTTACTATTAATAAAATATGCTTACTAAAATTTCAGTGGACAGTTCTCTGGCCACATTTTGAAATGTTAAAACAGATGAAAATAACAGCATCCAAACTCAGTAAAATAGAGCAACTTTTCAAAGAATTAGAAATTAAAATTCGTTACGAAAAAGGAAGTTTTCAAGGAGGATACGCTTTGGTTGAAAATAGACAAATGGTGGTTCTTAATAAATTTGTGGATACACAATCCAAAGGAGATACACTCATCGAAATTTTAAATTTACCAGATATCAACCTCGAAAAACCCTTGAGTAACGAAGCTCAAAACTTACTTAATCAACTGCTAAAAAATAAAAATTGATTGTTAATACTACAACCCTAACATTCCTTGGCACAGGTACTTCACAAGGGGTACCCGTTATTGGTTGTAGTTGTGAAGTTTGTACAGATATTAACCATAAAAACAAACGATTTCGTTGTTCGGCAGTATTTAGTATTGGCAATCAAAACCTAATCATTGATATTGGGCCCGATTTTAGGCAACAGTGTTTACGCTATAATTTAGACAATTTTGAAGCAGCATTTATCACTCACGAACACAATGACCATACCGCAGGCGTTGACGATATTCGTCCTATAAATTTTAAGTACCAAAAAGAGATTTCTATTTATGCTCAAAATAGGGTTTGTGACAACTTAAAAACACGATTTTCCTATGCTTTTGACAAAAACCCTTACCCTGGTGCTCCTGTATTAAGTTTGAAAGAAACTGAATTTCATAAGACTATACAAATAGGCGATTTTTTAATTACTCCTTTTCCTATTTTGCATGGAAAATTGCTTATAAATGGCTATAAAATAAACGATTTTGTGTATATAACCGATGGAAAAACGATTCCTAAAGAAAGTGAAAAGTATGTTTATAATTGTGACCATTTAGTTCTTAATGCGTTACAAAAAGAAGCTCATCATTCTCATTTTACCCTTGACGAAGCTATTGAAATTGGCAATAAATCGCAAGCAAAACGAGTTTGGTTAACACATATTAGCCACAGATTGGGAACTCATCACCAAGTGCAAAAGATATTACACAACAGTAAATTTGTCGTAGCTTATGATGGATTGAAAGTAACAAGCAAATAAATCAGCCGATGAAAAATCAAGTACAATATTTTATCTTTTTAATTATACTCTGTATTTCTAATTCAATTCTCGCACAAGATATAACAGGAAAATGGGTAGCGAATAAGGAAGATAATGACGGTCATTACGAAGTTCTTTTTATCCTTGAGAAACGAGGAAAAATTACAGGATTTACTTACGATGAATATAGAAACCAATATTGTAAATTCATGATAGAGGGTACGTTTAACCCAAAATCAGGAAAAGTAAAGTTTGAAGAAACTGAGTGGGTTGATGGGAATTCGAGCTGCTTAAATGCTAAATTCAAACTCAAATTTCGATCCTATATTGATGTTGATGTATTGAAAGGAACCTATTCTGATGGCAATAGAGCACCTGTAGGGACTTCTGTTTTTGTGGGAACAATGGGCGCTGGAGCTTCTATTGACTTGGGTTCTATAAAAACAGGTACTCCTATTCTTTATAAAAAAGAATCGGACAGCCTTGAAGATTTACCAGATAATGTAAAAAAGTTTCTTGATATAGAAGAATCTGAACCACCATTGGTCGAAAACGAACCTATTGAGGAAGTCAAAGAAATTATAGAAGAAGTAGAAGAAATTAAAGAGGTCATAGAAGAAGAGCCAATTCAAGAAACTGAAGTTGTTGTCGAAGAAGTAGAAAAAGTTAATACGGACTCTTTAATGAAAGTAGAGGCAATCGACAAGAGAGAGTTAAGAACAACAAGCGTTATTGACCAACTCGCCATTGACCAAGAAGAAGTAACATTACACATTTATGATTCAAAAACTGAGGACAATGATAGAATAACCATTTTTTTAAATGATGAAATCATTGCTCAAAATTTGGAAGTAAAGAAAAAATATCAAGAATTTGTTGTAAAATTGTCCTCCGATTTAGATGTCAATAGACTTACGTTTTATGCGAATAATTTGGGAGATGTTCCTCCTAATACCGCAAATTTGAGAATAATTATCGGAACGCAACGAAAACATTACGTAATGTCGACAAACGAATTGGAAAACACAGCAATAGAATTTACAAAAAAGAATAAAAAATAGGTTGTTAAAGTGCCTTGTCGCGTTATTTTCTTGAAAATAATGAGGAAAGTCCGGGCAACGTAGAGCAACCACACCACCTAACGGGTGGGGGCATTCATAGAATGTTACAGAAAGTGCCGCAGAAAATAACCGCCTTTTTTCGGAAAGGTAAGGGTGAAAATGTGAGGTAAGAGCTCACGGCAATTTATAGCAATATAAGTTGCGGGTAAACCTTGTGGGTTGAAATGCCATGTATACCAGTGCTTGAGGGTAGCTCGCCCGATTGCTGGAGGGTGGGCAGATAAATTAATGGTGTGAACCATTAGTAAGATAAATGACAAGGATTGAGTTTTTAGAAATTCGATACAGAACCCGGCTTATAGCTTTGCAGCCTATTTTTTATTTTCATTTTCTAAACCATAAACGAATAAAGAAATTGAAAAATACAGAAGCTCATTATTTAGAGATTTTTAATAATTGTTGGGAACTTTTCAAGAAAAAAAACCAAGATTATGGTACTTCTTGGCGTATTTTAAGACTTTCTTCTTTAACAGACCAAATTTATATCAAAGCCAAACGTCTTAGAAGCATCGAAGAAAAGAAGACGCAAAAAGTTTCTGACAACATCAAAGACGAATATATTGGCTTGGTTAATTATTGCATCATTGCACTTATTCAACTCGAAATTTCAGGAAGTGAGGATATTGCCACTGCTCAGGCATTAGAGGCTTACCAAAAACACATGAAAATTACGCACCAACTCATGTTGGATAAAAACCATGATTATGGAGAAGCTTGGAGAGATATGAGAGTTAGTAGCCTTACAGATTTAATTTTGATGAAAATTCATCGTATCAAACAGATAGAAGATAACCAAGGCGTGACCATTGTTTCTGAAGGGCTTGATGCGAATTATAAAGACATTATTAATTATTCTATATTTGCACTCATAAAAATAGCCGAATCGGAAGAGTAATTAACAATCGATTAACAAAATTGAGATTTTCAAAGCTTAAATTTGTATTGGAGTAAACATTTTACTACTTTATTTGATATAGTAATTGAGTTGTTATAGAAACATCTTCCTTTTGTAAGCTGTAGAACAGTATTCTATATCAAATAGAAATTAAGAAATTAAACGTTAAACTGATATGTCATTATCAACCATATTATTAGGAGTTGGAATCGCAGCTTTAGTACTTACTATACTGATGAAATCTTCGGGAGATAGAGTCAAAAACATACTTTTGTCTTATATCCAAAATTTTTGTGGTGGTCTTTTTATCTTTTCTGGTTTAGTAAAAGCTGTTGACCCTCTTGGAACTGCCTATAAAATGCAAGATTATTTTGCTCAGTTCGAAATTCACTTTTCTTTTATCGGAGGTATTTTTGCTCCACTTTCAGAAATGGCGGTTGGCATAGCTGTATTTATGATTGTTTTCGAAATTGTGTTGGGGGTAATGCTTATTCTTGGTACTTGGCCCAAAACAACATCTATTTCATTTTTCTTATTGGTTTTGTTCTTCACCATTCTAACAGGTTTTACTTATTTGACAGGACATATCCCAAGAGATGCGACTTTCTTTGAGTTTAATAGATGGTATGATTGGAAAGAATCAAATATGTTGGTTACGGATTGTGGTTGTTTTGGAGACTTTATCGTACTGAAACCATTTGTATCCTTCATGAAAGATGTGGTTTTGATGGTTCCTGCCATTATTTTCTTAATATTTTCTAAGAAAATGCATCAGATTTCTACCACAGGTGTTCGTTTTATCATTCCTTTGGTGACTACTTTGGGTATGATAGTTTATTGTATGAGTAATTATGTTTGGGATTTGCCTCACGAAGATTTTAGACCTTTCAGAGAAGGCGTAAATATTGCGAAGCAAAAACAAGCGGAAGAAGATGCTATGGCAAATGTAAGTATATTAGGGTTTAAATTAACTAATAAAGCCGATGGTAAGGTAGTTGAATTGGGACCAAACGACTATGCTAAAATGAAAAATTATCCAAAAGCCGAATGGAACTACGAGCAAATCAAATCCGAACCTACGATGACTCCAAGTAAGATTAGTGAGTTCGAGATTGATGATAATGATAATAATATTGCGGATGATTTGTTGGCAAATCCTGATTATAATTTTATGATTGTTGGGTATAAATTACCTTACAAATCGAAAGAAGTTTCTAGAGTAATTAACGATACTATTTTCAGAACAGACACCATTGCATTGGAAGAATTTCCAGATAGTATTCACACCGTTCAAGTAGTGGACAAAGTCAACCAAGAAAATAAAATGGTTAAAGAATATACTTTTGATGCTAATTATTTAAAGAACTTCAAAAAAGTATCGGATTTCACTGAAAAGGCAGCCGCTGAAAATGTAAAATCTTTCTTTGTTACCAAATTTGTTGACCGAACAGTTACGCAAAGCCTAAAAGAACAAACTCATTTTGGGTCTCCGATTTATATGGCTGATGATATTTTATTAAAAACCATCGTTCGTTCTAACCCTGGAGTAGTCTTGATGAAAGAAGGTTTGATTATCAAAAAATGGCATATTAATAAATTACCGAAATTTGACGAAATCAAATCTCTTTATTTGAAATAATAATTCTATTTTTGAATGAAATAGCTAAAGGGCTTTTGTGTAAACGAAAGCCCTTTATTTTTTGAATTTTTAACACTCTCTATTGTGAATAAAGAAATTATAGAACAACGCTTACGCAATCTTCAAGATAATATTTGTCAGTCTTTAGAACAATTAGACGGAGAAGGAAAATTTCAAGAAGACCTTTGGGAACGCCCAGGCGGTGGAGGAGGAAGAACGAGAATTATTCAAGGGAAAGTAATTGAAAAAGGAGGGGTAAATTTCTCTGCTGTTCACGGAAAATTGAGTGAACCTATTCGTAAGAAATTAAAAATTGAGAGTGATGATTTCTTTGCTACTGGAGTGTCTATTGTTTTGCATCCACACAATCCATTTATTCCTATTATTCATATGAATGTTCGTTATTTCGAATTGAATGAAGATAAATGGTGGTTTGGAGGTGGAATTGATCTAACGCCACATTATATCAATACGAAAGAAGCTGCTTTCTTTCATAACCAGCTCAAAAATACTTGCGATAAATATCATAAAGACTTTTATACACGATTCAAAAAATGGGCGGATGACTATTTTTTCATACGTCATAGAAATGAAACTCGTGGAATTGGCGGTATTTTCTTCGATAGATTGGGCCCAGAAACAGGTTTGACCAAAGAACAATTGGCTAATTTTATTATTGAAGTTGGAGAAACTTTCATTCCAACCTACGTTCCTTTAGCGAAAAGAAATCTTTCTACTACTTTTAATGACCAGAATAAACAATGGCAAGGATTGCGTAGAGGTCGATATGTTGAATTTAATTTGGTTTGGGATGCAGGAACTAAATTTGGATTAGAAACGAATGGTCGTATCGAATCTATTTTAATGTCTCTTCCTTCACAAGCATCTTGGACATACGATTATCAAGCTGCACCCGATAGCGAAGAAGAAAAAACTTTACAATTATTGAAAAAGGAAATTGATTGGTTGGGGTATATTTGAAATTGAATAATTATCGAAACTTGCATTTTTTGCAAGTTTCGATAATTTAAAGCCTAAATCATTCACCCACAGAATCCAATAACATCTCCCACATATCTTCAAACGGAATATATTCGGTCAGAATGGCAATAGAAGAATCAGTTAAACTGAGATCCTTTAGTTTGGATTCTAGCGTTTTCGTTTTTTTGGACAAAAACTCCTTTTGAAAACCTGTTTTTTTAGTTCATTAATCGTATTGGCAAAACGTTTGACTCGTACTTTTCCTAAGCCTTTACTTTCATGAGGTTCTTTTATTTTTCCTGCTTCTTTAAGAAATACTAAATACGCTTTGTATTCTAACAATAGTTTGCTGTTTTTGTGTAATAGTTGTAAGTAGCTTGAATACCATAAAACGATCGTAAGCGGATTGATATTCTTTGGTATCAAAATATATAATGGATTTGTATTCTAAAAATTTATTGCAGCAAGAACCAATCTTTGACTTATTCATGCTTTGGACTTCAGTAGAGTTATAATTAAACTGTTAAAAATTAGCATCCAATCAAAATTTTCCTTAAATTTAATATCTATTTTTTCCCAATAAACAACAAAATGGCATCGCATAATGACTTAGGAGACCATGGTGAAAGTATGGCTCAAGCGTATTTACAAAAAAAAGGTTACCAAATCCTTGAAAAAAATTGGAGATACAAACGTGCTGAAATTGATATTATCGCACTCGACAAATCAAGTTTAGTATTCGTAGAAGTAAAAACTCGAAGTACTTCTCAGTTCGGAAGACCGGAAGAGTTTATTAGCTTCAAAAAACAACAACTTCTCGCAGATGCGGCTATGGTTTATATTGAAAGTATTAACCACGAACAAGAGCTACGTTTTGATATAATTAGTGTTGAATCAACATTAACACAAATCAGAAAAATAGACCACTTTGAGGATGCATTTTTCCCATCCACGATTTAAAGTGTTAAAAACTTTAATAGTCGATTCATTCCCTAAAAAGACTAAAATTTGCATTATTTAGTTAATATTGAAGCACCATTTGTGTAAATATAATTAATAAATAATGCGAATATTCTATTATTTCTGTTTAATATTTTTGGTTTCGATGAGTGTAAACGCTCAATCGGAATTGTATTTTGAATTTGCTCAAAGACCAAGTTCTGTGTTTTTGACCCTTGAAAATGGAACAACTTATGAGGTTTCTGTTGATGAAAACAACCAAGGCTCAACATATTTGGAAATTAAAGAACCTAAATTCGGAACGATAGTTATCAATCAATCTGAAAAATACCCTATCTATTTAGAATACGGTCAAAAACTGAACCTTCGCCAAGATTATAACAAAAAAATGCTTGTTAGTGGACAAAAATCACAAAACGCTAAGGCTTGGATGTTGGCTTTTGATTCGATAGGAGGAATGAATAAATCTTCTTTTAACGAAAGTGGTTTTGAATGTAATTATTATGCAAATGCTAAGAATGAGATGTTGAATCCGATTAATAATATGGGAGGGCATACTTTCAAGAAAAAAGCATTAAAAAAGTTAAATTATCAAATTGCGGCTACTCAGTTATTGAATAATTATGGAACGCATCAGTACAATTCATTATTAAATATTTCGAACGAAGAGCTGATAAATAACGCTGAAAACTATAGAGATTTTGTTTTGGCTTATGCCAATCGTTTATCAAATGGAGGAAGTTACGAAACTGCGTTCGAAATAGTTTCTCAAAAAATGCAAGGCTCTGTTCGTTCATTTACGCAAAAAGAATTGATAAAGTCAGTTTATAAAACCATCTCAGATGACGCTTTTATGGAGCAAGCACTATCTACTTTCATTAAGCAAAATACGGTAGGAGCATTTAATGAAGAAATGATGGGTAAATTTGGCGGTTATTTGGTAGGTATGGAAGGTTTGCCCGCTCCATATTTGGGCTATTTAAATGAGAATAACCAACCCGAAAGTTTGAGCCAATTGAGAGGAAAAGTCGTTTATATTAGTTTTTGGGCGAGTTGGTGTAAACCTTGTATTGCTGGTTTTGAAAAGTCTAAAGCATTAAGAGAAGAGTTGAATAGAATGGGAGTAGTTTTATTGAATATTAATATTGACCAAACCGAAAACTTATGGCGAAGTAGTTTAGAAAAACACCAACCATTAGGAAAAAATGTATGGGTAAATGATTTAGCTGAACTATATAAGAATTACCAAATATCAAGTATTCCACGATATCATATCGTTGCAAAAAATGGAACTTTTGCCAATTTACCAGACCATAAAGGACGAAATATTGTTGAAGAGTTTAGGAAGTTGGTAAACAATTAGGTTTTGGAGAAGGTGTATCAAATGTGATTGTACAAAGAACAATTGAGCAAAACATACTTTAAAGTCTTTTTGTTTAATTGAATGTAAGTATTACATTTGATACATTGCATAGTGTTTCATCTAACTTCTGAATCTCCCAAAAGTCGCTTTCTCGAGAAGCTTGCGTTTCCTTCATTATAAAAAATGCTATCGTCTTTTGCTACTAAATCTATATCCTTAGAGACCTTAATTTTCGCAAAACTATCTTCATCAAGAAAGATTTTCAAAGATTCTACTTCAAAGTCCTTTCCTTTAAAAAAACTATCTTCAACGATTGTTGCTTTCATGTCGTTTGTACTACCTCGAAACTTGACGCTACAGTCTTCATCTAAACTAAGCTCTAACCTCTTTGTTTCAATTTCACCTCTTAGTACGCAATCTTCGGTTAAGGCTATTTTTAATTCGTCAGTGGTCAGTTTATTCTCAAAATTGATAATTACGTCTTCATCTGCTGTTAGTTCCTTTAATTCAGACATAGTTATATGAACCTCTAGTTTTTCAGATGCACCGCATTTTTTACAATTTCCAGATTGAGTACTATAAGACTCTAAGTTGAAATTTAGTGCTTCCCCTTGTTGAGAAACATTTATCAAAGCATGTAGATTTTCATTAGCGGTTATTTGAACGTTTTGGTCTGTTTCACTAAATTCAATAAAGACTTTGAAGTCTTCACTGAAGTTCAATTCTTTGAAACCTGAAAATTTTCGTGTCTCTGTTGTTATATTTTCAGAAAGTTTAATGAAGTTATTTCCCCATTGAGCTGAAATACTTAAAGAGAATAGTAAAACGATGGATGTTAAAATAGATACTTTCATAATTTATTTTTTAAACCAAAGACAATCGTAATTACAGAGAGTTGCATTCTGATTAAATAAAAACACAAACTCGTTATTATTCATAGAAGTAGCAACATAGCAATAAAAAATGCGTTTTTATGTATATTTAGTATTTCAAGCTAAGTAGTAATCAACTTTACATACAATTTTATACTCAGGTTAAGCAATTGATTTATGGATAATTATACAATACTTCTCAATAAATTAGACACATTTATCAGAAAATACTACCTCAATCAAATCATCAAGGGAGTCCTTTTGTCTGTGGGTTTAGTATTGTGTCTATTTTTATTGGTTAATATTTTAGAGTATAATTTTTATTTTAAAAGTACATTTCGAAAAGTCATGTTCTTTGGGTTTCTAGGCTCGAGTGCTTTAGCCATTGGCTATTGGGTTATTTATCCGATGTTGCAATATTTTAGACTAGGAAAAACGATAAATAATTACCAAGCTGCTGATATTATTGGGAAACATTTTGCTGATGTAAAAGATAAATTATTAAATATTTTGCAGCTCAAAGACCAAATGACCTCTCAACCATCTGACTTGTTATTGGCGAGTATCGACCAAAAAAGCGAATCTATTAAATTGGTTCCTTTCAAGTCAGCGATTGATTTAAGTAAAAATAAAAAACACTTAAAATACGCAATTCCACCAACCTTTCTTTTTCTATCTCTTCTTGTTTCGTCACCGAATATATTGAAAGACGGAACCGAAAGATTAATAAATAACAATAAGGAATATGAGCGACCTGCTCCTTTTACTTTCATTTCTGACAAAGATAAATTTAATGTTATTCAGTTTTCTGACTACCCTGTTCGAGTAAAACTAGAAGGAGATAAAATTCCCAAAGAAGTATATATAAATATTGAAGGGTATCAATACAAAATGACTTCGATAGGGGCAACTGAATTTGAATATACGTTTAGAAATGTGCAAAAAGGGAGAAAATTTAACTTTACCTCAAGCGGCTTTGATTCGAAAACACATGAACTAAATGTACTTTTCAAACCCACTATTCTAGACATGAAATTGGATTTAAAATATCCGAGTTATCTCAATAAAAAAAGTGAACAAATTGATAATATTGGCGATATATTAGTCCCTCAAGGCACCAATATTTCGTGGAAATTCAAAACACAACATACTGATAGAATTGATTTTTTGTTTTCAAATAAAGAAAAATTTGAAGAAGCAGCCAAAAAAGGAAATAACGACCATACGCTAAGTACTCGAGCAATAGAAGATTGTAATTATCAGATTTTCTACAAAAACAATGTCATCGGAACTCCTGATTCTATTCAATATAGTATTTCCGTTATTCCCGACGAACATCCTAGTATTCAAGTGGAGACGATTGTTGATAGTAGTAACCTTGACGTTAGTTTGTTTATAGGCGATGTGGCCGATGATTACGGAATCAGTAGATTGGAATTAAAATATCAAATAAAAAATAGTGCAGGAGTATTGGGAGCACTCAACAGTAAGCCCATTTCAATTCCTACGGAAAGGCAGTCTGATTTTCAATATCAGTTCAATATTGAAGATTTTAAATTAACTACGGGCGAGGAATTAGTTTACTATTTTGAAGTATTTGACAACGATGCTATTAACGGAAGTAAATCTGCAAAAACAGAAACTTTTTATGTCAACAACCCTAGTATTGCTGAGATTAAAGAAGAAACTAAAGAAAATAATGCCGCTATTAAAAATGATTTGAAAGAGGCAATTGAAGAATCATTAAAAATACAAGAAGAGTTTAAAAAATTAAAAAATAAGCTCCTTCAAAAGAAAGAAATTGACTGGCAGACCAAAAAAGAAATGGAGGAATTGATGAAACGTCAAGAAGAGTTGGAAAAAAGAATTGAAGATGCCAAGCAAAAAATGAAAGACAACCAAGAGAATCAAGAAAAATTGAATCAAAATTCCCCAGAATTAGACCAAAAACAAGAGCAGTTGGAAAAACTCATGGACGAGGTTGTTAATGAGGAAATGCAACAACTCATGGAACAAATTCAGGAGTTAATGGAGAAAATGGAAAAAGATGAAGCCTTAGAAATGATGGAACAGATGGAAACGTCTGATGAGAAAATGAACATGGACTTGGAACGAATGATGGAACTCTTCAAAAAACTAGAATTCGAACAACAGTTGGAGGAAAATATAGAGGCTCTCGAAGAAATGGCAGAAGAACAAGAAAAATTAGCTCAAGAATCGAAACAGGACGAAACGACTCCAGAGGAAATAGAAGAAAAACAAAAGGAATTAAACGAAAAATTTGAGGAACTTAAAAAAGAAATGGAGGAACTCAAAGAAAAAAACGAGGAATTAGAAAAACCTCAAGATATGGAAGACCCTAAAGAAGAAATGGAAGACATTGAGCAAGACATGCAAGAAAGTCAGGAACAATTGGGGCAAAAACAAAAAAGTAAAGCTGCTCAAAAACAAAAGAAAGCTGCCGAAAAAATGAAAAAAATGGCAGGCGATATGAAACAGCAACAACAAAATGGAGAAATGGAACAGCTAGATATTGATATGGAGGCTCTACGTCAAATTTTAGAAAACTTGGTTTCTTTATCTTTTGAACAAGAAGACCTCATTAATGACCTCGATGTCACAGCCATAAATACCCCTAAGTATATAGAAAATGTTCAAAATCAACATAAAATAAAAGAAGATTTTAAAATAGTAGAAGACAGCCTTTTTTCACTAAGCAAAAGGGTTTATCAAATAGAGGCTTTCGTAACCGAAAAGGTTTATGACACAAAAACAGATGTTAAAAACAGTATAAAATCATTAGAAGAAAGAAACAAAAATATAGCGGCCAAAGACCAGCAGTCTGCAATGAAAAACCTTAACGATTTAGCCTTAATGTTAAATGATGTAATGGACCAAATGCAACAGCAAATGTCACAAATGATGTCTGGTAGCCAAATGTGCAATAACCCTAAACCAGGACAAGGTGGACCAAAAAGCAAAATGTCAGGAAAACAAAAATCACTGACTGAGTCTATGAAGAAAATGCACGAAAAAATGAAAAAAGATGCCCAAGGAGGAAAAGGCGGACAAGGAATGAGTAAAGAATTTGCTGAAATGGCTGCCAAGCAAGCAGAACTTCGCAGAGCATTAGAAAAAATGAAAGAAGGAAGAACAGAACAAGGAAAAAGTGGAAAAGAACTACAAGAGATAATTGACCAAATGGACAAAATAGAGGAAGACTTGGTTAATAAAAAGTTAGACAATGAAATGCTAAAAAGGCAACAAGGCATAACAACCAAAATGCTAGAGTTTGAAAAAGCAGACAAGCAAAGAGAAATGGATGAAAAAAGAGAAGCGGAGACCGCTCAAAACATTGAAAAGAAATTGCCGCCAGAAATAGAAGAATACCTTAAAAAAAGAAACGCAGAAATAGAACAATTGAAATACATATCTCCCGAATTATTGCCATTTTATAAATTTTTAGTGGAAGAATATCAACGAGATTTGAAGAAAAACCAGTAAGAACCAGTGTTTTATCATTGTTTCTATGATATTAGTCCATAAAATTTGATTTTTTAATTGAATAATATCATCTTTACTAACAAATGTAACTCGAACAAATAATTCAAAATCTCTTAATCGATTTTTTGGTAAAACGGTAGGATTGTAATCGTAACAAGCACTATTACTTTTTTATAAACAAACCCCACTTGTAAAATTGAATCAAGTGAATACTGAAACACAAACCAACCGTTATGTTTTTATAAAAAAAACAGATCCAGTCGATATTGACTTATCAACTTAAACTACTATTTAAAAAATAAGTTGATTAAACAAAAAGCTTTAAATTTTTACAACACTTTTCAGTTTTATCAGTATAATAAAACTGTAATCTCTTGCAATTTTTTTTAATAGGGGTAGAAGAAACACCTTTGTAAATAAAATGGATCTTATAAAAATGCTAGAATTCCCATCCGAATTAAAACAATTAGATAAAGTCGAAAACTTTGTTGACGATTTAGTCTATAATTATGATATTTGTCCTGATGTTCATGGCAACATATTAATTAGTCTTACCGAGGCTGTTAATAATGCCATTAAACACGGAAATAAGGAAGATGCCTCTAAAAAAGTTTTCATCAAAAGCTATCGAAACAATAGTGGGCTTTCTATAACGGTTCAAGATGAAGGCGATGGTTTTGATTTCGATTATATACCTGACCCAACTTCTCCTGATAATATTTTGTGCCCAAGTGGAAGAGGCGTATATTTGATGCAAAAACTGTGCGATAATTTAGTTTTTTTAGATAATGGAGCACAGATTGAAATGCAATTCAATTTATGACAGACCACAATTTGCACGCTTTATCCTATATAGATTTCCAATCAGAAGATGTAGAAATGCCTTTTGACGGATTAGAAATTTATATTAAATGGATTGAACAAACCATACTAAACGAAGACAAGAAACTCCATCGGATTGATTTTATTTTCTGTTCAGACGAATATCTTCTAAAAATAAATCAAACCCATTTACAACATGATACTTACACCGATATTATAACTTTTGAGTATAATAACAATCCTATAGAAAGTGATATTTTTATCTCGACAGAACGGGTACGTGAGAATGCAACTAAATTTAATGTTTCGTTTCTCGAAGAACTAAATCGAGTCATTATTCATGGTGTTTTACATCTGTGTGGTTATCCAGACAAGACAGCATCACAAAAGGTGGTTATGAGATCTAAAGAAGAATATTACATGAACGAACTATGCCCAAAGTAAGTATTATTATTCCTTTTCGGAACGAATCTTTATATATTAAAGACTGCATTCAATCTATTCAAAAATCTACTTTTACTGATTTTGAAATTATTGCAATTGACGATTGTAGTACCGACAATTCATATGAGATTGTTAAACAAATTTCTTCAACAGACCATAGAGTTCATGTTTATAAAAACAAGAACGGAGGCTTAATCAATGCTTTAGGTTTGGCAACTTCTAAAGTGACCAGCGAATACATTACACGAATGGACGCTGACGACCTCATGGATTCTAATAAGCTATCAAGCATGTTAGAAGCACTTCAAAACGCTAGTTCCTCTAAAGGAATAGCCGTAGGAAAAGTATCTTACTTTCATTATCAAAATGATTTAAAGAGTGGATATAAAAAATATGAAGAGTGGTTGAATAGCATGATTGATAACCAAAACCACTTTGAAAACATCTATACAGAATGTGTAATTCCATCTATAGCCTGGATGATGAAAACAGAACTGTTTCAAAAAATAGGAGGCTTTGGCAGTCGTTATCCCGAAGACTATGATTTTGCATTTAGGGTTTATGAAAACCAATTAACTATTCTTCCTGTAAATAAAACCGTACACTATTGGAGAGATCATCCGAATAGGGCTTCACGAAATGATGAAAATTATTTGGATCAGAATTTCTTTGCATTGAAATTATACTATTTCAAAAAATTAGAATACAATAATAATCAAACATTAGTGTTGTATGGTGCAGGAAAAAAAGGAAAGGTATTAGCAAAAATAATGCAGCAAAATAATTTAGTATTCGAGTGGTGGACAGACAACGAAAACAAAATAGGACATGAAATATATGGCATAAACCTAAAGCGTGGAAAAAGCCAACCTCTAAAAAACAAACAAATTATACTTTCTATTTCATCTCCATCAGAAAAAGAGGAACTACATTCTTATTTAACACTAAAGTCCAAGCAAGAATGCAATTCCCAAATTATTAACTTTTTCTAATTCATTATTTTTTCGATTCTTCGATTCTAATATATTCGCCTGCACTATGAGCATTGTATTCAGGAGCAAACATACATTGAATAGTCGAAATTCCGTTAGATTGAACACCTTCTACCGTTGCTCTCAGATTATATTCAAAAGTATGAATGCCTTTAGGTAGTCTATCAAAGAAGAAATTTGTTTTTTGGTCTTTGATGTCTTGATAATACCCCAACCCTGCGTCCCAACGGTATCCACTGTTGTTATTAGTAGGTTCTAAGCCAGCAGCTCTCATATCCGAAAGATGAACATAGGAATAATCTCTGTCTGCAGAAATAATCATTTTTAATACCAATTCATCTCCAATTTGAATAGTATTATCTTTTAGTGGTTCTAACATTAATTTATTGTCCACCACCACTTTACGATATAATTCTTTCTCTATTTTCAAATTATCGTTTTCATAAGCCGTTAAGTTTTCAATTTTTTCGATATACTGATAATTAATGCTTCCCCACGATTGAGTAGAGTTTGGATTTTTAATTTCAATTTCTAATCCCGAGGGGTCTTTTTCAGGAAGACTAATATCGAGTTTTCCTAAAATAGGAGATTTTCTTTGGGCCGCAATAGATTTTTCAATACCAAACTTATTTCCTTTCTCTTTAATAACCAATTTTTTAGGACTAAAAAACAAATCATCTCCATTTTTCAATAAAGCATATATTGCAGCAGATGTAGCGGTACTGGTCCCCCAGTTTTGAGTTCGTTTACTAACCAACAACCATTGACTAAGTAAATTGATTTCATTTTCAATAGGCTTTGCTTTCGACAACAAATTCATCGCCCACACATGGGAAACAATTGGACGTTGATACCAATAATATCTATTGCGAGAAGTTTTCCAATACATTCCTTCCTCGTCTTTATAAATCGCACTTTCTCTTAGACTCTTAACCACATCTTCAAATAACTTTTCTTCATTCCATGACAAGAACAACTCTCCTATCATTGATGTATATCTCAAATTAGAAAGGTAATCAGTCCATTTTTCTTTCAATGCTTTTTTGAACATTTTAGAGGCTTCATTCTCATCTTTTCGATTAAGAGCAGATTTGATATAAAACAAGTTTAAATTTAGTCCATTTAGCAAAGAATCAAAGTCTTTATCCTTGCCTTTTAATGTATTGTAAAAAGTTAGATACGTAGCCCAACAGTAATCAAACCCTTTCGACGTTATTTGATTAATTCTATTTTCGTGCTCTTTAGGAATTGCTTCTAATTCCTTGAGTCTAATGAGTTGAATCATTATATTTTGGGTGATATAGACACTAGCTCTCCCCCCTTCAAACCACGAAAAAGCACCGTTATTTAACTGTAAGTCTTCTAACAATAGTAATAATTCATCAAGTTTATCATTTGCATGTTGTGAATCTAACAACAGTTTTATTTTTTGCATTTGATCGGTCTGATGGTTGGCATCTACTAACCAAGGTGTTTCTTCAACGACTATATTTTTAAAATCTTGATTTTGGTTAAGTAAAGAAACAAATTCTTCAGGGTTAGTAATCTCCCAATTAAGTATTGCATTGGATAATTTTGGAAATTGGTTGCTAATTTTCAACCCAATTGCATTTCCAAAATAACTACTCATCAAGCTTTCTGCATTGGCGTTATTCTTATTGACATTAATGTATGGCAAACTTTGGAGTGCATACCAAATAGGATGTTCAATAATCTGAAGATTTAGATTTTTTCCTATCAATGTTTTACTTTGCCCCAATTCATCTAATCGTTTCCAATCAATCGTTTTTGTAGTCTCTGCATTTATATAAAAAGCCTTAGATTCGTTAATCAACTTTTTGTCTGAAAGAATAGGCAAAAGTTTTTTCTCAGCATCTGAATAATCCGTAGAAGAAGCACTTATGGTCATAGAAATAGGTTGTACAAAGTTTTCTGGGATATTAACTTCCCAAGAAACAACCTCAGACTGATTGGCTTTAATATTAATTGACGAGGATTTAGAAATATTCCACTTTTTATTTAAAGACTTACCTAAAATAGTTTCTAAAGATATTTTAGGTATAACGGAAACTGCTTTGTCTGTTAAATTTACGATTTTAGATCTAATAATTAACTTGTCTCCAGAACGAGCAAATCTTGGTAATTGAGGAACTACCATTAATTTTTTTTGTGTCACAATCTCCTTTTCTATATATCCAAAATCAGCGTCAGTACTATGTACAAACATTTTGAATTTCCAAGTGGTAAGTGCATCATTCATTAAAAAAGAAAAATTAGTTTCCCCCTTTTCGTTTGATTTTATATGAGGTTTATAAAACACGGTTTCTCCCAAATTCTCTCTAATTTGTTGTGGAGAATCAACATTAGGTTCCTCAGCATTTACTACACCATCGGCATCCATATCCGCGGTTATGGATACCGATTCGTCCAATGGTGCACTTGTACTCGTTTTTTCCATAGACATAGGCGAACCCGCCATAATTGACCTATAACGCCTATCCATTAACCATAAATGTTGATTGAATATATTTTTCATCTTCTGAATTAAAGGTGAAGATGTGTTTATATATTTGTTTTGATAATTGACATGAATAGAAAACCCATAATAAGATTCGGAACGAACACTTAAATTAAAAAATATATAATTCGGAGGGTAGTCGAATTTAGGAAAATAATGCGGATAAATATCGTCTAGAGACTTGTCATATAAAGTAGCTACTCCCTCGACTTGAATGGGCTTTTTTAAATGGTCAAAAAAAGAAAACGACATGCTTTCTTTTGCCCCAGGCAACATTTTATCTCTAAATGTATTAACCTTGATATTTATCTTTTTTTCATCATAAGGAGCAAAAACAACTAATTCTTGTTTGATTTTCATTCCTCGATAAGACATAAATATGATATATTTTTTACCTCTATTTTCAGCCGATAAATGTTGCTTGATATCGTGTTGACCATTCTTCGTTTTTATCAATTCAAAACTAGTGGAATGGTTAATATCTTGAGTCGATAGCAATAATTCTGCACCATTAATACTATTCAATAAATTTACTTCAACTTTTTTATTCAATGAAACTTGTTCATCAGCTAACAGCAAAGAAATAGGCATTTGGTTCGGTAATGGTTTTCCTTTTTGCCAAACAAAAAACAAATCGGATATTTCAGTTTCAACACCTTCTGTTTTTAATAAAATTCGATATGCGCCTGGTTTTAATTTAGGACATTTAATTTTATTGTTTAAGCCAGAAACCTTTCGCTCTAAAATTGTTTCGATAGTGTTCCAGTTTGAAGGGTTTAATTGACTTTCTTCATATGCCAAATAGGGGTAATGTTTCTGTAATTCACTTTTAGTAAACAATCTCTTTTCTGTAAAACTCCAGTTTCTATATTTAAAACCGTCTTCGGGGACATCGACACGTTCTATTATGATTTTTCCATTTCTATCTACCGGAATATTATTAGTATTAGTAATCGAGTAAGCTATACTATCCAAGGCACTAACTTCTATGATTTCATCTATAGATATTGAAGACAAAACAGGGTCTTTATACACAGTAACAGACTTGGTTGAAGTTTGCGTTTCTCCATTAATATCTGTAACCTCTATCAGAATATCGAAAGTAAAACCAGGTCTCCACCGCCAATCCACTTTAGAAGCTTTTGGGGTAAAGGTCAAAAATGCTTCGCCATCCTTATTCGTTACCGTATTAGACTCTAATATTATATCTTTTGATATGTTTTTAATAGGAGGAGCAAAACACCAAAAAGGTCTCCAAGAATAAAATTGAGACCTTTTTACCTCAAACCTAACCTTAGCTTCGTCAATGGGAAAACCAGCATAAGAAAGTACGTCTGCTTTTAGCGTCATTTCTTTATCTAATTCTATTTCTGCGTTTGATTCTTCCCATTTTATTTCAAATTTGGGTCGTACATAAGATTCAATAGGTATATTATGTCGTTTATTATTTAAATACAAATAATAAACACCATTCATGCCTTTTTTAGGAATATTCACCACTCCCGAAATACTACCATACTCGTTAGTAAACATAGTTTCTTGAAAAAGTACTTTATGGTTAGGGTCGTAAAAAGTAACCTTAACAGATTTATTTTCAGAAATAGTAGGAAGTGATTTATGATTTTCGTAAGCTAACGCAATTCCTTTAAAATGAATCTGTTGCCCTAATTTATACACTCCACGGTCTTTGAACAATTCAACAACTGAATAGCTTTGAGAATTAGGTCTGTAAGCCAGTCCTGATCCTACTTCATGAAATACAGCCGTACCGGGCACTTCTACATAACATCGAGATCTATAGTCTGCTTTTAAGCCCTTAATGTCAAACCTAAAATCGTCCTCTGTTTTAAGAGTAGATTTACTTTTAAATTTATTATTTTTAGTGATGTAAAGATTAAGCGGTGCATTTTTATAAAACACCCCCGTTTCTATATCAGACAAAGCAATATAGTTTTCACTTTTAGTCTTGAAGTTTACCGTAGTATGTTTACTTACTCTAAGTTGAGTAATTTTACCTTGAATAGCTACGATATAATGCCCATGAGGCAAAGCGTCTAGTAATAATTCTGCGTTATGTGTGTTATAATCGCTGTACGAAGGAAGTTCTAGTTTAACCTTTCTAAATATCGTCTTTTTTTGCTTCCATTCTTGAAATTTTAAGTCTTTATACTGAATATAATCATCAAAATCATCAACTTTATAAATTGTTAATTCAGTTTCGGCTACATTTTTATATTCAATTTTGGCCAAAATAGGTCTATCAGGGTAAGGCGTTTCTTGGAAAGTAATTCTAGTGCTCTTAGCATATACCTCACTATGCATTAAATTATAAATTTTGCCCCACCATTCATCCTCCTCCTTAGGTTTTTGGGAAATTAATTCTTGATAAATACTATCCGCAGCTATCTTAGTGTCAGTATTAAGAGTAAGTTGTATTTTTTTAAAATATGGTAAGTTTTTAATCGAGGAACTTTTATATCTGTCAAAAAACAACTCCCATGTTTTCTTGTATTCTTCAGTGTGTTTTTTGATATCCAACACTCTTAACAAAAAAGAAAGCCTTCTTTCTTCAAAATAAATTAGAGCAGATTCGTTATCCTTAACAGAAGTCAATAAGTTTTGATAGGCTTTGAAAATATAGTCAAATTTGCCAATTTTAATATTTCCTAAATTCCTAAAAGAATTGGCATCTAGATACAACCATTCTTTAGGTATTTGAGACCAATAAACCTCACTAATTATTATATTGCTTCTCGAATAATTTATAATTTCGTAAAGAATAACCTCATAAAGGTTTGTCAAAAACTCTGTTTTATTAACATCATGCTCCAGTAATGTTTCCCACTCTTTATTCTTACAGTCCTTTAAAGCATTATTGTATTCTAGCGATTCTAAATAATGTTTTTCTATTTCTTTAGAGAAGGATTGAGAGGAGCTTTTGTCCAAATCAAATTTCTCACCTACAATCGAACTTCTTTTTCCTATATTCCGTCTATTGTTATTGTAATAATTCTTCAACATTTGAGCCTTATAAAAATGATATAGGCTTTTTTCAATCTCAGTTGAACTGTTTTTTATTAATTTATCGAAGCTAGTAACCTTACTAAAGTCGCTAGTTTCATCTTTAATAGCTTCTTTATATTTGATTAAATAAAGCTCGGATTTAACTTTATTAGGTAAATCGTTCTCTTGAAGTGCCTTTGACTGAATTACTTGAACCCGTTCAATAGCGGTTTTAAATTGTCTTTTTCTTTCTAATAGATAGACCTCTTGCCAAGGATCCTCGTTAGTTTCTATTGACTTCATACCAATTGAAAGTAATATTGTTAAGGTAAAGGTTAGAAGATAAGAGATTTTCATTTTTATATATTTTTTAAAAATGTAAAATTTAACCTTAAATATTTAAGGTATATGTATTCAACGAATAGTTCTTAGTTATAAGGTGAAAAACCTAAGTAAAATGCACGTGATTACACTTTATTAGATTAATAATAACAGAATAGTAACATATTCAGTTACGAATATAATGTGAAAAATAAAAAGAAATATTTGTTTGAATTAAGCAATAAGGTCTTCTGGATATTCCAAATAAAATGTCGTCCCAACACCAACCTCGGAATCTACAGACAATTTAATTTTCAACTTGGTTGACATTTTATTTACATTATATAACCCCATGCCTTGCCCTGGAAAATTGATTCCATTTAGTTTTTTTGTAGGTAGGAAAATATTTTCGAACTGATCTTTTGAAATACCAATTCCGTTGTCTTTAACAAAAATAGTATTAGGTTTAATGTAACCGACTTCAATCTTAGCATCAACACCAGGTCGTCTAAACTTAGTGGCGTTTATCAATAGGTTTTGATATATAAGTTGGTTCAGATTTTTGTTAGAATTAATACTTGGCAAATCACCTATACTAATGATACTTTTATATTCTAATTCCCCATAAATCAATTTGATAAGGTCGGTTAAAGAAAAAAGTTCCTCTGTAAAATCCTTAGAATGTACTTTGGATAATTCCAATACATTATTTAAAGTTTTCGTTAAGGTTTCAGCCTGCGTTCTAATAATACTTTTCATATTCGCAATATCTTCGGACTGAGTGTCGCTAGAGCTAAAAGAAGCTAGTTCATCGAATTCTTGATTGAATTTTTGTATAGGATATTTTAAATTTTGTGCAATCACTTCTGCATAGTTTTGAAGCGACTCGTTGTTCTTCTTTAAATTGTTGTTTTGGCTTTCAATTAATTGTGATTTTTCTACTAAATTCTTTTCAAGAGCTTTTAATTCATTGGTTTTGGCTTTTACATTTTTAATAAAAACATAACCTGCATAAGCACTTGCCGAAAAGAAAATAAAAATAAGTGTTAAATATACCAATTGCTCATTTTTCTTCTTTTCTTCTAAATCTAACAATTGACTCTCTTTCTGTAGGTTTACGATAAAGTTAGACATTCTATTATTTTGAATAGACTTGAATTGCTCAGTCCTTTGTATATTAAAGAGCATATTACTTCTATTTATATCGCGGTATATTCTTTTTTTATACGCATTAACTAGAGCAAGAGGTATATTCTCTCTGGATTGCGTTCTTCGAAAGAAATCAAAAATTCCTTCAAAAATAAAATCAGATTTTTCTGAACGTAATTTATCTCCTTTTTTCAAAATAAATTCGGTAAACATTTTTTCGCCTTCTGAGGGAGAAACAATTTTTTTCTCTGTTATGTGTATTAATTCATAAGGTAAAGCTCCATTACATTGAAGTACTTTTTTTTCAAATTCCTTTAACTTAACTAAATCTTTTGTGTGATAAATATATTCTAAGTAAAAAATTAAGTTTTCAAAATAGCAACTTGCCCTAACATCCTCTGACTTCATTATTTCATCATCAAGCATTTTTCCTACATCATCAGATAAATAGCCATTAGTATGCAACTGTGCATAAGCCAAATGTACATGAATACCATAAAAAAAATCTTTATGAATAGCAGTATTCTTGAAACTATCGTATAGTTTAAATACATATTCATAGTTTTTAGTTGTATTATTAATATACAATGTTTGTGATAGTATAAAGCCAGTCTCTTTCGTTAACAAACTAGGATCTACTCTTTCATACAATTTAACTAGATTATCAATTAAACTCGAAGCATAGTCTATGTTATCTTTTGTGTATTGAATTTTAGAAAGAGAAAAAACAATATTAATAATGTTTTGAACTTCGGCACTCTGAGCAGGGTTATTTAGCAACTTAATTAACTCCGTTTTATAATAAACTCTTTTAGACTCAGTTCTATTCAGATATAAATTAAAATAAGTTAGAATGTTTTTATGAAATTCACTTTTAGAAAGAATAGCATTCATCAATTCAACATAAACTAATTCGGCCTGATTCGAATCTTCAAACCTTAATCTATTCAATAAGTTATTATATGGGTAGATTTCAAAGATTACAGGTCTATTCTTCCACTTGAATACATCAATGGCTAACTTAGAAGATTGAAATAACTGGGGAAATTTACACTCATGATCACTCTTTATAGCAATGGATAATTGCGTGATATAACAATAATAAACACTTGATTTATTCTTAATAGCGGCATGCTTTTTTAAGTCAAAACCAACCTGACTACTATCAATATTTAAATGAATATTGAGATACTCTTCTATATTATATTTAGTTAATATTGAATCATGTTTTAGCAAAAAAGAATCTATTTTAGACTCATTTGCACTCATCTTAACAGACAATAACAATAATAGATATAAAATAAAGTATCTCAATAGTATAAATTTATATTTCTAATTATTAAGTATTAAGCCCTCCACAAATACTAATCGTTTGTCCTGTTATATAGGTAGAGCTATCTGAACCTAAAAACACACATAAATCAGCAACTTCTTCTCCTTTTCCTAACCTATTGAGAGGAATACCAGATAAAAACTGTGATTTAGTATTTTCGTCTAATTTATCTGTCATATCTGTTTCTATAAATCCAGGAGCGACAGCGTTACATCGAATATTCCTAGACCCCAACTCTTTTGCTACTGACTTAGAAAAACCAATGACTCCAGCTTTTGAGGCTGAATAATTTGTTTGACCAGCATTACCAAAAACACCAACTACTGAAGATAAATTAATAATAGAACCTGACCTTGCTTTAAGCATTGTTCTTAATACATTCTTGGTTAAGTTAAAAACTGATTTCAAGTTAGTTTCAATAACTGCATCCCAATCGGACTCTGACATTCTTAACATCAAATTATCTTTCGTAATTCCTGCGTTATTTATTAATACATCAATTGTACCAAAGTCTGCTAATACGGATTTTACTAATGTTTCTGCTGCTGAAAAGGAACTGGCGTCAGAAGAGTATGCTTTTATTTTCCCAAAACTGGACAACTCGGCTACCAATTCTTCCGATTTTTGTGCATTCGAACGGTAAGTAAATGCTACAGATGCTCCTCTTTTCATATATTCCTTAACAATTGCAGCTCCGATTCCTCTTGACCCTCCAGTTATTAATGCAACTTTATTCTCTAAATTCATATGTTTTGTTTTTTATAAAAAAGATAACTCTAATGTAAAGAATGTCTTGTAAAGCGTCCCTTTACTTTCAATATTTTTTTAATTTCTGTTTCTTCTATTTCGTACTCAGGATAAATTGGGTTATCAGAAATAAGCTTGAACTTAACGATACCTGTCCCTCGAATGTGTTGTATTCGTTTGACTACAGAAACATCGCCAATAATAACATGGATTTGATTATCTTTTAGCAATTTATAGTCATAAACTTCTTCACAGACCAACAAGTCTCCATGTCTAATCGTAGGGTACATACTGTCCCCTTCTGTTCTAAATGCTACATGTGGACCTTGGACACCGGGTATTCCAAACTTAATAATATCAACTTCGCCTTCTTCTATATTTATTCCTGTTCCTGCTAACACTTCTTTATCTACTAGTTTTATATTATCCAGCCAGTTTTGTCCTGATTCGCTTTTTTGAAAAATTTGATCCGACAAACCAAAAATAAAAGATGGGTTAATATTAAAATTATAAAACAATTTGTTTAACTGATCTATCGTAACAGAGCGATTCCCTTTTAAAATATTATTAATAACATGGTTGTAAGTGTTTAATTTCTGAGCTAAATCACTTTTGTTTTCAATTATTTTGTTCTTCAACAAACAATCATAAACATCTGAAAATCTTCTATTTATTGGGTTATCAGTAAATTTATTCAAAATATTATTATTTTTTTGTTTTAAAAAATAAATAATTAAAACAATTTGTTTTATATTTGTGCTAAGTAACCACAATATACAAAAAAACATAAACGAATTTGTTTCTAAAAAACAGTTATTCAAAATTAGAAACCAACAAAGCATTCAAACAAGTTCATTTTAAAAACTTTACAATACTTAATACTTAAAAAGAACGAGTCATGAAAAACACTAATACCTCTAACCACACAAAAACTAAAGACAACACTATTTTTGCTAGGGCGGAATCTACACCAATAGAATTTGGAGCCTTTAATTCTGAAAGTTCAGAAATGAGCACCCCTATTAACCCTATCAAGCTTTTAAAGGAATGGTTATGCCTAAAATACGAAGTCGCATCAATGGCGTTTAAGAATTTTATTGTTAAATTACCTTGGTTAAAGCTTTCTCTATTGTTTATGGTTGCATACTTATTTCTTTTCAAAGACTTAACATTTACGCTAGGCTTTAAAACTCCGCACGAGGTAGTCGGAGATGATCAAGAGTCGAGACAGATGGAAAATACCGTAAGTCTAGGGTCTATTGGAAGTATATTCAAATCTAAAGACCCCACTAAAGTAAACGAATTTGCACCTGCTGAAGTAAACGCTATCGGCTTAGATGCAAAAGGATATATCAAAAGATATGCAAAAGTTGCTGTTTCTGAAATGAATAAATTTGGTATTCCTGCGAGCATTAAATTGGCTCAAGCATTATTAGAAAGTCATGCGGGTAACAGTAGACTTGCAACGCAAAACAACAATCACTTTGGTATTAAATGTTTTTCAAAATCTTGCAAACCAGGGCACTGTGCTAACTTCGAAGATGATCATCATAAAGATTTCTTCAGAAAATACAAATCTGTTTGGGAAAGTTATCGCTCCCATTCTAATATGTTAGCGAATGGACGCTACAAAGTATTAAAAAAACATAAAAGAGATTATAAAAAATGGGCACAAGGGCTCAAGCAATTAGGCTATGCAACCGATAAAAAATATGCGGAAAAGTTAATTAGGACTATTGAAAAATATAATCTAGATAAGTTCGACAAATATTAGACGTTATTACGAATTGGATTGTATGTGAGAACAAATAGAAATTTTTATTTCTATCAAGGAAAGCACGGAATCTAACACCCATAGGTATTAAGATGAGTGCTTGACGAAGAGTGAGGTAAAAAGAACATTTTTAATCCATATAAATTCATTTGTAATAATGTCTATTAACTCCTTTTCCCTAATTGTATTTTTGCGAAAAAATTTAAATACAGAAATCTATCATCATTAGCTTCAGGAACAAGAATTTCTAATGGTGTAAAAAATGCATCAATCATTATTCCTACATCCAATGATTTTATAAAAGCATCAAACGCTCCCCAGTCTAGGTGAATTGATGCTTTTGCATTTAGACCAGGTCTGATTTTAGCGTCGGAATAGCCTTTGAAACTAGGGCCTTTGCCCAAGATTGAATTAACATCTAAAAACACGGGTGGGCTTGTTTCGTATATTATTTCTTGCTCTCCAGAAACCAATAGTTCGTTAGTATTTGCAAATACATTACTTACCGTAACGTTTAAATAGTAAGGTTTTTGAAGAGCAAGACTTGGCCCTCCCGAAAGGTTATACCCTACAGCAACTCCCTTCTTTTCAGCCTTGTCGGAAATAAATCGTTTGAACCCCCAACCTAACCTTGTTAATACAATTGAATTCTTTTTGCCAAAAGTGTAATTACTTCTTCCTGTAATCAACCCAATTCCACTTATCCCGTTGATACTTTCCTTGGGATGCCTCAATGTTCCTATTTCTACTCGATAATAGTTTGTTCTATAGAATTTTTTGATTATTCCTTTTGAAAACCCTAGAAAAAAACCATTTGTTTGAGCCGCAATATCAATTCCAAACTCATTGTCATAGACAACGCCTTTTTTAAAAATAGGGTTTTGATCTTCAGGAATTGTAACTTGAGCAATTAAACTTTGGTAACTTATATTAAACAAAAATGCAATTATTATTATCCTAGCTTTCATAAGTATAAACGACTTAGAGAAAAAATGAATTTATTTTAACTAAGTGATATTAGTAATTATTTTTGAATTATCCTATTTTGTAATCTTTAAAACGATTTTAAACATATAAAGCAGACTCAATTTGAAAGATGTAAATACTTCCGAAATTAATATATTGATTTCAAACGACTTTCAGATAAAACAAGCTCCACCTGAACTTAGCGAAGAAGAGTTTGTCCTTTATCTTGCAGACTACGTCGAATACTTGATTGAAAAAAGAATGGAGTATCTTTTGAGCATGCTTTATCGCTTAGATGTTGCAGAACGAAAAGTTAACGCGGCTCTATTGCCCACTGCACAACTTCCGCCTCATGTTGGGATTGCACAACTTATTGTTGATAGGCAAAAGAGAAGAATTTGGACTAAAAAAAATATAAAATCAAAAGAATTGGAGTCATGGGATGATGACATTTTTTAACTCTAACTATCTATGATATTTAATGCTCAAGGTTTAATTCTTCGTTCTATCAAATACAAAGAAAGTAGTCAAATAATTGACGTTTACACACTAGACTATGGCAAACAGTCTTTTATAGTCAATGGCGTACGGAAGAGCCGACCTAGGTTTTCTTCGGCTTGTACTCAGCCTTTAAACTTTGTAAGCCTCGAGGCATACGGACCTATATCCAAAAATATAAAAAGGGTTAAAGAAATATCTTTACTTCATTTTTATAAAACTATTCCGTTCAACCCAATCAAAAGTGTCTTAGGCTTATTTATTTTAGAAGCTTTTCAGAAATGTATTTCTGAACCTGAACCCGACGAAAAACTTTACCATTTTATTTACAATACGCTTACCTTAATAGACCAGCCCGATCAAGAGTTAAAACATATCGCAATTCACTTTTTGATTCATTTTGCAACTCATTTAGGTATCGGGCCAATACCTATCTTAAAAGAAAGAACACACGAAGGTATTTATTCTAACCCAGAAGAAATAGTGCTTACCGAAGAAGTATATCAGTATTTTCTTGTTTTAACTAAAAATATAGAAATTTCAACCATAAGTGTTCAGCCCATTTCTAAAGAAAACAGATCGTTTTTATTCAATGCCCTTATTAATCACTTTGAATATAATATCCCAAAGTTTGGGAAATTAAAGTCACTTAATGTAATAAATTCTATTTTTTAAGTGGATTTAATTCCTCAAACAACATTAAGGCTTATGCCACCTTTTATTCAAGGTTTATGATTGTTTCAAATGTTTTTATTTTCTAACCAACACTTACTCTATTGGTTTTTTACTATGTCACGTATTTTATTTTTAGTATTTCTTTTGGTGGTGTAAATTTCCAACATTAGTATTATCACCAAAAAACATAAAAGTACCAGCGTTCAATTTCTGACAAAAACAAGGAATAATGAAACCTAGCTTCATATTCTATGGTACAATATAAAACATCTAGTACGCACTAAAACTATAAATAATAAAACTCTTTTGACACTCAAATTATAGCTAAAACGCTATATACTTATTAGATAAAATGAATAAACTTAGCTTCACATATTTCTTCTTATGCTTCACGATGATGAATATTTATGCTCAAAATTCATCATCTCCTATAAACAAAACATGGTTTTCTGGAAACTTCGCAATCGATTGGAACGACGACGAGCCTAAAATTAAAAACGTATTTTCAATTAACAACAGAAAGTTTTCTGAAAACACTTCCTTTGTAGCTAACCCATCTACGGGCGAGTTAGTTTTATTCACCGATGGAATTACGCTATGGGATCAAGATTTGAATGTGATAGATGATAATATTGGTGCTAGGTATTCGACTCATCAAAATTCAATCATCGCACCTACTAACGATAGCACTTATTTGATTGTAGGAAATGCGGCTATGCAAGGGCACGAAGATGGCAATCATTTGACATTTACAATTATTCAAAAAGGACAAAACGATAACACTTATAAAATCATTCATAAAGAAGAAATCTTTGATATTGACGTATTTGAAACACTTGCTTTAGCTCCAAATCCTGAAAAAGACTGTTCTTTCTGGCTAATTTTTATAGCTAATCAAGCCAATCAAATACATTCTCTTTCCATTTCTGAAAGCGGAAATTACAATTTTCAAGACTTGCAAACCTCTACGATTCCTAACTTCAATGAAGACAAAGAAAATATCCGAGGTCATATATCCATGTCGGACGACTTTACCAAAGCTTCAATAGGAGTACAATTTAATGGTATTGTTACTGCCGATTTTAATTCTTCAACAGGTTTATTCTCAAACTTCTCTCTTCCGTTAAGCGATAAAGACGAAACTGGTTATATTTCATTATTGTCACCAGATAAGTCAAAACTATACTATATTCAGGGCTTGTTTGGGTTCAATGGCTTTATCCAACAATATGATTTTGACACTCAAGAAACCGAAATTATTTCGATTTCAAATGATAATTTTGGAGGTTTACAGCTTGCTCCCAACGGAAAAATTTATGCATCTGGAATAAGACGAAATTATTTTGCTGTTATTAATAATCCGAATGAAGCTGCCTCTAAGGTAAATTTCAAGAATAAAGGTCTTTATTTACAAGGCTATAAGTCAAGTTATTCGGCAGGTATGTTATCGATAATGAATACTAACAGTTCTTGTAATATTAGCACTCCCTGTCCTTCTAACTTATCCGACACCATTTTTTATTGTTCAGAAGAGCTTAGTTCTAACGAAATAACGGCAATACAAAACAACCCTGTTTCGATTACAGAGGTAGACGAAAACGGTTGCGTAAAAACACTTCATCACATTATTCAAGAACCTAAAGTTATGTGGGATGAAATTACAATTTGCGAAAAAGTACTTATTTGGAAAGACGGAAACCATTATTTAGCAGGAGATACTATTCTTCAACATTCATCTGAAGGTGCCTGTACTGACTTAAAAAAGATAATTGTAAAACAGTCTTATTCTACACGTACCGTAATTGATACTTTTATTTGTATTCCTGGAGAAATATTTATTGGAAACCAAAAATATACTCAGGCAGGCGAGTTTCTATATCATTTAAAAAATCAATTTGGGTGTGATAGTACTGTTTCTATTAATATACACGAGCGTTTTGATATAAAAGAAACTATATTAGATACTGCTGTTTGTGAAGGAACAACATTAGAACTTCCTATAGATTTACCCACTAGCTTCCTTTCTCAAATAGATGGTTATAACAAAAACGAAAACTCTATTTTAGTATCAAATGATACCTTTATTGATACTTTTATTCTGAATTGTATTGGAGATTCTATCTATCTATCTTTGGATATTCAAATGTTAGATGCTCCAAAAGTACAATTAGAGCACCCTTCTAAAGTCAAAGAGGCGGATCTATTTGAAATCTATTTGTCTAGTACCGACTCATACCAACTGTTTGAAAGTGGTAAACAAATCAGCGTTGGAACAGATAATACTTTTCAGTTAGAAGCAAAGTTAGGTGCTATTTACGAAGTAAAATCTAAAACCGTATCGGGCTGCGAGGCCAACCAAGTTATTCCTATTAAAGTTACGCCTGCTAATTTTGATTGTGGAGACATTGAAAGTTTTATACCTAATTACATTACTCCAAACAACGATGGTAGTAATGACTTTTTTGAATTTACAATTGAAAAAATAAACTCCATTAAAAATATTACAATCTACGATAGGTGGGGAGCCATTGCATTTCAAACCAAAGACCCTACGAGAAATTTATGGAATGGAAAAATCCAAGATGAACCTGCACCTCAAGGTGTCTATGTGTATAAAATAGAGGTAGAATGCAAAAGTGGTAATAATTTTAACCTAAGTGGCAATATCACCGTGTTATATTAACTTCTATTTTCAACCCCAATATTTTATATTTTCTTATCTGAATTATTTTACTTTGTAATGCTTTTTCCATTATTGGCAAAAAATGCATATTTTGTGAGCATACACAAAAAATGATGTTTCATATTAAAAAACGTTATATTTTTTGATTGTAAGTATTATAATTTTTGATGCAACACTCTTTTTACATCCAATCAATAGAGTATATAACTCAATTGACCTAAATATTACAAATGGGATCATCAACAGACAAAATTTTTAACATAAGGTTAGAGGTAATGCAAACCATAGAAAAATCTATGGGTGATTTAATTGACAAGTATCTAAAACCTATTGATACCAATTGGCAACCCTCTGACTTTTTACCAGACTCTACTGGCCCCGAATTCTTTGAAGATATTAAAGAAATTCAAGAACTTGCCAAAGAGTTAGACGACGACTTTTTAGCTGTTTTAGTTGGAGACACAATTACAGAAGAAGCATTACCAACCTACGAATCTTGGTTAATGAATCTTGAAGGTGTAGACAAATCAAAAAGAACAGGATGGTATCGTTGGATTTCTGCATGGACTGCCGAAGAAAATAGACATGGAGACCTTCTTAATAAGTATTTATACCTTTCGGGAAGAATCAATATGAAGGAAGTAGAAATCTCTACGCAACACTTGATAGCGGACGGATTCGATATAGGAACAAGTCACGATCCATATAAAAACTTTATTTATACATCTTTCCAAGAAATAGCCACCAATATATCTCATAGAAGAGTAGCTTCATTGGCTAAAAAATCAGGAAACGCACGATTAGCTAAAATGTGTGGCGTTATTGCCTCTGATGAAAATAGGCATGCAAACGCCTATATGGATTTTGTGGAAAGAATTTTTACCATGGATCCTTCAGAAGTAATGCTTGCATTCCAACACATGATGAAAATAAAAATCGTTATGCCTGCTCATTTCTTGAGAGAATCAGGCGAATCTATCGGAAGTTTATTTGAACAATTCTCAGATGCAGCACAACGTCTGCAAGTTTATACAGCACAAGACTATATCGACATTCTTCAACGATTGTTAACCAGATGGGATATAGAGCATGTAACAGGATTAAATGACAAAGCCGAACGAGCTAGGGATTATTTAATGAAATTACCGAACCGATTAGAACGTATTTCAAGCCGAATTCATGTTCCTGAATCAGGGCCTAAGTTCAAATGGATAGCGGGATAATCAACTACTTCTCAAAATATAAATTTCAAAGATATGGTTGAATAGATTCAGTCATATCTTTGTTCGTTTTAAACCAAAACATTATGGGATCTTGGATTTGTAATACTATTTTAAAGCTTTGGGGGTGGAAAATAGTTGGCGATTTTCCTGCTCACTTAAGGAAATATATTGTTCCAGTAACACCTCATACCTCTAATTGGGATTTTCCGATTGGTTTATTATTAAGAAAGGCACGAAAAACGGATATACGTTTTGTTATAAAATCGGAATTGTATTTTTGGCCGCTTTCTATTATTCTAAATTCTTTAGGAGGAAACCCAGTAGACCGAAGAAAGGCGGGTTCTTTTCTAAATTCTGTTGTAGATTTATTTAATACGAGCGACGACTTTATTTTAAATATAGCTCCAGAAGGTACTCGAAAAAAAGTAAAAAAACTAAAATCTGGTTACTACTATATTGCACAAAAAGCCAATGTTCCTTTAGTTCCTGTTATCTTCGATTGGGGTACAAAAACATTGATTATCAAAGAGCCGTTTTTTTTAACAGATAATGAAAAAGCAGATAAGGCATTCCTAGAAAAAGAATTCTCTGGATACACAGGTCGAATCCCTGAATATAGTTTTAACATAGATGAATAAATTAGACTATTTTTTCTAAAAAACGTACGATATTCTCGACTGCTTCTTCTAATTCTTTTGGCATAATATCTTTATCCCAAGGGTGTTTTGCTCCAAAAGTATGTCCCGCGTCTTTAAGTTTAATTTTTTCAGCATCAGGAAACAAAACAAACATTTCTTCTGCTTTATCAATACTTATTGTTTCATCCTTTTCTCCATGGATTAACAGTACAGGGCATGTTATGTTTTGTGCAATATATTCAATAGCATATTCCTTTTGGTGCTGTTCAAAATCCTTGTATAAATATTGATAATAAATAGGCATATGTTTATCGATACGCTTATTATAAAACTCATGAACCTCATTTTTCTCCCAGTTTTTCAACATATCTTCTTTCAACCACAAGAAATCTAAACGATGTACTGAACCCATGGTAATTACACTTTTTATTCCTACATATCCTTGGGCAGCAAAACACAAAACAGTTCCTCCTCCACGGCTATGCCCCATCAGAGAAATATTTTCTGCCCCGTAGTTTTTCGCTAAAAAATTTATCATCGTACGAATGTCAAGCAATTCAGTAGAGTAATTGTTTTGCCCAAAACTATCAAGTTTAGTAAACTCCGTACCTTCATTCAATGCGTCTAGGCCGTTAAGCGAAAAATTCATTGTAACAACATTAAGATTAGCCTGTTTCGCTATTTTTTTAGCCATCAAGTCCCAACAACCCCAATCTTTAAAACCTTTAAAACCATGACAAAATATTAACCAATCCTTTTGTTCGTTTATGATAAACAAATCAGCAGCGAAAGGTTGATATTCATACGTTTTACAAATAACATTTTTAATGATTTTCATATTCAAGTTTCTTTTATCCTCAGCTTTTCAATTATACTTACTACTAAAATAATCGTATATTTCGGTTTTTTATTAATATAATGACTTCTTTATAATTTGGGTAAGCTTGATGACATAAGAAAACCTGTTTCGAAAGAACTTGTCGAATTTGAAAAACACTTTAAAGATTCGATGAAGAGTAATGTTCCTTTACTTGACAAAATAACATATTACATTGTTCAAAGAAAAGGAAAACAAATACGTCCGTTATTTGTGTTTTTGTGTTCGAAAATGATAAACCCCGAAATTAAAGAATCTTCTTTTGTAGCGGCTTCTTTAATAGAGCTTATGCACACAGCAACTCTTGTCCATGACGATGTTGTTGATGAATCTTTCGAAAGAAGAGGGTTCTTTTCAATTAATGCATTATGGAAAAATAAAATTGCGGTTTTGGTTGGTGATTATTTACTTTCCAAAGGACTTTTGATGTCTGTCGATACGAATAGTTTTGATATGCTAAAGATTGTATCTATTGCCGTAAAAGAAATCATAGAAGGGGAGCTTCTCCAAATGGAAAAAGCAATTCGTTTAGATATAAAAGAAGATGTTTATTTTGAAATTATTCGCCAAAAGACGGCTTCTTTAATTGCAGCGGCATGTTCTGCGGGAATAGCCGCAACTACAAATAATCCAGAATTAATTGAAAAAGGTAGAATTTTTGGAGAAAAAGTAGGCATTTCTTTCCAAATCAAAGACGATTTATTCGATTATGGTTCTGACGATGTTGGAAAACCGCTTGGTATAGACATCAAAGAAAAGAAAATGACCTTGCCACTCATCAGAGCACTGTCTCAAACAGATGCTAAGACAAAGCGGAAGATTTTAAAAATCATTAAAAAACAGGCTCATAAAAAATCTAAACGCCAAGAAGTAATTGATTTCGTAAAATCAACGGATGGCTTGGAATATACCAAAAACAAGATGATGCAACTCAAAAATGAAGCTTTTGACTTGTTAAAAGAGTTTCCTCAAAACGAAGCTAACGATGCTTTAAAGAAATTGGTTTTGTTTGTAACTGAAAGAAAGAAATAAGAGTGTTAAATTAACCTACCTACAATTACTTCACTCAATTGTTTAGCAAACTCAGGTTCGCGATAGACTTCATGTTCTTTATCTAGCAATACATTACAATCCAATTTCATCATTTCAAACCATTCTTTTATAGGTCTAAACTTGTCATTTTCTCCAAAATAAAGCTCAATTTTGCCATTTGGTTTTTCTGTTTCCTTTCTTAATCGAGTAGAGGATACGCAAATGAGAGTATTTATATTGTTACTTTCAATCCCAAACTTCCATGCGATTGTACCTCCAATACTAAATGCTAAAATGTTCACGGTTTGTTTTTCTAGTTCCAACAAACTATTGACGGCCGTTTTAACCCCTCCATGGACAAATTGACGATGCAAATGCTCTTGGGAATAATTAGACTTATCAATTTTCCCTAACTCACAACTATCATAATATTTAATATCAAATTTTGATTCTAAAACACGAGTATAATGGGTAAACCAACGATGTTTTTCAACGCCCCACAAGTCTGAAATTACAACCAATCTTGCTTTCATAGCTTATTTTCATCTTCTAACGTCGAAGTGCATGCCTTGAAACTCAATTCCAGAAATACTTCTATTTCCCAATAAATAAACAAGCACAGGACCTTCTTTGGTTTCCATCTGCAGCAAATATTTTTCTTCATTCATTTTAGCCGCCTCATCTTCCAATTCTTCTAGTCCTTTCACTTCAAATTCTTCATCAATTTTATTTTCGGTACCATCTTCTAACAATATAGTAGTCTTGAAACGGATGGTATTTTGTTGTTTAACTTCAAAACCCATTTTTTTGAGTAGTTTAGAGTTTTCTTGAGCTAATTCCGCAGGAGTAAGAGCTTCTAGACGCTCTAATTCTTCTGTATCTTTAACTTTTTTTGTAGTTCTTTTTACCCCAATTTCCTCTTTGAACTCAAACAAAGTCGAATCTTCAACCCACAACCTTTCCTGTCTATTGTTTGCCAAATGCGTCCTAAAGAATGGTGTATATGTTTTTCCCCAAATAGAATCTGTTTCTTCAATTATTAATTCCCCCTGATCGGTGAAGTGCTCTTTTTCTTGTTCTATTTCACTTTTTGTCAATTCTGGTAGATAAAAAATGATTTCATCGGAATGCCTATCTTTTTTAAAAACCAAGGCATTAACATATTCCTCATTATCCAAAATTACTTTTAAATGCCCTTGAGCCATAGGGTTGCTGGGGTCCATTGTTAAAATACGGAAACCAAAGTCTTCAGGAATCATATTGTTAATATTATAGACACCTTGGACGTCTTCTCCCGATATATATAAATTTCCTCGAGTGACACCAAAAGAGTAGTCTCCTGCCGAAAATTCATTGGTATCTCCTGTTGACAATTCAATTTGGCTGGGATTAAATTGATACCCGACCAAATCATTTACATTCGTAAATACTTTGTCTGTTACAAAAGAATATTTTTCTTGAGCATTTATAGAAAAAAAAGAAAATGCTAAAATTGCAGTAGAATAAAGAAGTTTCATATACGTTTTGTTAATTTTTAATGGGATTGGTTTTCTAACCATCAACTGTTTTTAAAGGGTACAAAAACTATGCAGGTTTTATTAAAAATAAGAATCCAATATCTTTTTTTTATACGAATCTTTCCAATACTTTGAAAGGTTCCATCTCTTAAACACCTTTTCTGCTTTTTCCTCATCACTTCCTTGGTAATCGTAATATGTAGCAGCATCAAGCAATACTTGTAAAGGAATTAATCCAATCAATTCAGCTCCAGTGACTTCAAAATTATTGTTTTTGGCAAATTTTTCGATAAAAGTCCAAACTTCATGAACTTTAGTTTTTTCAATATCCGTAAAATTACAGGATATTTGATAAGTATCGAATGATTCCATCCACCAAGAAATAGCTTTGAGACAGGGAAACATTCCTTTAATATTGTTTTTTTTGCTACCGCTAGTTCTGATTTTTGCGGCTAATTCGGATGCTATTTTTTTATTTTTAGTTGAAATATCAATATTAAACGCTACTAAAATATTTCGGACTCCGATGACCGTCGCTCCTGTTTTTTCGTTCCATTGATGACCGAAATCAGGTTTCCACGTGGAACTTTGATTGATTCTGGTGATAAGTTTTTGTTTTCCACCTCTCCTTATTTGCTCTAAAAAGGTGCGGTGGTTTTTAGTTTGTGATTTTTCATAAAGAAAAATAGGTATGTCTAATTCCTGATTAACTTTTTTAGAAAACTCATTCACCAATACTATTAATTTTTCTTCACGAATACCTTTTATAGGAATAAATGGACAGACATCAACAGCACCAATATTGGGGTGGTCACTCCCATAATTTTGCATATTGATAAATTGAGTAGCCGTTTTGATTAAACTAAACGCTGCTTCGAAAATAGATTTTTCATTCCCAATAAAGCTAAAAACAGTTCTATTTACGTCATAACCGTTATCTATATGCATCAATTTAACATTATCGATAGCTCTAATTGCTTTC
Source organism: uncultured Saprospiraceae bacterium (assembly GCA_937922815.1). Taxonomy (GTDB): domain Bacteria; phylum Bacteroidota; class Bacteroidia; order Chitinophagales; family Saprospiraceae; genus CALAJP01. Next base: position 45,278 of record CALAJP010000181.1, read on the forward strand.
GAGCATTTTTCTATAATCTTTTTGTCCCTTCCTTCGCTAACATTTGCAACACATTCTATAACAACAGGTTGTAACATATTTATTCTAAGTTAAACTAAGTTTTTAGAAACGTAATTATAACTAATAGATACGCTTTCTATAGGTTTGTGATTTTTGCATTGATCCTGTTCTACATAAAAGTGCTTCATACCTGATATTTTTTGCATTTCGAATATAGATTTAAAATCAATAATTCCATTTCCTACCTCAGTAAAAAAGCGTTCTTCTGTTTTGTCCATATCTTTTACATGCCATAAAGGGAATCTACCGGGGTTCTTTTCAAAAATTTCTTTAGCAGATTGCCCTGCAAACTGAACCCAATATAAATCCAATTCCATTTTTAGATGCTCTGGCGAAATGGAAAGTAATAAGTCGTAAGGTATTTTATTCTCTAATGCTATAAATTCGAAATCATGGTTATGATAAGCAAATTGAATATTGCTTTTTTTACAGGCAGCTCCACATTCATTAATTTTATCTACGAGTCTTTTATAGTCGTCAAGTTTGGTGCGTTCTTCTTCGACAAGGTATGCCAAAACCAAATATTCCATTCCGACTTCGGCACTATCATCAACCATTTTTTGAAAATCATTATACATCGTCCCTTTTCTATCAGGAGCTGTAAACCCTGTTCCACAGTGACCAGAAACCATTTTCAAACCGTTATCATCTAATACTTTTTTAAACTCTTTTGGTTCTATGCCATAAAACTTTCCTGTTTCATAGCCCGCAGCTTCAACACTATTATACCCGACTTTCGAAATAGCTTCTAGAGTAGCTATGGGATTTTCATTCATCATATCCCTGACGGTGTATAGTTGTATTCCAATTTCTGGGCTTGACAGATTTTCTGTTTGGGTATTCTTATTTACTTTTTCTTCGGCTTTTTGCTTGCAAGACAATAAAAAAGCTAAGCTAGCTAAGGATGTACTTTGAACAAATTTTCTTCTTTTCATTGGATATAGAATTTAATTTTATATCAAAATACAATTTTTTTAGAAAAGAACCATACGATTTAAGTATTGAAAGTAGAATAGCTATTGCTCAAGGTAAGCAAAACGATTTCTCATTTTGAAAATAATTTTTTGATTCTGTTTGCAAAATGAATAAGTAAACTTATAAAACAAACAAAGGGAGAATGAAATGAATCATTCTCCCTTTGTTTCTATGTGTAATCAAACTGTTTTTACAAACAATTTATAGATAACAATTACTTATGAAGCTAGTTCTTCTACCAGTTTCGTAATTTGCTCCAACCTTTCTTTTACAATTGTGTAGTAAATAAATTTACCTTCGCGTTGTGTTTTAACAACACCTGCCTTTCTTAGGATTGCAAGGTGCTGAGAAGCAACAGATTGCTCCAATCTTAACTTGATATAAATATCAGTTACAGTCATTAAACCATTCTCGTCAAGTAAATCAATAATACTTTGTCTAAGCGGGTGATTGACAGCTCTCAAAACTAATACTGCATTTTTCAATTCAGTATAGTTAAGTAAAATGTCAGAAGATCCTTTTTTCAGGATAATTGTATCGTTTTGCTTTCTCATAAATATGTTTTTTTGTGTCAAGTTTTAATAATTATGGTGTGTGTCTAAAATTATACCAAAAAATAATTTATTGAATTTTTCTATCTGTTTTGTACTCCAAAAACAATCTTTTACATAATGTATAAATTTAAAATTGATTGTTTTCATAATATAAGAACACATGTCAAAAAAAAATAGTTCCACATTTTAACAATAAATGTGATTTAATAATAATAATACCAAAACCGTTCCATCTTATCATTGTCTAATAAAAATGTTTCATTTAAAACCCAAATTTTTCTTATAATTTAGGTTTAGCTTGCGTTATATTTGGTTTTTTAAGGTAAAAAGGTGAAAAACTAACAATATTTTCAAATTCGTTATTATTAAATTTTTCAAAAGCAAGATTACATAACAACTCCGCAGAACATTTTTTCTCTATTGTTATATAATGGGGATGGTCAATGAGTGAAGATGTTTTTGTTGCTCCGTTGCCGATTGCCCACACAACACCTCCCTGATTTAGGTATTCGGCAAAGGTACTCTCATTTATTATAATATTAAACTTTTCTTTAATTAATCTTTTTTTATAATATATACTCGAATAAACCTCCATTCGCCTAGCGTCAATCATAGGAATAACATAATCACCAACCTTCTCCAAACGGTGAGCATAGTCCGCCAATCCCTCAAGGTTAGAAATAGAAATTAAAGGAATTGACAATGAAAAACAAATACCTTTGGCACATGCTGCTGCAACTCTTAAGCCTGTATAACTTCCTGGTCCACCTGACAAAACAACAGCACTGATTTCAGTCATACTCACACCGACTTCTTCTATTAATTGTTTAATGAATTGGTGAACGACTTCTATGTGGTTTGGAATATCCGTTGATTCCTTAGCTGATAATAATTTACGACCTTTAGAAATTCCAATTGAACATATTTCTGTAGATGTTTCTAATATTAAAAATATAGGTTCTTTTGATTTCATCTTGACTTATAAGAATTATAAATATTTAAAGTATTGAAGAACAAGATACAAATTGTTCAGTATCTAAATAAAATATATAGAAGTTAAACATTTCAAGATTATATTGTTTTCTTCTTCTATAAAACAACATTTCTTTTGTTGTCTTTTATGTTTAGGTTTCTAGCTTTCTATTTTTTATATTTAGACTCCAGAAAACTCACCAAAGCTATGAAAGGAAAAATACTCGATTGGAACGAAGAAGACCGACCTCGTGAACGATTAAAAAATAATGGGGCAGAGGCATTAAAAAATTCAGAACTATTAGCCATTTTATTAGGAAGTGGAACGAAGGAACTTTCGGTTGTTGAACTTGCTGACGAAATTTTAAGTCATTTCAACCATGATTTAGAAAGATTAGGGAGGGCGAGTATTGCCGAACTATGTACGTTCAAAGGAATTGGCCCCGCCAAATCTATTACCCTTTCAGCAGCAATGGAGTTCGGAAGGCGAAGAAATACCTTTCAAACCAAACGCATTAGCATCAAAAGTTCCCATTCTGTCTACCAAATTATGGGGGCGAAACTCCGAGATTTACAACACGAAGAGTTTTATGTTCTCTACCTAAACAAAGCGAATCAAGTTATTGAACAAAAATGTATTAGCAAAGGTGGTGTTTCGGGAACGGTGGTAGATGTTCGTTTAATTCTCAAACCTGCCATTTTGTTAACAGCTTCGAGTGCAATATTAGTACACAATCATCCAAGTGGAAATAATAAACCCAGTCAAGCAGATAAAACGATTACTCAAAAAGTAAAAGAGGCTGCCAAATTCATTGATGTTACCATTCTGGATCATATAATCATAGCAGGAAACCAATATTTTAGTTTTGCCGATGAAGGAATTTTATAAAAACTGCCTATTTCAAGACAAAAAAAGATACCTTTAATTGTAGAAACGAAAAGGTATTTTTTAAATCAAAAACCAAAAATATTGGCAACATCACAAGACGCAAATCCAACCTACAAAGATTGGCTAACAATGATCGCCCTTGCATTGATATGGGGTTGTTCATTTATTCTAATCAAAAAAGGCTTAGTTGCATTAGAGCCTACTCAAGTAGCAGCTCTAAGGATGTCTTCTGCGGGTTTAGTATGTTTACCTTTTTTCTTTTATTACCTAAAGCACGTACCAAAAAATAAGAGAATATTAGTTTATTTGACCTGTGGGTTTTCTTCTGTTTTTCCTGCCTTTTTGTTTTCTACTGCTCAAACCCATATTGACTCAGGTGTTACGGGAGCATTAAATACACTTTCTCCTATTTGGACTTTGATTTTAGCGGTATTATTCTTCAAACTAAAAGGCAATAAATTCATCTATATCGGGACTTTTTTGGCATTTGCAGGAGCATTAGTTTTGGTTTCTGCCAAAGGTGTCGATGTGTTTTCAGCCAATATATTTTATGCAGGACTTATTATTTTGGCTACCTTTTGTTATGGTTTAACAGGGAATATTGTAAAAATTAACTTGGCAGGCATTAAACCCATTAGTATTAGTGTAGCAGGCTATGGTTTTTGGACAATACCGAGTTTATTGTTTTTATTTTTTGGGACTGATTTTGTTTCCGATTTAGAAACAGAACCTTTGATTTGGCAAAGTATAGGAGCAGTAGCAGCGTTAGGAATCGTTTCCACGGCTATTTGTAGCTTTATATTCTTTATTTTGATTCAACGTACCAATGCTGTTTTTGCATCTAATGTGGCTTATATCATGCCTTTCATTGCTTTGTTGTTTGGTATTTATGATGGCGAACCAATTTTATTTTTTCATTGGATAGGAATGGGATTAATTATTTTAGGGTTGTTTGTTTCGAATCGAAAGAAACAGAAATCATGATTCTATTTTTTTAGAATCTTTGTTGATTTTCCAATCGAAATATGTAATAACTGCATTAAAAATATAGAAAATATACTTTCCTACATTCGCATAATTTTGTTGAATGGTATTTTTAACTAGCTGAACAATATTATAAATCAACCAATTCACCCAAGTATCTTGATATTTGAATGCTGAAGCTAAATTGGCTGCCAAACTGATACTAAATGTAATGGCAATTGTATGAAATAACCATTTTATTTTTTCAATTTCATACCAACCCGCTTCCGAAAATAAGTGAAACCCTAGCCACGTAAATAAATATCCGACTAATCCACCGATTACAAATAAAGCGTAATATTTATAATCCTTTTGTTTAACTTTTTCACCATTTTTCCACTTAATAGTAGCAAATATGGAGATAAAAAAGGTAATAGGGTAAGTAATAATTGCTGATTTGTTTCCCAAAGCATAATCAATCAAACACACACAAACCGTTGTTCCTATTCCAATAAAATTTCCAAGGTTATCCTGTTTCGCAATAAAACGAGTGGATAGCATCGAAAAACAAGCTACAATAATAGAAAAAAGTCCCAAAGGAAACCCTCCATCAGAAACGATTCCAGCCCACTGGTCGAAAGGAATATTAAATTGTGCCTCCCACTTATAGAAAAACGTTTCATGAAAACCTTTCACGAAACTTACGGTAAGAATAATTGCCACCGCAATTATATCCAAGTATTTGCTGTGGACTATTTTTCTCAGCCTAGGGTTAGCAACTTGGTGGTTTTCGTTTTTCATTTTTTATGCTTTGAACATCAATTTATTGTAACCAAAGTTGAATATAATCATACCAATATCTAAAATTCTTGAGCACTAAAATAAATATTGCTATGCCCAAAAATATAAGAATCAAACGAATTATCCTCGAATGGTCTTGATATTTTTCCCTTCTACTTTTATAGACTTTTCTCTTTTTCAATGAAAATCAATTTAAGCATCAAAATTAATAACTACTTTATCACTTGTTGGACGACACTGGCAAGTCAAGACAAAGCCTTCAGCAATTTCACTTTCGTCCAATGCTATTGCATTATCCATAGTCGTTGTTCCTTCCGTAACTTTTGCGATACATGAAGTACAAACACCAGAATAACAAGAATAGGGTGGATTTTGACCATCTTTTAATAAGTGGTCTAACACCAAGTCCTTTTGAGACATAGTTGTAGTTTTTGTCTCTCCATCAATGGTCACCACTAATTCCGTTAGCCCATTTCCTACGCTATTCGAGGATTGTTTTTTCGGTTCATCAATAACAAATAATTCTGTGTGAATTTTACTAGAATCAATCCCCTTATTTTTCAAATAAGTCTTAGTTGTATTCATCAAACCACTAGGCCCACACATATAACATTCTATTTCAGTATGAATAGCAGGCGATTCATCAAATAATAAATCCAGTTTTTTAGCATCAATTCTACCTTCTAAACCGTCCCATTCGCTAATGGCAGACTTAAAGAACCCACGCAAACCTTTTTCTTTCTTTTTAACAGGTCTAGAAAGTACATTTACTACCTTTAACTGTCCTGCATATTTACTTTGCAAATTCTCTAATATAGAATGGAAAATAATAGAGTCCTTGTTTCTGTTGGCATAAAAAAGGTTGATATTACTCTGTGGCTCTTCCTCCAAAACAGTTTTCACCATAGACATAATTGGTGTGATACCACTACCACCAGCAACCATATAGTAAGTCTTTCGAGCATCCACATCAGGCAATAACACAAAACGACCTTGTGGAGCCATAACCTCAATTTTGTCACCTACTTTTGCTGTATCATTCAATAAATTTGAAACTAAACCTTTTTCGACTCTTTTTACAGTAACACAAATAGGAAACTCATTAGGTTTAGAACTAATAGAGTACGAACGAAGTTGGTCAGTACCTTTTGCATTTACCTTTAAGGTTAAATATTGACCTGGTTTGAACGTAAACGTTTTCTGCAGATCTACAGGAATGTCAAAACCTATTGTTAATGTATCTTCTGTTTCTTTTGTTACAGAACTTACTTGTAAGGGATAAAAAGTATTAGCCATTATTTCAGTTTGGTTTAAATTTATTGGACAAATATATGCTTATTCAGTCTTAGTTTGAAATAGTTATTCTAACAACTTCACAACATATTGGTTCTTTATTATTTAAATTTAGTGGAATATCCTTCATATTTATTGTTTTATTATTTTTTTTGGCAATATATTTGAAGTATGTAGGGAGAATGATGATAAATGAGAAAATATCTAGAACGACGTTCACCCTGCCTCGGTAAGATTGTTAATCTTACTGGGGAATTTTTTTTTAGGACATAATGTAATTCTAGTGTATCATTTTTACCTCCCCAATATTTCCAATAAATCTGTTGAATTATCTACTGAACAAGCCAAACACTGCCTTGTTTTAAGAAAAAAAGTAGGCGATATTATCCATTTTACAGATGGAAAAGGCTCATTTTATGAAGCAGAGTTGGTAGACTTAACTAAACGAGGAGGAATAGGAAATGTTATTTCTGAACGAACGGTTAGTGCTGATGAGTACGAACTCCATATTGCCGTTGCTGCTACTAAGAATAATGACCGTTTAGAAACTTTCATTGAAAAGGCGACTGAAATAGGAATTCACCATATTCACCCCATCCAATGTGACCGTTCCGAACGAAAAAAAATACGCCTAGATAGATTAGAAAGAATAGCCATTGCAGCTATGAAACAATCTCTCCAAGCCTTTTTACCAACCATTCATCCGATGGTTTCATTCTCCGATTTTATGAAAATTGAAAAAAAAGGAAGTCTTTTGGTAGCATTTTGTGATGAAGAACGTACACAAAGTCTAACAAAATACGTTTTAAAACCTGAGATATGGATATTAATTGGCCCTGAAGGAGATTTTTCAGAAAATGAAATTAAACAATCCTTCGATGCAGGGTTCAAACCTATCTCTTTAGGTCCTAATCGACTTCGTACCGAAACTGCGGCTATTCAATCAGCCAGTTGGGTTCGACATTTTTTTGAAAACCAATAGCTACTTTTTAATGAAAAACATTCTATTTTCTTTACTTATCGTTCTTACGTTCTCTGTTTCTAATACATTTGCTCAATCCGATATGAAATTGGGGTTGTTAAAATATAATGGGGGAGGAGATTGGTATTCTAACCCGACTGCCTTACCTAATTTGGCTAAATTTTGTAACACCTATTTGAAAACAAAACTCAATCCGAGTTATGAAACAGTTGAAGTAGGAAGTGCTGATATTTTTGAATTGCCTTTTCTTTATATGACGGGACACGGAAATGTTGTTTTTTCAGACCAAGAAGCTAAAAACCTTAGACAATATTTACTTGGTGGTGGCTTTCTTCATATTGATGATAATTATGGTATGGACCCTTTTGTTCGCTCTGCCATGAAAAAGGTTTTTCCTGAATTAGAATTTATTGAATTACCTCCTAATCACCCTGTTTATAATACTCATTTCGAATTCCCGAACGGCATTCCAAAAATTCATAAACACGACAACAAACCTGCCGAAGGTTTAGCCCTAATTTGGGAAGATAAATTGATATGTTTCTATTCTTACGAATCTGATTTAGGAAACGGTTGGGAAAATCAAGAAGTACATAATGACCCTCCAGAAGTCCGTACTCAAGCCTTAAAAATGGGTGCTAATTTGGTTAAATATGCTTTTGAGAGGTAGTTTATCAATTTTGATGTCCCCAAAACTTTAAATCAATATTGTTGTTTATGGATTGTCTTTTAGTTTCAAAACAACTTTGATATTTATGAACATCAATATGGAAAATTCTTTTACGGATGCACTTTCTGCTGACCCCATTCTTGAAAATTATCCTAGAACAGTACCAAATGCTTCCTTTTCTTGGGTAAAACCTATTTCATTTTCGAATAGTGAAGTGATTCATATTTCAACTGAAGTTTTGGAGCTTTTAGGCTTAGATAGCTTTGACAAAGAAGAATTAGAAAAAATAATAAGTGGGCAAAGTTCTTTTGATGGTTTTCAATCCTTTGCCATGCGATACGGAGGACATCAATTTGGGCATTGGGCAGGTCAATTGGGCGATGGACGGGCTATCAATATTGGAGAAATCAATACAGAAAATAAAAAATGGGCATTACAACTGAAAGGGGCTGGACCTACACCGTATTCACGTACTGCGGATGGATTTGCTGTTTTGCGTTCTTCGATTCGAGAATATTTATGTAGTGAAGCGATGTTTAATTTGGGAGTACCTACCACCAGAGCATTGTCTATCGTTAAATCAGGAGAAGAAGTCATGAGAGATGTTATGTACGATGGAAATCCTGCCTATGAAACAGGTGCTATTGTTTGTCGAGTTGCTCAAAACTTTATTCGATTTGGAAACTTTGAAATTCTTACTGCCCATAAAGAACATGAAGAACTAAAAAAACTTTGTGACTACACGATTACTAACTTTTTTAAATCTATTGATTCTAATTCGTCAGACAAATATTTATCGTTTTTTGAAAAGGTTTGCGAATCCACACTTTCTTTAATTATCGAATGGGAAAGAGTTGGCTTTGTTCATGGGGTTATGAATACAGATAATTTATCAATCATGGGTGAAACGATAGATTATGGGCCTTATGGATGGTTGGAAGATTTCAACCCAAATTGGACTCCAAACACTACCGACAGAACGCATAAAAGATATGCTTTTGGAAAACAAGCTTCGATTGGGCTTTGGAATTTAGTTCGTTTAGCGAATGCTTTATATCCTGTAATTAAAGACAAAGAGGCATTAGAAAGTGTTTTAACTAATTCGTACCAACAAAAATACCTTGCGAATCATCATCAAATGATGTGTCAAAAAATGGGAATTAGTGATTCCTCCCCAACTGAATTGATAAATGGTCTCAAGAGGTGTCTTCAAATGACAGAAACAGATATGACTATTTTCTTTCGATTGTTGGCTAATATTTCGACGGTAGATACGCAAGACGATATGCTTATCAAAATTGAAAAGGCATTTTATCAAACTCCAACTACTCCTCAACTTCAAGATTGGAAAAATTGGTTTGGTTTATATTCAGAACAATTAATAAAAGATGGTTTTGTAGATGCAGAAAGAAAATCTAAAATGAATTTAGTAAATCCGAAATACGTATTGAGAAACTATATCGCTCAATTGGTAATAGATGATGCTGAAAAAGGAGATTATAAATTATTTAATGAAATTAATAATCTTCTCAAAAAACCTTACGCCGAGCAACCTGAATATGAAAAATGGTTTGCCAAGCGTCCAGAATGGGCAAGGACAAAGGTCGGATGTTCGATGTTATCGTGTAGTTCGTAATGTTTTGAAAAATAAAACTACTTAATTTCCAACTCAAACATTTTATCATCTTCAAGAAAACCTTCTAAGGTATCGCCAGGTTTTACATTACCAACTCCTGCGGGAGTGCCTGTGTAAATTAAGTCTCCCACTTGAAGGGTGAAGAATTTAGATATGTGAACAATCAAAGTATCGAAATCGAAGATTAAATCTTTTGTATTTCCTTGTTGAACAGTCTTGTCGTTAATATTTAATCCAAAATTGATATTATTCATATCAGTAAAAGTAGATTTTTCCTTAAAATCGCCAACTATTGCCGAATTATCAAAAGCCTTTGCTATTTCCCAAGGATGTCCTTTACTTTTTAATTTGGACTGTAAATCACGTGCTGTGAAATCTATCCCTAAACCAATTTGGTCATAATAACGGTGGGCAAACTCTTTTTCTACCGTTTTTCCATTCTTACAAATCTTTAGAATAACTTCCACTTCATAATGCAAGTCATCAGTAAAATTGGGAATATAAAAAGGGTAGCCTTTTTTCAACTTGGCAGTTGGTGGCTTCATGAAAATCATTGGACTGCTTGGAACAGCGTTGTTAAGTTCTTTGGCGTGATCAATATAATTTCGACCGATACAGAAAATTTTCATAGAAAGATAAGTTTAAAAAGAGACTACAAATTAGGTGTTTTAGGTTTAAAAAATGGAATTCGACCTAATATTTGTGGTTCGGAACGCAAAATCATTCCAATAAATAAAACTGCTATCATATTACCCAACAATAATCGAGACCAAATATTGTCAAAATAGGCATCTATAAAACCTATCTTAAACCACCAACCTAGCACTAAAGCTAACACGATTTTATAAGAAATTTTAGAAATAGGATAAGGTACTTTATAATATTTTTGTCCTAAGAAATAACAGATTATCAACATGACAGCATAACAACAAAGGCTAGCAATAGCTGCTCCTTCTTTGCCCAAAATAGGGATTAATTGATAGCTACTAAATACAAAAACCACAGAACCAATAAAGGATATAATTGCTCCAAAATAAGTTTTATCCGTTAATTTATACCAAATAGAAATATTGTAATATAATCCAACCAATAATTTGGAAAGTAATAAAATTGGTAAAATACCGAATCCGCTATGAAAGTCTTTTCCTATAAAAAACTTAATAATATCTACATTCACTAAGATTAATATTAACAAAAGGCTGGCTAAGAACATAAATACATTAGCAACACGGGCATACAAAAAGAACGCATCTTTTCTGTCTGCATTCTGAAAGAAAAAGGGTTCGCCTGCATATTGAAATGCCGTAAAAAACAATTGCATCAAAATAGCGACTCTTAAAATAGCACTAAATTGCCCCGATTCTTGGATTCCGTTTTCATTAGAACTGAAATAATCGACTAAATTGATACCAAAATATTCATTAAATATTCCACAAACAGAAACAATTGCTAATGGAGCAGAATAGGCTAACATTTTGGTTAATAATGAAAAATCGGGTTGTCGAAGGTATTTTATATAATAAGGTAACACGCAGAAAAAGCTAACAAACGAACCTATTAAATTGGCAAAAACCACCAACATAATTCTATCTTCTACGGACGTACTCAAAAATATATCGTTGGAAGTAATGCTATACCAAAAAGATGAAAGTTCGTAAAATGAAAAGGTAAACAAGACAATTGCACTAACTTTTATAATTTTGATAAGGGCAAACTTCTTCGGTTTTCCTTCTTGCCTAAGTTTGGCGAAAGGGATAGATTCCAAACAATCTAATAAAATAACCAAACAAGAAACTTGAATGATTGCATCAATATTCAAAGAAGTTTCTACGTAATGGGCTAAAATATTAGGGTTGAAAAACAAAATACTGGATACTAATAATGCCAAAAAGGCAACCACCCAAGTCGCTGTACTGAAAACCGTATTGCTATTTTTTTCTTTGGATGCAAATCGAAAATATGCTGTATCCATTCGAAAAGTAAGCAAAGCAATAATAATGGCAATCCAAGTATATAGTTTTGAATAGACACCGAATTCTGTTTGACCGTATTTGTTAGTCAAATAAACGGTAATCACAACATAATTGATAATTCTTGGAAGAATAAAAGCTATTCCATAAACTGCCGCATCGCTTGCAAATTTTTTCAAAATTGACATAAATAGGATTTTGTCAGTTATGGATTAAAATGAATCATAATATTATATTATACTACAAATCGTTTTTAGTAGATTCAATTTTTGCCATTTCTTTTTTCAAACCTTCGATAATAGAATCACTGCACTGAACAAGAGGAAATCTTGCTTTTCGGGATTCCATAATGCCTTGAATCTGCAAAGCTCCTTTGATTCCCACAGGATTTCCTTCTGCATATAACCAAGGGTGAATGTCTAAAACAAGGTTATGTAATTTTCGTGCTTCTACGAAATCATGTTTTAAAGAAAAACGTATCATTTCTGAAAAAATCTTCGGATACATATTCGCAATCACAGAAATAACTCCTTGACCACCTAAGGCACACATCAACATTGCCGTAGGGTCGTCTCCTGACATCACTAAAAAATCATCTTTGACATGCTTGATGATTTGTGAAGCCTGAACCATATCTCCAGATGCTTCTTTAACACCTAAAAAGTTTTCGTGGCTTTCTGCTAATCTAAGAATAGTTTCAGCTTCTATGTTTGAGGCTGTTCTTCCCGGTACATTATAAATAATAACAGGTTTTGGCGAAGCGTCAGCCACTCGCATATAGTGCTGGTAAATTCCTTCTTGCGAAGGTTTGTTATAAGCGGGATTAGAAGACAAAACAGCATCTAATCCATCAAAATTATAGTCATTAATTCTGTTGACTAATTTTATCGTTTCATTTCCTCCAAAGTGACCTGCTACAATAGGCACTCGACCATTAGCAACTTCCATTGCTGTGTCCATAACAAATCGACACTCTTTGGTAGATAGCGTAATTGCCTCACCCGTAGTTCCCAAAACCACTAAATATTCAACACCGCCAGCAATATTTTTTTCTACTAACTTTTTGAATGCTTCAATATCTACTGTTCCGTCAGGAAACATGGGAGTTATTAATGCGACACCTGTCCCTCTAAATGTGTTGATAAAACCCGCTGTCATTGGATTAAGATTGTAAAATTTGAAAAAGAAATGTTTTTAAATAAAATGGGTGTTAGTTTTTTCGATCTTCGAAAACGCCCATTTTTTCGTATTTTTCAATTCGTTTTTGAAGTAATTGATCCTTTTTTATAGGTTTTAACTCCTTTAAATCTTTAAGAATCTGTTTCTTCAGAATATCAGCCATTTCTTTATGATCAGCATGTGCACCACCAGCAGGTTCGTTAATGATTCCATCAATAACGCCTAAGCCTTTAACGTCTGTTGCTGTTAACTTTAATTGTTCTGCTGCTGTTTCTTTATAATCCCAACTTCTCCATAAAATAGAAGAACATGATTCGGGTGAAATAACAGAGTACCATGTATTTTCTAACATATAAACTCTATCCCCTAATCCAATTCCAATTGCTCCTCCCGATGCTCCTTCGCCAATAACATAGCAAAGAATTTGAGTTTCTAATTGAGCCATTTCAATCAAGTTTCTTGCAATTGCTTCTGCTTGACCTCGTTCTTCTGCTTCTAAGCCTGGGAATGCTCCTGGTGTATCTATGAAAGTTACTACTGGAATATCAAATTTTTCTGCAATTTTCATCAACCGAAGTGCTTTTCTATAGCCTTCTGGGTTTGGCATACCGAAGTTTCTGTATTGGCGAAGTTTGGTATTTACACCCTTTTGATGACCAATAATCATCACTCTTTGCCCATCGATAGTCCCCAAGCCTCCAACGATAGCTTTATCGTCTTTGAATGCTCTATCGCCATGAAGTTCTACAAAATCCTCACAAATTTCGTCTATATAATGCAGTGTATAAGGTCTTTCTGGGTGACGAGATAGTTGCACTCGTTGCCAACCTGTTAGGTTTGAATAAATCTCATTTCTTGTAGATTCTATCTTTTGCTCCAATTCTGATACGATAGGAGTAACGTCTAACCCTCCTTTTTCCCCAACTTCCTTAATGTTATTCAGTTGTTCGTGGAGTTCCTCTAAAGGTTTTTCAAATTCTAAAAAGACCATAGTTGTTTAAAATTTAATCTATATTGACTCACAAAGGTACGGATTACGATTAGCTTTTTAAATAAAACCTATGTATTGATTGTGTAAAAATATTTTTTTCATTTTTTTTATTGAAAAACTTGCAAGTAAAAATAATTCACTATATATTTGCATCGCTGTTCAACACAGTAGGTAATATAAAGCAATTTATATTTCTTGGTTCGGTAGTTCAGTTGGTTAGAATACCTGCCTGTCACGCAGGGGGTCGCGGGTTCGAGTCCCGTCCGGACCGCTAAAAGCTTCGTAAGATTTCTTACGGAGCTTTTTTGGTTTATAAAAGATAATTTAGACTTTTCATTTACAAGTCCATTCTTCATTATTTCATATCTAAATTAATTATTCTCGACTCTATTTGGATGGTAACTAAACCCAAAACTTAGGTTGTTTATTCGTTTTTTACCTAATTTCAAATTCATATTTATCTTCATTTACTAATGCAAAAACTCCAAGCTGGTTTGACATATTGGTGGTGGATAGTCTTGGGTCAGCTATTTCACTAAAGATCCTTTCTTCATCTTCAATAAAAGAAAGGTAATTATAGTAGGATTCGTTAATTGAATAGATTGATGTTTGATATATAAATGAGGTGGAGTTAAATATAGGTTGATAGAAAGTATCAAATTTTAATGTTGAATTTTTAAAACAATTATTTCTCAGAATATTTGCTACCCCTGATACATAATAATCGCATGAATAACCTTTTGTAGATATACCATCATAGTTATTTCCCTCTAAAATATAATATTCGTCATTAGCACCACCTTCAATCTCGAATGTAAAAACAAAGGAGTCATCAAATGTGCTAGTACTGTCAACGAAATTACTTTTTAATTCTGAAGGAAATTGTTCTAGACTCGAAAAAACTTCATCATAACCATCTGCTGAAATAATGACTTTCCAGTTTCCTTCTTTGTTGAAATTAGAAATAGTTTCAGTGTTTAATTGAGGATTATTTATCGTTGTTTCCCAGACCAAAACTTCATCTTGAAAAAGTTTAATATTCGCATTTTCTACTTTTATACTTTCCAAAGTAGCATTTTTTTCTTCTTCAGAAATATATCTTAAATCGATAATCTCGAATTCATTAGTAGGTCTTGATTTTGTAATCTGATATTGTATTTCTCCGTGCTGGTTTAATAGAATGTTAGCAACCAGCTTGGGTTGATAATCTGGATCTGTTTCTAATTCGACCAATTCGGATTGGAAACAGGAGATTAACAATAGCACCCATAATAGGGATGGAAATATTTTCATTGGTAATGAATATTGAATCATTTGTTAATAGATAAAAGGAATACACTTTCCTTACAACGATTGGTTTTAAGAAGAAATTTTATCCGATATTTCAATAGAAGCAGTAGATGTTCTAAATATCTCAATTACCACTTTTGGCTCATCGAAATGCCTGGAAAAAAGTTTAAATTAGATATAACCTGTGCTTTTCCATTGAAGTAATGTGCATAAAATGGATTATTGTGAGCCGTAGTGTTATAAACTGAAATATTCCATTCTCTATCTCTTCCTTTTTTAGAAACAGTTTTCCATGAATATCCTAGATCGAGCCTAAAATAGTTGGGTGTTTCGAAATTATTAATCTGTCTATTGACAGGTACAAATTGACCGAGTGTAGAAAGTTGGATTTCGTCAGGAACATTAAAATAAATTCCCGATGACCAAACGGCATTAAAACTCAATGCCTTTTTATCGTTGATTTGATAATTGGCAAAAAACTTAATATTATGTTTTCTCCCAAATTTAAAATTAAATGGCTTTCCATTATTTACATCATCAAATTGCCTCTTTGAATCCAAATATTCATACGAAAGTAATCCTTCTAACTTTTTAAATTTGAAACTGTACGAAACTTCTAAGCCTTTGATGTCTGATTTTCCGCCACTATTGACTAATGAACTGAAATCATTCTGAGATACGTGGAA